>CAYTVV010000024.1:0-33455 GCA_964441875.1 uncultured Desulfurivibrio sp.
GGCCCAGAAGGGCTGCCGCCGCCGCAAGTCCCCGGTCTCGATCATGCCGATGGGGCTGCGGTCCAGCCCAGGGGCCAGATCGCGGATGGGGTCGCCGCCGCCGAAGCCGGGATTCCAGATCTTGTGCTTGAACTCGGCCATGGGCATGGGGCCGGAGAACATCAAGGCCCGAGTCTGGGGCGGGATGGAGATCAGCATCATCCATTCCTTGCGGACGGAGAGCTTTTTCAGCAGCCGGGTGCGGCCGATCTTTTTGAGATAGGCGGGCATCCGCTCCATGAGCCAGGCCCACTGGGCATCGTCCGGCAGCACCGCCATGACGCTCTTCTTGTCGTAGGAGCCGTCGTTTTTGCCCCGGTAGAAGAGCCAGCCGCCGACCATGCCGACGCAGGGGCGGTAGCCCAGGACGTTTTTCGGGTTCTTGGCCTCGACGCCGCAGATCACCCCGATGCCGCCGCAGTTGAACTCGGCAAAGGTGTCGCCCACCGAGCCCAGCACCCACAGCTCCGGACGCTGGTGTTCGGGGTTCCACTTGGTCATGGTCAGACCGCGGGCCCCGATGGAGCCGCCGATGTAGACCTTGCCCTCGGCCATGGCGTTGCAGACCCCGTTGGTGGCGTCGCCCTTGACGGTGATCTCCGCGCCGATATTGAGGTAGCCCACGTCATCGGAGGCAGGTCCGTCGCAGACGATGGTGGTGCCGGGCATGCCCATGCAGCCCAGGCGCTGGCCGCAGGGGCCGCTGACCTCGATCTCCACCTTCTTGCCACCGTTTTTCAACCGGCCGCCCACATTGTGCTGGCCGTAGGTTTCCAGCTTCAATCGACTGGATTTGGCAAAGGCCTTTTGCACCAGCTCTTCGAAATTCTTGGAGCTGATCCGCTGGCCATTGGCATCAAGCCCTTTTACGACAATTGCTTTACTCACAGCGTACTCCTTCCTTAACAGACGTATCTGATATTTAAACGTTCGGCCACATCCTTGTCATCGATGCCCAAGGCGTCGGACATCCCGATGGGCAGGCTCTGGGAGCGGCCCAGGGGCGCCATGATCTTTTTCATCTCGGTGCGGATGGACATGAAGGTCTCCACCACGCGCTGGGCGACCTGATCCGGGTCGAGACGGCGGTAGAGCTTGGGGTTCTGGCTGGTGATGCCCTTGGGGCACAGGCCGATGTTGCAAACGTTGCAACGATTGGTTTCCGTGCCGAGGCAGCCTGCGGCGGACTGCATCATGAATTTGCCCATGTGGACGCCGCTTGCACCCAGCATGATCAGAGCCATGCCGTTTTGGGTGACGTTGCCGTTCTTGCCCACCCCGCCTGCGGCAAAGATGGGGATTTCATTCTGCTTGCCCTGGGCGCAGAGGTCGAGATAACACTCGCGCACGTTGGTGGCGATGGGATGGCCGGTGGCGTCCATGCTGATGTTGTAGGCTGCGCCGGTGCCGCCGTCGATGCCGTCGATCATCAAGGCGCCGGCATAGGGGTTGCGTACCAGGTTGTTCAACACGGATTTAGCCGAGGTGGAGCCGGAGATCTTCGGATAGACCGGGACCCGGAAGTTCCAGGCCATGGACATGGTCTGGATCATCTTCATCACCGACTCCTCAATGGAATAGAGGGTCTGGTGTACGGGCGGCGAGGGCAGATCTACGCCCTCGGGCACCCCGCGCAGACGGGCGATGAGCTTGCTGACCTTGAACCACATCAACAGGCCGCCGTCGCCGGGCTTGGCGCCCTGGCCGTACTTGATCTCGATGGCCGCCGGATCGCACTGCATCTCGGGGATGGCCCGGATGATCTCGTCCCAGCCGAAATAGCCGGACGCGATCTGGAGGATGATGTATTTGAGAAACGGGCTGCGCAGAACCCAGGGCGGGCAGCCGCCCTCGCCGGTGGCCATGACCACGGGAATGCCCAGAACCTCGTTGCAATAAGCCACGCCCTGCAAAAGACCGAGCCACATGTTGGGGGAGAGCGCGCCAAAGGACATGGAGCCGATGACAAAGGGGAAGATCTCCCGCACCGGCGGAATCCATTCCCCGGCCAGCTTACGCCGGACATATTCCTCCGGCGGCAGCACCCGACCGAGCAGGGTGTTGCAGGAAAATTCGTGGCGGCCTGCATCGAGAGCCGGATCGGTGAGCATGGAGATCCGGTCGAAGATGATGCGGTCAAGCAGGCTCGCGCCCGGCACATTGCGGCGGCCGCCGCGTTTGGCCGGTTCGCCCTGCTGGGTGTTGACAAAGCGGAAGCGGTCGCGGCCGGGATTTTGTAGCGGCTGGATCGCCTCGTTGGGGCAGACCAGGGAGCAGGAGCCGCAGCCGATGCAGCGCTTGCCGATCTCGGTGGACTGGCGGATGCCGACAAAGGTCTTATACGAACTGCCCCGCTCCGTGGCGGAAAGCACCAGATGGGGCATGCGCTTGCGCATGTAAGTCAGATTCAGGGTGCCCACCGGACATACCGCCGCGCACTTGCCGCACAGGGTGCAACGGTCTTCGCGGTGCTCAATGATCCAGGGGAGATCGTTGGGGGTCAGGCTGCTTGGTGTATTGGCAATTGATCGAACTGAGACCATATCTGCAACTCCTGTCTGTCTGGAGGAATAATAACGGTGTGTTCCCGCATGGGCTGGAAATCCTTGGAACGATCCCGGTCGGGGATCATGGCGTCAACGCCGCACATCTCGGAGGCAATGGCCCACTCGCCGGGCTTGCCGCCCACGGTGGCGGGGCGCATCTTTTTGGCGTCCATGACCAGCATGGAGGTTTCATCGGGCAGGGTGCCGATCACCGCGTTGGGTCCGTCGATGATCAGACGGCGGCAGGCGTCGCGCAGACCCCGGAGGAAATCGCCCTGGGGATGCACGGCCAGCTCTTCGTTCTTGAGCGGGGTGATCACATGCTTGTATGCTTCCAGGGGCAGCATGAGCTGCTTGGTTACATAATGGAGGATATGGGCGAACACCTCGGAGTCGGACTGGTAGCCGATGTAGCCGGGGTAGGCCCGGCCGGTGAGCCAATCTTTGATGGGGATGAAGGCGGTGTTCTCGCCGTTGGTCATGGTGGCGACCCCCTGGATGAAGAAGGGGTGGCAGGCATAGAGGTTGATGCCGTAGTTGGTGTTCTGGCGGCCCTGGGCCATGCAGATCCGGCTGGTGATCCGGCCGGAATCCAGGCCCAACGCGAGGCCGATGTCAAGGGGCCAGCCCACTTCCTTGATCATGACCACGTCGGGCCACAGGGAAAAGGCGGTGAGATCGTTGCCGTGGGCCTCGCCGTCGGCGCGCAGCGCCAGGCGGGTCAGCATCAGTTCGTGCTCAACCTGCTGGGCGTTCAGCTTGCTCCAGGCCGCGGGCTTTTTGTACACCCGGAGGACATACTTGTGCCGGTCCTGGGCCTCGATCATCGCCTTTTTTACGTCATACTCGTGATCGTACTTGAGGGTGAATCCGGCCTTGTCCATAATATGGTCAAGACGGGCCAGCGCTGCTTCGCTGTGGGCGATGCCCGAAAGAATCGGGTCGGCGGCGTTGTATTTGTAATCCGCGAATTTAAGCCCCCGCAGCAGCAGGCCGAGGCCGCTGCCGTCATACCCTTCCTGCATGGCTTCCATGGCCTGCAGAACCGAGAAGGGAGAGAAAGGCTCACTTGCGGTTTTCATGGCTAACCGGCACATGTGTCACTCCTTTGCATAATAAATGATGGCTTCGTCATAAGCACAAAGCCCAGCCAGCGGCCTTGTGCTTATGGAAAAAAATATGCGCCCGTAAAGCAGGGTGAAAACTCATGATTATAGCGAGAAATTTCAACCGTACAAGGCGAATTTAGCGACTCACTGCATTACACCACAATAAATGGATTGTCAAGGGGGGAAACCGGGCCATTTTCCCTTGACAAAAAAAGACAAAAGGAATAATCAAATTCCTTCCCGGCGCTGCATGCATCGCATGTTGTCGCTGAAACCCTGTTGTTTGAAATTCGGATTAATTTCGGCAAGTTGTGTCTAGCGATTTGTGCCGATAACCCCCGTGAAGAATGTGACATGGCATCCTTACTGACCTTCCCCAAAGGCGGCGTACATCCGCCTGCATCAAAGAGCCTGACCGAGAACCTCGCCATCGAGGTAATGCCGGTGCCCGACGAGCTTGAGATTATTCTTGGCCAGCATATCGGCGCCCCCTGCACCCCCACGGTGGCTCCCAAGGATGCAGTGCAGGAAGGTCAGGTCATCGGCGAGGTGACCAAAGGGCTCGGGGTTCCCCTCCATGCCCCGGTTGCCGGGACCATCAAGGCCTTGGGCATGTCCGGCCACCCCATGCGCGTCAGCGCACCCTCTATCACCATCCAGACCAATAAAGAAGTGGTGCCCGCGCAGTATTTCCGTTGCGACTGGCGGGCGCTCGCCAAGGAAGAACTCTTGGCCAAGGTGCATGGCGCCGGGATCATCGGCATCGGCGGCGCGGGCTTTCCTTCCCATGTCAAGCTCAACCCGCCCCCGGACAACCCGGTGGATACCCTGATTCTCAATGGCGCTGAATGCGAGCCGTACATCACGGCAGACCATCGCCAGATGCTGGAAAAGGCTCAGGAGATTGTCGAGGGCGCTACCGTCATCCTCAAAATCCTCGGCATCAAGAAATGTTTCATCGGCATTGAGAACAACAAGCCCGACGCCATCAAGACCATGAGCGAGGCGGCTGCCGCTGCCTCCACCCCGGAATACACCGTTGTCGTCCAGCCCTTGCAGGTCAAGTACCCGCAGGGTTCGGAAAAACAACTGATCCAGTCCATCACCGGGCGCAAGGTTCCCGGCTTTGCCCTGCCTTCGGCCGTGGGCGTGGTGGTGCACAATGTGAGCACCGCCAGGGCGATCTACGATGCGGTGGTGCTCACCAAGCCTCTGTACGAGAAGGTTATGACCATCTCCGGCAAGGGGATCAAGCGGCCCGCCAACCTGCTGGTCAAGGTGGGCACTAAGGTGAGTGATATCGTTGCCTACCTGGGCGGCACCACCCCGGAGCTGGCCAAGATCGTCATGGGCGGGCCGATGATGGGCTTTGCCGTTTCGAGTCTTGATATCCCGGTGACCAAGACCACCTCTTCGGTGCTGTTTCTTGCCGAGGATGAGATTGACACCACCCCCCATTCCCAGTGCATCCGTTGCGGCTGGTGTCTGGAGGCCTGCCCCATGGGCCTTGAGCCCAAGGAGATCGCCCTGTATGTGGAGGCGGGTCGGCCGCAGGATACCGGGCAATTCGGGGTGTTCGAGTGTTTCGAATGTGGCTGCTGCGCTTATGTCTGCCCGGCCAAACGCCCCTTGGTCCAGTTCGTCCGGCTGGCCAAGATGAAGGCCAAGCGTTGATTTTTTAGAATGTAATCGAAGGAGAACGGCCATTAACGAGCACGCTTCAGATACCCAGCTGCCCAATACGCCACAGGGGTTGTGGAAAGTTTCCATCTCCCCCCATGTGAAGAGCGGCGAGTCGGTTGAGAAAATCATGTGGACCGTGGTGGCCTGCCTGGTGCCGCCCCTGGTTCTGTCAGTATTTATCTTCGGCATCCAGACCCTGATCATCACTGCGGTCAGCGTGGCCAGCTGCGTGGCGGTTGAAGCCGCAACCCAGAAGGCCCTGGGCCGCCGAATCACCATCGGCGACGGCAGCGCGGTGATCACCGGCATGCTGATCGCCTTTGTCATCCCTCCTGGGGTTTCCCCCCTGCTGCCGGTGCTGGGCGCGGTCATGGCCATTGCCATCGGCAAGCATCTGCTGGGTGGGATCGGCTACAACATCTTCAACCCGGCCCTGTTGGCCCGGGCTTTTCTCCTTGCGACCTTCCCGGTGGCCATGACCTCGGCCTGGCTGCCGCCGCTCTCCGATATGGCGATCTTTTCCTACCTGGGGACCCCCATCGACGCCATTGCCACGGCCACCCCGCTGGCGGTGCTCAAGACCCAGGGGCTCGGGGCCTTCAGCGATCAGTTCGGCGTGGGGGCCAATCTCTACACCAATTTCTTCCTCGGTTGGCGGCCCGGTTCCATCGGCGAGACCTCCGGCCTGCTCATCGTGTTGGGCGGGCTTTATCTGCTCTATCGCGGCTACATCACCTGGCATATCCCGGTTTCGGTCATTGGCACCATCGCTCTGCTTTCCTGGTGTTTCGGCGGCGAGAGCCTGTTTAGCGGCGATCCGCTGCTGGCCGTGCTTTCCGGCGGTGCCTTGCTCGGGGCCTTTTTCATGGCCAACGACTACGTCACCTGCCCAACCAACAAGACCTCCCAACTTATCTTCGGAGTCGGGGTGGGGGCGCTTACCGTGCTGATCCGGCTGAAAGGCGGCTATCCCGAGGGAATCTGCTACGCCATCCTGCTCATGAATCCGGTGAGCCCGGTGCTGGACGGATTCTTCAAGCCCAAGCGTTTTGCGCCTCTCCAGGGAGGTGCAAAATGAAGGATATCCTGACTATTATCTTCCGGCTGACCGTGGCCTGTCTGCTGGCCGGGCTGGTCATGGGCGTGGCCTTCATCGCCACCAACAAGGCGAAAAAGCATAACGCCCATGTTCGTGAGCAGAAGGTGATGCTCAGCCTCCTGGGCTACTCGGCAAAGAATCCGGCCCCAGAGACCGTGGCCATGCATGAGGTGTACCGTTACCTCGTCGGCGAAGGCGAGGACCTGGCCATGGGCTATCTCCTGCCTCTGCGGGACGGGTCGTTTTCCTTTGTGACCATTGATCTGGCGGGCACCTTCGTGGCCCAGGCCCCCGTGGCTATTACTGCGGAAAAGGTAGCCGAGGCGGAAGAGCGCACCCCGGCGATTGGCGCGGCCATCGGCGCGGGCAAGGCTATCCGCTATGCCGACCAAACCATCGTGGTCACCAATGGCGGCAAGAGAACGGCCTACCTGCTGCCCGGCAGGTTTCCCGGCTTCAAGACTTTTATCGGTGCGATGTTGGCCCTGGACCAGAATTTTACCATTCTCGGTCTTGAGATCATGGAGCACGAGGAAGACCCTGGTCTGGGGGGCGAAATCGTCCAAAACTATTTCAAGAAACAGTTCAAGGGCAAGCCCCTGGAAACGGTCAAGAAGCTGGAAGTCGTGAAAACACCCCTGCCAGAGGAATACCTCAAGGCGTTGGAGGCAGAGAAGAACGGTCTCGGCGCGGAAGAGGTGGCCAGCATTCAGGAGCAGTACAAGGATGACGATATCTACGCCCTCACCGGCGCGACCATTTCAAGCCGCTCGGTGACCAACGGGGTCAAGGCGCTGGTGAAGAAATTCGCCTACCGCTTGGCGATCTTGGACCGGGTTTTGGTCGAACAGCATATCGCGACGCCTTTTTAGGAGAATGTGACAGTGGCGACAGACAAAACAAACCTGCAATTGGTGGTCAACGGGATCTTAAACGAGAACCCCATCTTCCGGCTGGTGCTTTCCATGTGCCCGGCGGTGGGCATCAGCACCACGGTGATGAACGGCTTCATGCTGGGGATCGCCGTGCTCTTTGTTCAGGTCTGTTCAAGCTGCACCATTGCCCTGTTCAAGAACGTCATCCATCCCCGGATTCGGATTCCAACGTACACCCTGACCATCGCCACCTGGGTAACGGTGATCGACATGGTCTTGGCTGCCTATCTGCCCGAGGCCTACGCCAAGATGGGCATCTTCATCAAGCTCATCGTCGCCTTTGCCATCATCACCATGCGCTTGGAGATGTTCGCCTCCAAGGAGAACCTCAACGCTTCGTTCTGGGACGGTATCGGCATGGGGCTTGGCTTCATGTTGGGGATGATGGCCCTGGGCTTTGTCCGGGAGCTGTTGGGCATGGGCACCCTTCTGGGCTATGACGTGTTGGGCTTCAAGCCGATGCTCTTCTTTGTGCTGCCCCTGGCCGGGTTCTTCTGCGTCGGCCTGATGATGGCCTTTTTCAACTATATCGAGATCGTCTACAAACGAGCCAAGCGGGCCTGAACCATGACTACCTACATTGATTCCAGCAAGCAGTCGAGCCGAGACCGCGAAGGCCAGCGAGCGGCGACGAGACAGTGCATGAAGTACGGTGAGGAGCCGCGCAGCGCAGCCGACAAAGGTATCGGTTTGACTGCGAACTGGAAACGGATACTGCTTTCCCTTGTTTTGCTCCTTGCCCTGCCGGTGCTGGCGCAGGCCCAGGAGCTGATTGCCGGAAAGTCCTTCGGCAAGGCCACAAACGAAATCGTCGTGACCTTTGCTTCTGCCGTGGACCGGGCCGCAGTCGAGAACCCGGCAAACTACAGGGTGTATGAGGAGCAGGACCCGGACATCAAGCTGGATCTGGAAAGCGTGGTCCTGGCCGAGGATGGAAAAACCGCCACCCTGACCTTCAAGGAGCCGCTCAACGCCAGGTTGCCCCATGTGGTTGCTGTCAGCGGTCTTGCCGAAAGCGGGGCGGCGGCGACCTTTAAGGTGATGAAGCCCTATCTCGGCTACCTGCTTTCCATTCTGGTCGGGTCGCTCTTGATCAACAACTTTGTTTTTACCAAGTATCTGGGGCTCTGCGTCTTTTTCGGCACCTCCAAGCGCAAGGACACGGCCAAGGGTATGGGCCTCACCTTCACCATGGTCATGGTGGTCAGTGCCATCATGAGCTGGTTTTTTTACCAGTTCATCCTCAAGCCCTATGGCCTGAACTTTTTGCAGATCGTGGTTTTCATCGGCTTGGTTTCTCTAACGGTGCAGGCGGTGGACACGGTGCTGCGCAAGGTAAACCCGGCGCTGTTCAACGCCTTTGGCGTGTATCTGGTGCTGGTCATTGCCAACTGCGTGATCATCGCGGTGCCGCTGATTCTGGCGGACAACGAATACAATTTTCTGGAGTCCTTCATGCTTGCCCTGGGGGCAGGCGGCGGCTTTCTTCTGGCCCTGTATCTGATGAGCTCGGTGCGGGAGCGGATGGAGCTGGCCAATATTCCGACGACTTTTAAGGGCGTGCCCATCGCTTTTATCGTTGCCGGACAGTTTGCCCTGGCGTTTCTGGGATTCTCCGGGCTGACTCTTTTTTAGTGGTTTACGTGGGATAGGTGTGGAAATGGATCCAGCATTAGTCAAACTCGCCTTGGGCGGCATCGCTCTCCTGGGCTGCATCGGCCTTTTCTTTGGCATCGGCCTTGCCCTGGCGGCGCATCGATTCGCCGTTGAGGCCAATCCTCTGATCGAAGAGGTCTTGGAGTCCCTGGCCGGCGCCCAGTGCGGCGGCTGCGGCTATCCGGGCTGCGAAGGTTACGCCATCGCGGTGGTCACCAATCCCGAAGTGCCGCCCAATCTGTGTTATCCGGGCAAGGAAAAGGTGGCCGAGCGGGTGGCCCAGCTCACCGGCAAGAAGATGACCGAGGTGGAGGACATGATCGCCCTGGTCCGCTGTTCCCGCAAGGAAGGCCGGGTCAGCCACAAGCACGAGTACATCGGCTTTGCCTCCTGTACTGCGGCCAATCTTGGCTTCGGTGGCCCGTCCGCCTGCAACTACGCCTGCATCGGTCTCGGGGAATGCGCCGAGAGCTGTCCCTTTGACGCCATTGCCATGGTGGACGGCTTTCCGAAGGTGGACCCGGACAAATGCGTGGCCTGCGGCACCTGCGTCCGCGCCTGCCCCAAGCGGATCATTGAACTGATGACTCTCAAGGCCAGGGTGTATGTGCCGTGCTCCACCAAGGACCTGGGTAAGAATGTCCGCAAGGTCTGCGAGGTGGGGTGTATTTCTTGCCAGATGTGCGTGAAGAAATGCCCGGCCGAAGCCATTGCCTACGTGGACGGCCTGATCAAGATCGACCATCCGAAATGCATTGCCTATGGCCCGGAGTGCCAGGAAATTTGCGTGGAAAAATGTCCCCGCAACATCATGCGGAAGTACGAAGGAAGAGCAGCCATTGCCCGGCAGGCCGAAGGCCTGAAGATGGCATCCTAGATAGTGAAAAGAGGAAAAAGATGAAGACAAAGTCAATCATGCCACATCTGTGCAATCCGCAGAGAAGAACCTTTTTGAAGCTTTCCGGCCTGCTCGGCCTCGGCGCGGCAAGCGCGGCCTTGCTGCCCACGCCCCAGGCGGAGGCGGTTCTTTTCGGCCCCAAGGAATACAAGGTTTCCGAGACCAGGCTGTCCATGGGCTCTTTTCTGTCCATCACCGCCATCCATCCTTCGCGGGATGAGGCGCAGCATGCCATCGGCCTGGCTTTTGATGAGGTTGACCGACTGGGCAAGCTCTTAAGCCGTCACGATGCATCCACTCCGCTCTCCCAGCTGAACCGGACCGGCGCTCTGCCCCAAGGCCAGATGGAGGTCGTCGAGGTGGTGGCCCGTTCGCTCTACCATCACAAGCAAACCGGCGGGGCCTTTGACATCACGGTCAAACCGGCGCTCGATCTCTACCAAGATCGTTTTGCCGCAGGGCGCAAGCCCTCCGAGGCGGAGATCGCCGCGCTTCTGCCGCGGATCGGTTCGGAGCATATCCGTTTTGCCGAAGGCAAGGTTTCCTTTGTCCGCGAAGGCATGGGCATCACCCTGGACGGCATCGCGCCCGGCTACATCGTGGACCGGATTTCCGAACTCCTGACCCGCAACGGGGTGAGCAACCATCTCATCAATTGCAGCGGCGATATCCGCACCAGCGGCACGGCGGCCAAGGGCAAGCCCTGGACCGTGGCCATCCAGGATCCGGCTAAACAGAAGAATTATCCCGAGATCGTCAAAATGGGCACCGGCGCCATCTGCACCTCCGGCGACTACGAGCTTTTCTACGACAAGGAAAAGCTCTTCAATCACATCATCAATGGCCGTACCGGTCATTCGCCGGTGCAATCCACCAGCGTAACGGTCAAGGCGCAGTCGGTGATGGATGCCGATGCCCTGTCCACCGCGCTCTTTGTCATGAAGCCTGCGGACGGTCTTGCCTTTATCAATAGCCGCCCCGGCCTTGAATGCCTGCTAGTCAACCATGACGGTGGGATCAAGAAATCTACAGGGTGGAGCACAATCGCCTGATTGTTTTGGGCTTCCAGGGTGCAGGTGAAAAAAGAGGCCTGTCGGCCTCTTTTTTTTGTGGGAGAACATGAGCCATGTCCGAGATAAAAAATCCCTTGGAGATCTATGCGGCCCTGGCGAAAACCAACTGCGGCCAGTGCGGGGTTCCCTCGTGCATGGCCTTTGCCGCAGCAGTGTTGCAGGGGCAAAAGCAATTGGCTGCGTGTCCGTATTTAGATTCAGCGGCGGCCAAGCAGTTGAGCCAGAGGATTGTCCGGCGTCGCTCCCTGGAAGATGACCATCAGCAGGCCATCCAAGCGCTGCAACGGGAGGTGTCTGGGCTTGATTTTTCTCTTGTTGCCCCACGGATCGGGGCGCGGCTGGTGGGGGGGAATCTGGCCATCAACTGTCTGGGCAAGGATTTTCTCATCACCCCCTCAGGGGAAATGCTTTCCGACTGCCATCTCAACCACTGGATTTATGTGCCCCTGCTCTATTATGTACTCCTCTGTAAGGGCAAAGAGCCGCAGGGCGAGTGGGTGCCTTATGCCACCTTGCCCGGCGCTGCCGAATGGAGCCAGTATTTCAGTCACCGCTGCGAAGAACCCTTGCGCCAGCTGGCCGACGCCCACCGCGATCTGGTTTTTGAGATGCTCCATCTTTTCGGGGCCAAGCCCGTGGCCCTCTCCGGCGGCGCGGACCATTCCCTCCTGATTCTGCCCCTGCCCAAGGTGCCTTTTTTGATCAACTACTGGGAGCCGGAAGAGGGCTTTGCCTCGAAATTGAATATCCTGCTCGACCGTTCGGCCGGGGAGAATATCAATGCCCAGTCCATCAATCTGTTGGCCAGGGGCATCATCGAGATGTTTCGCCAGCTTATTCTAAGGCATAGCCGGGACGGCAAGCTTTTCTAACGTAAACGGCGACATGGCACCGCATCTGCTTTGTCATCGGTCTGCTCATGTGCAATAGCACACTTCGCAGGCCTCTTCCGCGCATCTGCGGCACCCTGTGGCCGTTTACTGCGGTGGGCTGTGAGCAGTTCATTCTAACCCTCTTTCGGTTCGGAGAGTGAAGATGATAACCCGTTCCCGCATAGCCCCCACTCCTAGTGGCCTCCTCCATCTCGGCAACGCGGTTAATTTTCTCCTCACCTGGCTGATGGTGCGCAAGGCGGGCGGCATGCTCCGGCTGCGTATCGATGACGCCGATTGCCTGCGCACCAAGCCCGAGTATCTTGAGGATATCTTCCTCCAGCTTGATTGGCTCGGGATCACCTGGGATGAAGGCCCCACAGGCCCGGATGATTTTCGCCGTCGGTTTTCTCAACAACTCAGGCTTGAGCGGTATCGTGAATTTTTGGCCGAGCTTCGTCGCCTCGGGCATCTGTATCCCTGCGGCTGTTCACGCAGAATGATCAGGAGCCTCGCGCCGGAGGGGGTGTATCCAGGGTTTTGTCGGGAGCGCTCTGTTGGGCCGGAGACGTCCTGGGCAGGGCAGGCGCAACGGGTGCGGGTTCCGCAGGGGAGCGTGTTGCGGGTGGAAGGGCAGGAGGTGGCGCTTTGCAAGGCCATGGGAGATTTTGTTCTCTGGCGGAAGGAAGATCTGCCAGCCTACCAGTTGGTCAGTCTGGTCGATGATCTGGATGATCGGATCACGCTCATTGTCCGCGGCCAGGATCTCTTGGCCTCCACCGCGGCCCAGCTTTTTCTCGCCGGGTTGCACGGGGACAATTTTTTTGCGGCAGGGGTTTTTCGGCACCATCCCCTGGTGCGGGGCGAAGATGGCCGGAAGCTCTCCAAATCGGACGGCGCTTTGTCTCTCGCCGCCTTGCGCGAGAGGGGGTGTTCGCGGACGGAGGTGTATCGGGCCGTGGCAAGGCAGGTGGGGATTGATCCTGCCGGGATTGATACCCTTGATGATCTGTTTCTCAGGTTTGGCGAGACTTTCTGAGAAGATTCATCCCCAATCTCACGATTCCGTAAGGCTTCCTGCGGACCTTTGGACGGGCATGATATTAACCAACCCTTTCGGGGACGACTCTATCCTTTTGCAACCGTTTCAGCACCTTGCCGACACAGTCTGCCAGCGGGTCTCTCCCGGTTTCCAGGCGAAGATCCGGGTGTTCCGGCGCTTCGTATGGGGAAGAAATGCCGGTATAGTTCTTGATCAGGCCTGCCCGCGCCTTTTGGTATAACCCTTTCACGTCCCGCTGCTCGCAGATTTCCAAAGGGCAGTCGCAGTGTATTTCCAGAAAATTGTCCGTTCCGACAATATCCCGCACCTTCTGCCGATCATCGCGCATGGGAGAGATGAAAGCGCACAGGGCGATTACCCCGGCATCGAGAAATAGCCTGGTCATTTCGGCGATTCGGCGGATATTCTCGCTCCGGTCTTCGCTGCTGAAACCCAGATCGGAACACAGCCCGTGGCGGACATTGTCGCCGTCGAAGACAAAGGTCCGGCAACCCAGGCCATGCAGTTGTTCTTCCACGGCATGGGCGAGCGTGGATTTGCCGGAACCGGAAAGCCCGGTAAACCAGAGGGCGGAGGCGCGATGACCATTCAGCAGTTCACGCCGCTCGCGGGTCACCGTGGCGTGATGCCAGACAACATTCGTCGTTGTATTCATGGAATCGCAACCTTCGAAAGAGTGCAGAAAAATGAGGTTTCGGACGCCTAGTATTTCTTTCGTAAATACCGATGGTAAACCGACCCAAGCCGACCTGCCAGTTTTTTTTGCGATGGCGTTTGTCGAACGGCGCGGGCGTAAATTAAAAAATCCGCAGCGTACTTCGAGAAGAAGGCGATGTGAGGTGCGCCATGCGTGAGGAATTGAAATAATCGCGATTTAATCTGACACTTCTTGTATAAATGAAGCAGAATAACCGAGGCGTTCCCGTTATGAGCCGTATCGTTTTTACATTCTGACGAAATGACTTCCATGTCGCGATTTCTCCCTTACTGCTTTCTGCTGTTGATGCTTTTCGTCACAGCGTCCCCCTGCAAAGGGGCTTTGCCCCCTCTCGTCCTTGACAGTGCGGCAGAAGCGTTTCCGCTGGCCGGACATCTGGAGATCCTGGAGGACAAAACTGGAAGCTTAACCATCGCAGATGTAAGCTCTCCTGCGTTTTCAAGCCGGTTCAGGCTGGAAAAGAGAGCTGTTCCAAGTTTCGACTTTACGTCAAGCGTCTACTGGGTCAGGTTCAGTATAGCAGATGAAGCAGGCGTAAAAAGAAGGTGGCTGCTTGAACTTGATTTCCCGCATCTGGAGCACATAGACCTCTACACTCAGCGCCCGGAAGGAGGCTTCGATCTGATGCAGGCCGGCAGTCTGCGGCCGATGAAAATCCGCGAGTTCCGGCATAGAAATCCGGTATTTCCCTTTGTTATCAACGGACCGGCAAAGACCTTCTACCTGCGGGCCGAGAGCTCGGGGCGCATGCTGATGCCGTTGACGGTTTGGTCTCCAGATGCCTTCAGGCATATGGATGGTTACAAGCAGGTGTTTGAGGGGGGGTATTTCGGGGCTATTCTGATTATGGTGGCCTACAACCTGTTTATCTTTCTTTCCCTGCGGGACAGAAACTATCTGTATTATATTCTCGATATCTTCTGTTTTGCCCTGTATATCGCTTTTGCCAAAGGGCTTGCGATTGAATTCAGCAGCGCCAAGCTGTTGTGGATCAATCATTATCTGCCTATGCTCAGCAGCCTGCCGATTTTTTTCGGAGTATTGTTTTGCCGTAATTTTCTGTCAACCTCCCGGGCGGTCCCCCGGATGGACCGTATTCTGAAAATGGTGATGTTTGCCGCTGTTCTCTCCCTGCCCATGTTCCTGGTTGCTCCTCCAGAACTATGGAAACGCACCATGGTTTTTGTCGCGTTCTTCTCCTCTTGTATCGCTATGGTAACAGGTGTGATCTGCTTGCGTCGCGGGTATCTTCCGGCCCGTTTCTTTATTGGGGCGCGCGTTTTTCGTTTTCTTGGCCTGGTTTCTTTCATGCTCGGTGTAAAAAGTGTCCTGCCCATGACCTGGGTCACGTCGGAGGGGTTGTTGATCGGCTCAATCCTTGATGTGTTGTTCAGTTCCTTTGGCCTTGCGGACCGCATCAAGGTGATGCAGCGTGAAAAGGAAGAGGCTCAGGCCGAGGTAATCAGATCGAACCAACTTGCCTCTCTGGGAGAGTTGGCGGCAGGCGTGGCTCATGAAATCAATACTCCGGTAAATACGATTATCAACTCCGCCGATCTGTTGCTGCAAGATACCGATAGAATCAGTATGGAGCATGATGTCGACGTCATAAAAAAACAGGGCAGGCGAATTGCGGCAATCATAAAGAGTCTGCTCTTCTTTTCACGCCTGCCGGCCATAAATCCGGTTCCGTTCAGCGTAGCCGGGATGTTGCAGGGGACGCTGGACATGATCGGGGCGCAGCTTCGCAGAAAACATATAACCCTGACCATGCAGATCCCTTCCGATCTTGCTGATATCATGGTGCGTCCCCAGCAGATTGAGCAGGTCTTTCTCAATCTCCTGACCAATGCCATGCACGCACTTGAGGAGCGGCACGGTGATGCGGTTGATCAGAAACAAATTAAAATTGCGGCCTCCGGGATTGAGGTCAATCAACGCCCCTTTGTACGGATAACCTTTTGGGATAACGGCGTCGGGATTCCGGCGGCTCTGCTTGCTACGGTCAAAAAACCGTTTTTTACCACCAAGGAGACCGGCACCGGGCTGGGGTTGAACATCTGCCAGCAAATTATGGATGAACATTCCGGACGCATGAGCATGGAAAGTACTGTAGGAGAATATGCACAGGTAACGGTTGAGCTGCCGGTAGCCTGTCTGTCTGATGAAACCACCGTTACGGGATCGGGAGCCGCCTGCGTATGAACAAACACCTGTTGATCATTGAGGATGACGAATTGCTTGCCGCCACCTTTCAGCGTTTTCTGAAAATGGTCGGCTACCAGGTTGATGTTGCCGGAGATTACTGCGGTGGCAGAGAGTTGCTGTTGAACGGTTCCTATGATGCCGTGTTCATGGACATCAATCTTCCGGGCAGGCGAACCGGAATGGACCTGCTGCAGGAGATCAGGGAAATCGACATCGATACCCCGGTGGTGATCATAACCGGTGCGCCCGCGGTGGCCACAGCAGCCGCAGCCGTGCGGAATGGCGCCTTTGATTACCTTTGCAAGCCGGTTGAAAAAGATCAGCTCATCGAGATTGCCGCAGCCGCGGTCAGGCATAAGGCGTTAAGCGATGAGAAGGGGCGCCAGCACCGAAACCTTGAAGAAGCCTTCAGCCGCATCAGGGAACTCGTTGTCGACGCGGATCTCTCTGACCAGTCAGGACCGGTGCGGAATCAGGCGGACAAGGATCTTGCGGCAAAGCATAAGGCCGCGCTGAGTGAGCGGGAGAGGCAGATTCTTTCCAGCCTTGCTCAGGGTGAAACAACATCCGATATTGCCGGCTGTTTTGCCATCAGCATCCGCACCGTGGAATCGTACTGCGCCAGGATTATCGATAAACTCCACCTGGATGGCATGAAGGCGCTCCGGCGCTATGCCATCCGGAACAAGAAGTAGAGGCGGCCGGCAAGGCCGCCCGTCCCGCGCCCCACCTCTTCGCCTGTCCGTAATCTCCCCCACAAAAAGGCCGTATTTTCCCCTGCATACAAGTGTTGCCCGGCGATGTATACATGACATAATTTTCCATTTGGACATGAGGAAAACAAAGGCGGCTTGCCTTTGCGGGAAGCTTTTTTATCAATTGTTCGCTGGGGGGGGGGAAAGATTTTGAAACGCAGATTCCAACGTGATTTGTTACGCAGGCACAAACAGAAACACAAAATACACGCAACACTGAAGCCGGTCACCATGCTTCTTGCCGCCTCTCTTATTTCCGGCAGCATCGCGGCGCAGGCAGCAATGGCTCCCTTACCAGTATCGGTCAGTATTTCCGGGGTCTCGGTCACGGAAACAGTGGTGGCCATAAATCCCGGCGCGGACGCCTCGGCCACGGTCACCGACTCCACGGTGACTGTGGCCACCACCGGCAATAATGCGCAGGCGAGAGGAGTCTCTGTATTCAGCGAGGATGGAAATAGTTCGGCGACGGTAACCAATTCCACGATCACGGCCTCCACCACCGGCAATAATGCGTCTGCTTATGGAGTCTCTGTATACAGCAAGTATGGAAATAGCTCGGCGACGGTAACCAATTCCACGATCACGGCCTCCACCACCGGCACCGAAAATGCTACTGGCGTCTTTGCATTCAGCGTGCATGGAGATAGCTCGGCGGCGGTAACCAACTCCACGGTCACGGCCTCCACCACCGGCGCAGGATCTGCTGTTGGCCTCTCTGCATACAGCGGTTCTGGAGATAGCTCGACGACGGTAACCAATTCCACGATCACGGCCACCAGCACCGGCGATGGTTCGAATAATTTTGGCGTAAATGCAAGCAGCCACTCTGGAACCACCACGCTGATCGCCAACTCCACGATCGCGGCCTCCGCCACCGGCACAGGGTCGCTTGCTACAGGAGTCTTTGCCGGCACCGATTCAGGAGCCAGTGCGCTGTCCATCGCCAACTCCACGATCACGGCCTCCACCGCCGGCGGCGCAGGGTCGCATGCCGTGGGGGTCTTGGTACGGAGCGTTGGAGGAACCAGCGCGCCGTCCATCGCCAATTCCACGATCACGGCCACCACCACCGGCGCAGGGTCGGATGCTTTTGGCGTAGAGTCATTCAACCAGTTTGGTGGAACCAACGCGCTGTCCATCGCCAACTCCACGATCACGGCCTCCGCCACCGGCGCAGAATCGCATGCTACTGGCGTCTCTGCATTCAGCAGCACAGCAGGCGCCAACAACACACTGTCCATCGCCAATTCCACGATCACGGCCTCCGCAACTGACGGCGATGGGATTGGAATCCAGGCAGTTTCTACTAGTGGGACTGGGAGCAACACCATCACCCTGGTCAATTCAATGGTGACCGGTTCGAGTATCGGCATCAAAAGTCTCACGGGCGCTGCCTCTACCATTTCCATTGACCGGACCAGCACGGTGTATGGCGGCGATTATGCCATCTCGGCAGATGCCCAGGCCAACGTCACGGTCAGCGGCCTGGTCAGCGGCAGGATGCTGATCAACAATCTGGCCACCGGTTCCACCGCCACCCTGCGCGCGAACTTCGATACGGCTCGGGATAACACCTTGGTTTCAGAAAATCCCTACTTCGATATCCTCGGCACCGCCACCCTGGCCAACGGCACCACCTTCAATATCCACCCGGCCAATAATCTTCTCGCGCCTGGGGCAAGCGACACCTACTACCTGCTGCACAGCGCAAATCCTGCCACCTGGAGCCAGGCCAATCTCAACCTGACGTATGGGCCTCTGATGAACGTAAGCTGGGCAGGCGATCCCATGTTCGCCACCACGGACCTGGCGGTGACCATTGCGGTAAAGGATTTCACCACCCTTGCGGGCTCCGGCCTTACCACAAACGGCTTTGCCGCGCTTCAGGACCTGTACAACAACCACCCGGGCAAATTTGACATCAACGGCAACCCTGAAACCTGGATTCCCGATGCGAGCGGCGCGGTGGTAACCGGGATGGTCGGTATGCAGGGCGGCGCTTCTTCTCTGATTTCGCAGCATCTGCAACAGGTTGCCAGTGTGCGGACCCCGGCGGGCGGAAAGGAAGAAAGCGGCATCAACAGCGGCGACGCCGCAGCTGTCCGGGGATTTTGGGGTGAGGTTTGGTATACCGATGCCAAACAGGACACCAGCGACGGCATCAATGGCTATGACGCAAACACCGTCAACCTCACCGTGGGCTACGACCAGGAAATTCTCAACGGTTCCCGTCTGGGCTTGGCCTTCACCAGGGGCGACAGCAACGTCGGCACCCAGAGCACCGCCAACGGAGTAAAGAGCCTCAGCCACATCTTGACCCTTTACGGGAAACACGCCATCGGCCCCTGGCAGACCCAGGCGGCTTTGAGCGCGGGCGTGGCGACCAACGACGCGATTAGATACGCGGACAGCGAAAGGATCACCGCGGATTACGACAGCAAGGTCTACGGCGCCAATGTGACGGCAGGGTATCTCCTTGGGAATACGGGAGCATGGCGTTTGCAGCCGCAGGCCGCGATCAACTACAGCCATATCGCCATTGACGGCTATACCGAAAACGGCGACGGGACCGGAACCTCCAAGGCGCTCCAGGTTCAGTCGCAGGATTACGATGTGTTCGAGATCGGGGCTGGCGTCAATGTGCAGCGAGAGTTCAAGATCGGCAAGGGTATTTTGCGCCCTGAGGCGGAGGCGATGGTGTATCGCGATTTGGTCGGCGATCAGATCCAAGCGACGAGCAGTTTTGTCGGCGGAAACACCTCGTTTGTCACCCTTGGCCGCAACCCGGAACAGACCTCGTGGAAGCTGGACATCGGTCTGAACTACGAAGTTGAAAATAATGTGAGTTTCCGGGTTGGCTACAATTATACCGGACGCGATGATTTTCAGGCCAACAGCGTCAATGCCAAACTCCGTTATGAGTTTTAACGGCAGGTAAACACACCTGAAACCAAGGGGGAGTATTGCTTGTGCGGCAGTCTTCCCCTTGGTTTTTTTAAAGTCCGCAAAAGAGGCGAAGGCAGAGAACCCCGCCCCAATCGCTGTTTGACAACAGGTACCTGAATGTCCGATCCCGACATTGAGAACCAGCCCGTCCCGCGCCCCACCTCTTCGCCTGTCCGTAATTTCCCCCACAAAAAGGCCGTATTTTCCCCTGCATACAAGTGTTGCCCGGCGATGTATACATGACATAATTTTCCATTTGGACATGAGGAAAACAAAGGCGGCTTGCCTTTGCGGGAAGCTTTTTTATCAATTGTTCGCTGGGGGGGGGGAAAGATTTTGAAACGCAGATTCCAACGTGATTTGTTACGCAGGCACAAACAGAAACACAAAATACACGCAACACTGAAGCCGGTAACCATGCTTCTTGCCGCCTCTCTTATTTCCGGCAGCATCGCGGCGCAGGCATTCGTCCCCCCAGCACCAGTATCGGTCAGCATTTCCGGGGTCTCGGTCACGGAAACGGTGGCGGTGGGTAATGTTGGTGGTGATGCGACGGCCACAGTCACCGACTCCACGGTGACTGTGGCCACCACCGGCAATAATGCGTCTGCTTATGGAGTCTCTGTATACAGCATTAATGGAGGAAATAGCTCGGCGACGGTAACCAACTCCACGATCACGGCCTCCGCCACCGGCAATAATGCGTCTGCTTATGGAGTCTCTTTATTCAGCAATGTGGGAGATATCTCGGCGACGGTAACCAACTCCACGATCACGGCCACCAGCACCGGCGCAGGATCTGCTTATGGCGTCTATGCATACAGCGGTTTTGGAGATAGCTCGGCGACGGTAACCAACTCCACGATCACGGCCTCCACCACCGGCACCGAAAATGCTACTGGCGTCTTTGCATTCAGCGGTGTGGGAGATATCTCGGCTACGGTAACCAATTCCACGATCACGGCCACCAGCACTGGCGATGGTTCGAATAATTTTGGCGTAAATGCAAGCGGCTACTCTGGAACCACCACGCTGATCGCCAACTCCACGATCACGGCCTCCGCCACCGGCACAGGGTCGCTTGCTACAGGAGTCGCTACCGACAGCATCTCAGGAGGAGCCACCCTGGCCATCACCGACTCCACGATCACGGCCTCCACGACCGGGGTTAACGGGGTTGCGACCGGCGTATTGGCTACCAGTTTCTTTGGGAACAATGCGCTGGCAATCACCAACTCCACGATCACGGCAACCGCAACCGGTGCAGGTACGTCAGAGGCTGCTGGAATCAATGCTGCCAGTGTATATGGCAGCAATACCATAACCCTGGTCAATTCGACGGTGACCGGTTCGAGTATCGGCATCAAAAGTCTCACGGGCGCTGCCTCTACCATTTCCATTGACCGGACCAGCACGGTGTCTGGCGGCGATTATGCCATCTCGGCAGATGCCCAGGCCAACGTCACGGTGAGCGGCCTTGTTAGCGGCAGGATGACGATCAACAATCTGGCCACTGCATCCACTGCCACCCTGCGCGCGAACTTCGACGCGGCTCGGGATAACACCTACGCCACAGGAAATCCCTACTTCAATATCCTCGGCACCGCCACCTTGGCCAACGGGACCACCTTCGATATCCGCCCGGCCAATAATCTTCTTGCGCCTGGGGCAAGCAACACCTACTACCTGCTGCGCAGCGTAAATCCTTCCACCTGGAGCCAGGCCAATCTCAACCTGGCGTACGGGCCTCTTTTTAACGTAAGCTGGGCAGGGGTGGGCGCCAATGACACAACGAGGCTGGCGGTAACCGTTGCGGCAAAGGATTTCACCACCCTTGCGGGCTCCGGTCTTTCCGGCAACGGCTTTGCCGCGCTTCAGGATCTGTACACCAATAACCCGGGCAGATTCGACATCAACGGCAACCCTGAGACCTGGCACCCCGATGCGAGCGGTGCGGCAGTAACCGGGATGATCGGCATGCAGGGCGGCGCCTCTTCCCTGATCTCGCACCATCTGCAACAGGTTGCCAGCAATGCGCCGAGTTCCGGGGCTGGAAACGAGGGCAGCGGGGTCAACACCGGCGATCCCACGGTGGCTCAGGGATTCTGGGGCGAGGTCTGGTACACCGACGCCAAACAGGACATGAGGGACGGCATCAATGGCTTTGACGCCAAAACCGTCAACCTCACTTTCGGCTATGACCATGAGCTTGCAGATGGCTCACGGCTGGGGCTGGCCTTCACCCGGGGCGACAGCAACGCGGACACTAAGAATACCGCCAACGGGGTGGAGAGCATCAGTCATATTCTTACCGTGTATGGCAAGCATGCTTTTGGCCCCTGGCAGACCCAGGCCGTCATCAGCGCAGGCGTGGCAAACAACGATGCGGTTCGTTATGCCGATGCCGAAATGATCACGGCGGCATATGACAGCACCCTGTATGGCGCCAACGTCGTGGCCGGCTATCTCCTCGGCGATACCGGCGCCTGGCGTTTGCAACCGCAGGCCGCCATCAATTACAGCCATATCGCCATCGACGGCTACAGCGAAAACGGCGACGGGACCGGAACCTCCAAGGCTTTGCAGGTGCAGTCGCAGGACTACGATGTGTTCGAGGTTGGGGCCGGGGTCAATGTGCAGCGGCAATTCAAGGTCGGGAATGGAATTTTGAGGCCGGAGGCGGAGATCATGGTGTATCGTGATCTGGTCGGCGATCAGATCGAGGCGACGAGCAGCTTTATCGGCGGGAACACCTCGTTTGTCACCAGGGGCAGCGATCCGGCCCAGACCTCATGGAAGTTAGACCTTGGCATGAACTATGAGATTGAAAACAATCTGAGTTTCCGGGTGGGCTACAATTATACCGGACGCGATGATTTTGAGGCCAACAGCGTCAATGCCAAACTCCGTTATGAGTTTTAACCGCAGGTAAGCATAATCTGAATCCGGGGGGAGTATTGCCTGTGTGGCGGTCTCCCCCTTGGTTTTTTTAAGTCAGCAGATAAAGCGAAGGCAGAGAGCCAGCCCCAATCGCTGTTCGATAACAGGTACCTGAATGTCCGATCCCGCCCTTGAGAACCAGCCCGTTTCCGACCTCCGAAGTGTTCACACGACAAATTTCCCGGACCTGCTCGACAAGCTTGGCATCTCCCTGGCTGTTTCCACTTACCAGGCCAACAAGTTGATTCTGGTCCGGGCGGAAGGCGGGGCGCTCAACACCCATTTCATTCCATTCAAGAAACCCATGGGCATGGCCATTTGCCACCCGCGCCTGGCCCTGGGGACGGCTTCCGAAGTGTGCTTCATGCATAATGTTCCCAGCGTGGCGGGCAAACTCGAGCCTGCGGGCAAACACGACGCATGTTATCTGCCCCACCATCTCCAGGTCACCGGCAATATCGACATCCACGAGATGGCCTGGGGCGCGGACAAGCAGCTCTGGCTCATCAACACCAAATTCTCCTGTCTGTGCACCCTTGATGATGAGCACAGCTTTGTTCCCAGATGGCGGCCTCCTTTCATCTCGGCTCTGTATCTGGAAGACCGCTGCCACCTCAACGGGCTGGGCATGCGGAACGGGCAGCCCAAATATGTGACCATGCTTGGCGAAACCGATACCCCGGGTGGCTGGCGCGCAAACAAGGCCGATGGTGGCCTATTGATGGATATCGACACCAATGCGGTGCTGCTGCGGGGCTTGTCCATGCCCCACTCGCCCCGTTGGTACAATGATCGCCTCTTGCTGCTGGAGTCGGGAAACGGCAGTATTGCCCAGGTTGATGAAAAAGCCGGAAAGCTGAAAACCATCGCCCAGATGCCGGGGTTCACCCGAGGCCTCGACTTTTGCGGGCCGCTTGCTTTTATCGGCTTGTCGCAGATCCGTGAAACCGCGACCTTCAGCGGATTACCCATAACCAACCGGCTGAAAGAGCGCACCTGCGGGGTCTGGGTCGTTGATCTCAACACCGGGCAGACCGTGGCCTTTTTACGCTTTGAAGGGTCGGTGCAGGAAATTTTCTCGGTTCAGGTGCTGCCGGGGCTCCGGTTTCCGGAAATTCTGGAATGGAACCATGAGCTGGTGGAAAAATCCTACGTGTTGCCTCCCGAGGCTCTCAAGGATGTGCCGCCTGAGCATCAGGAATGATCCGTCGAGTTTCGGCCAGACGGTTCTCCAACCCCGGCTGCGGGTTGTCTGCGGGAGATGGGTAATTTTTGCGCACGCGGAGGGGCGGAGCGGCCCGGTACGACAGTGCCTTTACGTGAAGTGCGCATTGAAGGATACGAGAAATGAAGGGTCATCGCATAGAATTTGTGTATCAAAACATCGGCGAACGGAGACGAATGGAAATTATCGATCTGTGGCTGAACGCCGACGCGCTTGTTCGGCAAACAGCCGAGCAGCGTGTCAGCCAAGTCTCTACAATGATTTTTGATCGCCAGGATTCACTTGTCGGAGTTTCAACAGTTTATCTGTCTGATTTTTATATTCCGGACAATCCCTACTTTTTTTTCAGAATTTTCATCAAACCTTCCGCAAGAGGCAGCTATCGGCTGTTTGAGGAAGTTACAAAGGTAACTTTTTCGAATCTCAAGAAAAATTACGCGACACAAGCCCACGGCATGGTCATCGAATTGGAGAACCGGAAGCTGGAAGCATTGGGGACCAATACGCCGTATCTACAGAAACGGGGGTATACGTATCATGGCAAAAGTTCCCGAGGATTTCAACTCTGGTATGTTCGCTTCGATGAGCCAAAAGGGATTTATGCAGGGCTTTGATCATGGAGATGAGAGGGACTGAAAGAGCGCACCTGCGGGGTCTGGGTCGTTGATCTCAACACCGGGCAGACCGTGGCCTTTTTACGCTTTGAAGGGTCGGTGCAGGAAATTTTCTCGGTTCAGGTGCTGCCGGGGCTCCGGTTTCCGGAAATTCTGGAATGGAACCATGAGCTGGTGGAAAAATCCTACGTCCTGCCTCCCGAGGCCCTCAAGGATGTGCCGCCCGAGCATCAGGAATGATCTGTCGGGCATCCGTGCCGGTGTCGTGAGTCAAGGGAGGTCAGTTTGTCTCATGCATGGGATGGGGACGTGAAGCAGGTCCGGCCAGGCGGCTTCCCACCCGTGGGTGTGGGTTGCCTGCGGGAGATGGATAATCTTCCCGCAGGCGGCGGGATTCTGCCGGTCGAGAAAGTGATGCGCGATATCTGGCGGGACAATGGTGTCATCATCACCCACGAAGTGAAGCTGCGGCACCGCGCTTGTTGCCCGTGAGACATCAATGGGATTTAACGACTCGGTAAGCGGCGAAACTCCATGAAAGCGGTTCACCTCGGCATGATCGAGATTGCCGGCAACAGTCCGGATGCTGGCAATATCATCGCGCCTTGCCGCCAGCAGGACCGCGATAGCTCCCCCTCCTGAATACCCGACAAGGTGCAATTCCGATGCCCCAGCTGCTTTCTTGATATCTGTGCAAGCGGCATCCATGGCGGCAATAATCTCCTCGGCAAAACGCCCTGTTGACCAGTGGAGCGGGAGGCAGGACTGCCCCTTTCCTTCTTTCAACACATACTGACATGGGCGGGCGAGATACACGACGTTTGCCCCATGATCCAATGCCGCCAGCTTGAGAGCAATGGGGTTGCGCGGCGTCGGGTCCGGGGAAAGACGATGTCTTGACAGCCAGGAAGATCCGTCCCCCTCAATGTATACTGTAACCGGAGAGCCGGGAGATGTTATGCGGGAGTAAGTCAGCAGCTCGAATGTGCCGACAGTAAGATAGTCTTTGTGAAAACCGGATGCCGCGGCTATTTTACCGGCGTTTTCATTGAAGGAGGCGCAGCCGAAAAGGCCCGCATGCATCAGGCAAAGGAGAAGCAATATCTGTTGTCTCAAGTTTGGGGAATTCATTTGTATCTTTTCTGTGCTCCTTAAGGCTGCCGAAAAACTCTTCCCATCTTTTTCAGGTATTGCTCCATCGACCCAGCCGGTTTGGCCTGGCCACCGCCTGGGCCAGCCGGGTGGAAAACTCCTCCCCGCAGATCTCCCTGGCCCCCAGCCGCTGTAGATGCCCGGTGCCCACTTGGCAATCGATCAGCTCAAAATCCCAATCCTTCAACAGCTCAACCAGTCCGGCCAGGGCCACCTTGGAGCTATCCGGGACCAGGCTGAACATGGACTCCCCGAAAAATACCGCGCCCAAGGCCACCCCGTACAGGCCGCCGACCAGCTCCCCACCCTGCCAACACTCCACCGAATGGGCATAGCCCTGGTCGTGCAGCGCACAGTAGGCCTCGATCATCGCCTCGTCCAGCCAGGTGCCTTGGCCCTCCTTGCGGCGGGTTTGGCCGCACGCTCGGATCACCTGGGCAAAAGCCGTATCAAAGGTGATGCTGAATACCTGCTGCCGGATGGTGCGGGCCAACCGTTTTGCCAGATGGAACTCCGCGGGAAACAGAACCAGACGCGGGTCCGGCGACCACCAGAGGATCGGCTCGCCGGGCGAGTACCAGGGGAAGATGCCGTGTTGGTAGGCGAGCAGCAGGCGGGGCACGGAGAGGTCGCCGCCCACCGCCAGTAGGCCGTCTTCCCTGGCCAAGGCCGGGGGCGGAAAAAGGAGGCTGTCGCTTAATTGGAAAACAGGCATGGGGATGGTTGTGGGTTAAGAATGAAAAGTGAAGGACGATGGACTCGCAAAAAGTCAAAAATCGCGACATCCCGTCATTCCGGCGCAAGCCGGAGGTAAGCGAGCTTGCGAGACTCCGATCCAGTGTTTTTTGGATAGTTGCTGAAAGTCTGGACCCCGGTTTTTACCGGGCGACGATCTTGCGAAGTCTGCGCTTATCTGCGAAACCATCAAGAGTGAAACACGAAGGCCTACTTAAGCGATGCGCTGAATCAGGGGAATATCCTTGATGCCTGTGGTGCAGACGTTGAGGTCCCTGAGAATGCCGTCGCTCACCCGGTAGATCCAGCCGTGCACCGCCAGCTCCTGTCCTGATTTCCAGGCGTTCTGCACCATGGTCGTGTGGCAGACGTTGGCCACCTGTTCCACCACGTTTAATTCGCAGAGCAGGTCGAGCCTTTCTTTTTCGCTGGGCTGGGCGTCGATCTCTTTCTGGTGAAACCGGTACACATCCTTGATATGCCTGAGCCAGTTGTCGATGAGGCCGTGCTCGCTGTTTTCCAGGGCTGCGGTAATGCCGCCGCAATCGTAGTGGCCGCAGACGATGATGTGTTTGACCTTGAGCACATCCACTGCGTACTGGATCACGGAAAGGCAGTTGAGGTCGGTATGGACCACCACGTTGGCGATGTTGCGGTGCACGAAGATTTCGCCGGGCAGCATGTTGACGATTTCGTTGGCCGGCACCCGGCTGTCGGCGCAGCCGATCCAGAGGTACTCGGGGCTTTGCTGGTTGGCGAGTTTGGTGAAGAAATCAGGGTCGGCCTCTTTGATCGTGGCCGCCCAGTTCTTGTTGTTGTCGAAGAAATGCTTGAGAACCTGCATGGATTTCCTTGGTTATCGTCGGCCGGACGGGGTCAATTCCGGTTGACGTCCAGAGCGAATTCCTTCAGTTCGATGAGAAACTGGTTTAAATTATGGATGTCATCGTATCGGAGCCCCATGTTGATGTCGGCGAGCACTTCCTTGCTCCGCTCCGAACGCAGGGCCGAGAGGAAGGCGATGATCATCTCGCGGTCGAACAGGCTGTCGATGCCGTCGCATAGGGTCCGGAGCGCTTCTTCCACCGGCAAGGCTTCCCGATAGGTGCGTTTGGAGGTGAGCGCGTCGAAGACATCCGCCACTGCGATGATTCGGCCAAACAGGGAGATGTTCGCGCCTGCCAGACCATTGGGGTAACCGGTACCGTCCATCCGCTCATGATGTTGGGCCGCGCCTTCGAGGATGTGGATCGGCAGCTTGATGGGCTGGAGGATCTTGTCGGTGAAGACCGGATGTTTCTGGATAAGGCAGAACTCTTCGTGGGTGAGCTTGCCGGGTTTGCATAAAATCAGTTCCGAGATGCCGATCTTGCCCAGATCATGCATGTACCCGGCGATTTCCAGGTCGTTGAGCTGCTGGCTGTTGAGCCCAAGCTGTCCGCCAATGGTCATGGCATACTTGGCTACCCGGAAGGAATGGCCGTGGGTGTACGCGTCCTTGGCGTCAATGGCGGCGGCCAGGGCCTTGACCGTGTTCAAGTAGAGATCCTGGAGGCTATCGTACAGGCGCAGGGTTTCAAAGGTCGGCGAGATGATGTTTTCGATAATGGCGACCAGCTGTTTTTCCGAGGCGGAAAAAGCCCGACGGGCGCGGGCGCGGATAAAGACCATTTGGCCGCTCTGGCTGTCTTTTTCCTTGATCGGCGAGTAGAGCAGCGAGGCGCCGTCTTCACGGACGCAGATGATGGTGCTGCCTGCCGCCGTATGTTTCAGGCAGATGCTGTTTCGGGTTGTGTCCACTTCCTCGTCGGTCATCCGGTGGGTGACGCGGATTTCCTCGTCCCAGCGGCCTTTGGTGTGGATGAATCCCTGGTCTGCCTTGATCGTCTGGGAAATTTCATCCAGGATGATCTGGTAGCATTTTTTCAGGTCATCAATGCCGACGATTTTTTTGGCCACCTTAAACAGGAAGTTGAGCTGGCTGGAGAGTTGCAGCATCTCCTCGGTGGTTTCCTGGAGTTCCGTTTCCCGTACGAGCTGGCTGTTCAGGGCGGCCAGGCAATAGAGGATGTGCGGTTCGGCTTGGTCAAGGCGGTCCTGATTTGCCGCAGCGCAGACAATGCCGCCGATATCGGCGGAAAAACTAAAAGGGTAGGTGCGGCTGACTGGGGTGTCGTCCCCTTTGGTCCGGCGGTCGGCAACAGGCATTCCTTCGCTGTCGAGCACGGTAATTGCAAGATCAAGCGCCTCGGCCAAGTAGTCGATGGATTGGTCGAGAAAAGAGGTGTCGAAGAGGTGATCCAGAATAGAGGCCATGGCTGGTCAGTTCGCCCCAAAAATGTCGAGGATGGCCTGGCTGAGCTCTTCCTTGCAGATCGGTTTGTTTAAAAAGCCGATTCCGCCAGCTTCCCTGGCCTGCTGGATATTTTCCTCGCTCCCCAGAGCAGTGAAGAACATCACTGGAATATGGGTGGTGCGCTGGTCGGACTTGATCCGCCAGGTTGCCTCGAAGCCATCCATCACCGGCATTTCGATGTCCATGATAATCATGTCCGGCCGGACCTCGGTCGCCATCTCATATCCCTGGAGGCCGTTTTCCGCAGTGAGGGGCTGGTGCCCTAGCTTTTGGATCAGCTGGCTGACGATACGCCGGATCATGGCGGAATCATCGACTATGAGAATGGTTTTTAGCATGGAGCCTTGTGTGTAATATGATAAGGGAACAATGTGGTACGGGGGATACTGAGTAGGCAATATACTCCGAAAGCAAGGGGAAGGCAAAAAAATATCGGCTATCTTTTCCATCCTGCCATGTGTAAGGAACCCTTGGCAATTTCGTGGGCGCCCGTCTATTTCTTCTTGGTCCGGATGGCCACGGAATTGGCATGGGCGGTGAGGCCTTCCAACCGGGCGAGCAGCTGGATATGCTCGCTGTCCGCCCGAAGGGCTTCTTCGGAATAGGCGATCAGGCTGGATTTCTTGATGAAGGTTTCCACCCCCAGGGCCGAGGAGAAGCGGGCCGTGCCCATGGTCGGCAGCACATGGTTGGGGCCGGCCAGGTAATCCCCGGCGGATTCCGGGGTGTGACGCCCAAGGAAGATCGCCCCGGCATGGCGGACGCGGGTCAGCCAGAGGAAGGGCTCGCTTACCATCAGCTCCAGATGCTCGGCGGCAATATCGTTGGCCAGGACAATGGCCTCATCGAGATTCTTGGCCACCAGGATCACCCCGCGTTCGCTCAGGGATTTTTTGGCAATCTCGGCGCGGGAGAGCTTGGCCAGCTGTTTCTTCAGCTCCACCACGATCTGGGCGGCCAGCTTTTCGCTGGTGGTGATGCACATGGCTTGGGCCTGGGGGTCGTGTTCGGCCTGGGCCAGCATGTCAGCGGCGATGTAGGCGGGCTCCCCGGTTTCATCGGCGATGATCAGCACCTCGCTGGGCCCGGCGATCATGTCGATGCGCACTCTCCCTGCAACCTGGCGCTTGGCCTCGGTGACATACTGGTTGCCTGGGCCGACGATCACGTCCACCGGGGCAATGGTCTTGGTGCCGTAGGCCAGGGCGGCAATGGCCCAGGCGCTGCCCGCCTTGTAAATCTCGGTGATCCCGATCTCCTGGGCCGCCACCAGCAGGGCGGGATTGACCTTGCCGTTTGCATCCGGCGGGGTCATCATTACCCGCCGCTCCACCCCGGCGATGGCCGCGGGAATGCCGTTCATCAGCACCGAGGAAACCAGGGGCGTTTTGCCGCCCTGGCCGCCCGGCACATAAAGCCCGGCGGAATCCACCGGATGCACGATCCGGCCGGTGATGGCGCCGTCTTCCCGGGTCACCATCCAGGACTGCTCCTTTTCCCGCTCATGAAAGGTGTAGATGCGCTCGATGGCGATCTCCAGAGCGTCGAGGAAATCATCCTCCACCGATTCCATGGCCGCGTGCAGCTCTTCGTCGCTTACCCGGAGCTGTTTGACGCTCATCTTTGGCGCATCGAACTTGCGGATGTATTCGACCAAGGCTTCGTCGCCGCGCTGGCGGATTTCACCGATGATGGAGGTCACGGCCTGCTGGCAGGCAGGGTCGGCCAGTTGAAAACGGTCGCGCAGGCCGGCGAGGATTTTTTTGCCTTTGGCGGAGTGAGTGGTAACGGGGGTGATGATCATGGTGTGCCTCTATTGTTGAGCGGCAGGCGGAAGAGCGCATTGGGGCGCAGCCTGTTGCTTAATGTCGCGGGTTTTTTAATTTGAATTCGTCATTCCGGCGATGGCCGGAGGTAAGCGAGCGAAGTGAGACTCCGATCCAGGCCCATGGTTTTCTGGACCCCGGCCTCCGCCGGGGTGACGGCCTTTGATATTTTGGCTGCTTCGGGCAATCACGTCCAACCGATTGGCACATGAGTAATATTCTCTCTATACCAGCGATTACAGGGGAAGAAAAGCCCTCTTCGCGCAATTGGGCAAGATTTGCAGCGGTGGTTGGCATTGCAATGAGCTAGGGCAGCGGATACTCTGGAAGTTGAAAATGATTTTTTTACGAGGGCATTATGTTGCGTGCATATTTCAAGGCGGTGCGGGAGCTTCCCCGGCCGCCCCGGCTTTTTCTGATCTTCACGGCGGTCAACGTTTTTTCCTGGCAATGTATCGCCGGACCGGCGCTGGTCCTCTTTGCCCGTGCCCTCAATATGCCCCCGGCCTGGGTGGGCCTGTTGCTTTCCTTTCTTCCCATTTCCATGCTGGTGGTGGTGTTCACCGTGCCGCTCGTTGAGTGGCTTGGCCCCCGAAAGCTGCTGCTGTGGACCTGGCTTTCCAGAAATATTCTCTCCCTGTCGGTTTTCCTTCTCCCCTGGGCAGTAAGCCGCTGGGGCGAGGCGGCAGGATGGCAGGTGCTGCTCTTCGCCACCCTGGCTTTTTCCCTCATCCGGGCCGTGGGCGTGGGCGCCTGGTATCCGTGGTTGCACGAGATCGTGCCCCGACCGCTCCTCGGCTCCTACCTCTCCATTGAAGCGGCCATGAGCCAGGTGATCATTATCGCGCTTTCTTTGATCATGGCCTTGATTCTTGGCTTGGGGCAGGGGCTGGGCCGGTTTTTTCTCCTCTACGCGATGGGCATTGGCGCAGGTTTTTGGAGCGTGCAGCTTATCCGAAAGATTCCGGGCGGCGAAAGCGGCGGAGTGGAGGTCGGAGCTGCCGCTCGGCGGCCAGCCCTGCGCGAGGCGCTGGCGGATGGTGAGTACCGCAGATTTTTCGTCCTCGCCATGCTGGGCACCGCCTCGGTCATGTGGCTCAATGCCGCGTCGGTGATGTATCTGCGCGACATGCTCTTCTATTCCGAGACCAGGATCATGCTCCTCCTTGCCGCAGGCGGGATCGGGGTGGCCGCCACCGTCCATTTCTGGGGCCGGGCCGCCGACCGTTTCGGCAGCGTCCCGGCCATGATCCAGCTTCTGGCTGCGCATGCAGTGCTGGCTTTCTGCTGGTGGGGACTGCTGCCGGGCGGTCGCCTGACCGGGCTACTGGCGGTGCCGGTCATTGTGTTCACCACGATCTTCAATGCCGCCTTCACCATGGTCAGCGCCAGCGGGATGCTCTGCCGGGTGCGGGACGAGGGGAGGGTGGCCTATACCAGCCTTTGGATTCTTGGGGTCTCCACGGCCAACGGCCTGCCGCCGATTTTGGCTGGGCTGCTCATCGACTATTTGGGGATGGCAGGTTTTCGCCTCTGTTTTCTCATTGCCGGATGCGGTGGCCTGGCCGCAGCCGGGTTCATGTTCGGACTGTCGACGGAGGAGGGCAAACCGCCCCTGCACGAGCTGCGGCATCTGATCCGACCGAGTCAGCCCTTGCGTTCTCTGGGCAGGGTTTTTGGGATTACTTTTGGGTTTGTGGGAAAGAAAGGAGGAGAATCAGCGGAGGATGGTAGGTGAATCGGTGGGGCGGTCAAACATTTAAAAAAACAGGGGATCTCTAGTTTTTTCAATGGCAATAGGGGTATTTTATGGCTTGTCTTTTTTCGGACCGACCTCCGCATAGCCTGCCTCCCGCTGGCTGCGCACGGCAAGGACAAAAACGGTGTCGACTTCGGCAATGTAGCGGTATGAGGCCACATAGCCGTGCGAACGACGCCCGATTATCAGTTCTCGCTTGTCATTTTTCGCGGGGCGACCAATCATGGGGCTGTGCTCCAGCACGTTGATCGCTTCGATGATCTCCCGAATGCGCGCCCCCGGATTTTCAACCTGGTATTGAGCAAGATGATCGAGGATGCGATCAAAGTCGTCCCCCACCTCTGATGCCAATTCGATGCGCGACATTTTCAGCGTGCCAGTTTGCGAGCTGCCGGGCGCTGTACCGCTTTACCGGCAAGACGCTCTTCCAGATAGCCGCGCATTTCCTCCCACGGAATCGTCTTCCCGGAGGCAACGATGCGGGCATAGCGATCCTCGGCAACCGCATCGAAATCAGCGCGCAGATTCTCCTGCTCCGTTTTTTCCGCAATGGCCTCAAGCATGAAGCCGTGCGAGGTCATGCCGGAACGTTTCGCCGCCGCTACGACGCGGGCTTTCAGGTCTTCCGGCAAGCGGATGGTAGTCGTGGGCATGGTTGCCTCCAAGGGTTAAATGGTGAAAAATGCACATGTATAGTAGCACATCAGTGCTACTATACACCATCTTTTTCTTGGCTGTCGAGGGTCATGGTAGTTGGGAAGAAAAAATGGATGCGGCGGTGTGGGGTTGGGGTGTCGCCGGTGCGCGCCCTCAGCCGCTAAGCCCGAGGACGGAAGCCTCGAGGGGGAACAATCACGAGCAAAGGCCTCTTTTGCTACCGGGTGATGGAGAGATTAAAACAACTTTTGCTGCCCGATAACCCCTGGCAGCCGTTGGGGAGACTTGATCCTCAGCACCTTGTTGACATTCATCCTGCCGGTCACGACCTCAATATCACGCACCGCAACACCAAACTCCTCGGCCAGGAAACGCACCATGTAGTCGGTCGCCTTTCCGCCACGCGGCACTGCCTTGACGCTAACGCAGAGTTGGTGTCCCTTTACCTTGCCGATGGCATCTTTCTTGGCATTGGGAGTGCCGAGGATATTGAGGACCAGAACATCGCCGTCCCAAGTATAAAACGGTCTTTGCGTCATTCCTCTTATCCCATCGGGTACAGAATCTCTTGATTGACGCTGTCGCACT
>CAYTVV010000025.1:0-33450 GCA_964441875.1 uncultured Desulfurivibrio sp.
CTGTTTGAGGCGAAGCCGAGTTTGCAAAGCCCCGGCAGCATCGAGGAGCACAGGGAATCCCGCCCGCGGCGGGACAAGAGACACAGGGGGCCCTTTCTTTGGTTCGTTTCTTTGGGCAAGCAAAGAAATGAACACACTAATTTCATGCCCCTAAGTTCCCGAATGACTTTTTCAGCAAGGACGAAGAGCTGCCCTCGAACTCCCCCTTGCTGCATTGCCCATGGCGTTCCCGCCCGCCTTCGGGTATCTTCACTCCCATGCTTCTCATCCATCCCCCCACCGCCAAAGCCTGCGAACCGCCAGCCGGGATTGCCCGTCTGGCCGGGACCCTCCGTGGCCATGGCCTGCCTTGCACCCTGCTGGACGCCAACCTTGAAGGCCAGCTGTTCCTGCTCGCCGCGCCAACCCATGGTACGGATACCTGGAGCCTCCGCGCGGGCCGGAATCTCGCCGATAATCTTGCAGCCCTGCGCACTCCGGAGCTGTACCAAAATCCTTCCCGCTACCGGCGGGCAGTGGCGGATGTCAACCGGGTGCTGGAGCAGGCCGGCAAGCGCCACCATCTATCCCTCAGCCTTGCCAACTATCAGGAACAGGGTCAATCCCCTTTGAGCAGCGCCGATCTTATCAGGGCTGCCGAGACGCCTACGGCAAACATCTTCTTCCCCTACTTCGCGGCCCGGCTCCCCGGCCTTATCGAAGAGACCCGGCCTGCCCTCATCGGCATCTCCTTAAGCTACCTGAGCCAGGCTGCCACCACCTTTGCCATGATCGGCTTTCTCAAGCAGCGCTATCCGGGGCTGCCCATCGTGCTGGGGGGCGGACTGGTCACCTCTTGGCTGCGCAACCCAGCTTGGAGCAACCCCTTTGCCGGGCTGGTCGATCATTGCCTTGCCGGACCCGGTGAAGAACCGTTGGTCCGCCTCCTTTCCGGCGATTTTTCCCCGCGCCTACAGACTCCTTCATATTCCGGCCTGCCCCTGAACGATTATCTGGCCCCCGGCCTCATTCTCCCCTACGCCGCTTCTTCCGGCTGCTACTGGAACAAATGCCTGTTCTGCCCGGAAAAGGCCGAGGGCAATCCCTACCAGCAGATTCCCCCGGCCACGGTGCTGGCCGATATCGCCAGCCTCAAGGCCGCCACCCAGCCTAGCCAACCGGCCCTGCTCCATTTCCTCGACAACGCGGTGAGCCCGGCCCTGATGCAGGCCCTGGCCACCGACCCGCCGGGCCTCGACTGGTATGGCTTTGCCCGAGTCAGCCCCCTGCTGGCCGAGGCCGATTTCTGCCAAGCCCTGCGCCGCTCCGGCTGCCGGATGCTGAAGCTGGGCCTTGAGTCAGGCGACCAGTCCGTGCTCAACTCCATGAACAAGGGCCAGGATTTGGCCCTGATGGAAAAGGTGCTGCACGCCTTGGCCGAGGCCGGGATCGCTACCTACATCTATCTGCTCTTCGGCACCCCCTCGGAGTCGCTTACCGAAGCGCGGCGCACCCTGGACTTCGTGGTTCGGCATCACAAGGCCATCACCTTTCTCAATCTGGCCGTGTTCAACATGCCCATCGGTAGCCCGGAAGCGCCCATGGTGGCGCGGAGCGAGTTTTACGGGGGCGATCTCTCCCTGTACACCGATTTTGAGCATCCCAAGGGCTGGTCCCGTAAGGAAATCCGCAGGTTTCTCGACCAGGAGTTCAAACGTCACCCAGCCATTGCCGAAATTCTCCACCGCGACCCGCCGATTTTCACCTCCAACCATGCCGCTTTTTTCTGCTGATTACTGAAAACCCCGGCCACCACTCCCCTGCCCCATTCTTTTTTTGTTTTGACAAAAGCCTCGGCGATTACAGATAATAATAAAAAGACATCGGCCTTGCCAGCCCGGCTCAACACCACTGCCGGTCCTGTTGGCAAACATCTGCGAGGGAGGGGTTCTATGTATAAAAAAATCATGGTTGGCTACGATGGGACAAATTTCAGTGATTGTGCGCTGAAGGAGGCGATGGGCCTGGCAAAGGAGTCGGGCGCGAAACTTCTGCTGGTGAGCGCCCCGGAAATCGATGTCGAATTTCAGGCCATGGCACCGGAGGCAAATGAGTTGATGGAGAAAAAGGCCCGCGCCGATCTGGATCTGGCTGCGGCGAAGGTGAAAAAAGCCGGGCTCAGCTGTGAGACCAAGATCGTCGTCACCACCTCCACCCAGGAAGCCCTGGTGGAAACAGCAAAGAAAAGCAAGGTGGACCTGATCGTCCTCGGCACCCATGGCCGCACCGGGCTTGTGCGGCTGCTCATGGGCAGCACCACGGCGCGGGTGATCGGACATGCGCCCTGTAGTGTCCTGGTGGTGCGCTGCCCGTAGCGCCTGCCCTTTTTCGCCTAAAAACTGTTCCCCTTCAGAATTATGGGGGGCCGTTCCGGTCCCGGTAACCGTTCGGCAGTGCTGTAGATGCGCGGAAGAGGTCTGCGAAGTGTGCTATTGCACATGAGCAGGCCGATGACAAAGCAGATGCGGTGCTGCTGGACGGTTAGCGATTGCAAACCGGGCAGCCCTGCATAGCAAAAGGCTTTTCCAACCGGCAGGCGGCAAGCAGCGCTTCGTCTCGGAAGATATCATAGGTCGGGCCATCGGCCCTGACCTCCCCCTCGTGCAGGACGATGGTCCGCTCGCACAGCTCCAAAACCATATCCAGATCATGGCTGGTAAAAATCCGGGTATGGTGAAAGTCTTTTAACAGCGCCATGAGCTGCCGCCTGGCAAAGGGATCGAGCCCGCTGGTCGGCTCATCCATGACCAGGATATCCGGCGACATGGCCAGCACCGTGGCAATGGCCACCCGCTTTTTTTCCCCGCCGGACAGTCGGTAGGGCGGCTTGTCCCGCAGATGCCCGGCTCCGACCCGTGCCAAGGCCTCCCGCACCCGATCCTCCAGCTCATCCCCCTCCAGTCCCAGGTTCTGCGGGCCAAAGGCCACATCGTCAAAAACCGTGGGCATGAACAACTGATCGTCGGGGTCTTGGAAAACCATGCCCACCGTGCGCCGGATCTCGGGCAGGGTGGCTGGGGTCAGGGGAAAATCACCAATGCGGATAGTACCCTGGCTGGTTGCCAGATAACCGTTCAAATGCAAAAGCAAGGTGGATTTGCCCGCCCCGTTGGCGCCGATGATCGCCACGGATTCGCCGTGGGTGATGCGAAACGACACGCCCCGCAGGGCCTCGGTGCCGTCGGGATAGACATGGCGCAGGTCCTTGACCTCGACAATATGATGGCTCATCCCCGCCCCCCTGTGACGATTGCCCCCAAAAGCCGGGACACATTGACCAAACGAAAAATAAGAAACAGGCCCGACCAGCCCGCAAGAAAAAGGAGCTCCCTGCCCCCGAACCGGGTTGTCCGGCGCGGGTGGAATTCCCCGGCAAACCCCCTGGCCAGCATGGCAAGATGAATCCGCTCCGCCCGCAGCCAGGTGCGCAGCAGGAGATGGCTGATCAACGAGCCGTAGGAGCGCCACCCAAGTCCTTTTTTGCCAAAAGCCCGGAGTTCGCGAGCCCGTGCCGTTCGACCGCCTTCTTCGCTGAGGACGAACAGATACCGGTACAGAAAAAGAAGCTGCACGGTAAAGATCCGGGGCATGCCCAACTGATCAAGGGCCTGGCAGATCGCAGGAAAGCCGGTTATGCCGACCAGGATGAGAGCAGCGCCGACGGTGAGCGTTGCCCGAACCAGAATGGAGGCGCAGGAGAGCCAGCCGCCGCTGATGCCAAGGGGGCCGAGACGGACCAGCACCGTCTGATCAAAAAGTGGGTTGAATATGCCCACCATCAGGGCAAAGGGCAGGACAACCGCAACCTTCCTGACAAGATGATGGGCCGGCAAATCGCCAAGGGCCATGATCACCGCCGGGTAGAGAAAAAAAGGAAACAGCGCGGCCAGCTCGTACCTCCCCAGGGAAACCACCGCCAGGATAAAGACCAGGGTCACCAAAACCTTGGCCCTGGCATCGAGCCGATGCACCCCCGTATTCCCGGTGGCCATCAGGTCAAGTTGCCTGAAATCCTTTACTGCTCCGCCAATGGACGCCATTTCCCTCTCCTAATCTAACAGAGAGGAGAGGAAACATTCAGCCTCCTCCCCGTGTTCACACAATCTCTACTTGGGGGCTTGTAACAACTGCCCTTCGACAGGCTCAGGGCGAACGGACATTATCTTACTGATTGATATTCCGTTCATGCTGAGCCTGTCGAAGCACTATTTGAAGCAAATCCCGATCAAGCCACCCTGTCTTTTTTCCTTAGAAGAATGCCGCTTAGGAAAGCAATGGCCAGCGCCAGCAGACCGCCAACCATCCCGGCCACGCTGGTGCCCAGAGACGATTCCTGCCCCACCACGTTTTCCGGTTGTTGCTCGGATTTTTTGAACGTATACTCCGGCAGGAAGGCGCTTGATTTCTGAAGCGCGGCGAGACGGGCGTGCAGCCCCGACCCCGCCTGCGGCTCGGCGGATTCTTCACCGCCGGTGACCTTGGCGATGGCCCATTCCAGACCATCCGGGTTTTTCGAGGCAAACCAGGAAACAACGCCGCCGATCAGCAGGGCGGCGGCAAAAAAGGCCGCCAGGACGTTGCGCAATGGCGTTGCCCCAAGAAGCCGAGCCTCCTGGACGCTTGCGATAATTTCCGGGCGGGCCTGGTAGACAAAGGAAATCACGGCACCGGTCACCAGCCCCTCCACCACACCGATGGCCAGATGGATCGGCTGCATGAGGCTGACAAAGGCGGCAAAGGGCAGGGAAGAAATCCCCGAGGCCACGGTCTCAAGCACCACGGCAAAGGCCCCCATTTGAAGACCGATGATAGCGGCAAGCATGGCGGCCACGGCTATACGCACCTTGCTCGGCACGTTGCCGACCAACGGCTTATAGATGAACGGGTAGGCGATAAAAGCCGGCAGAAAACCGAGGTTGAAGATATTGCAGCCCAGAGCCAGCAACCCCCCATCGGCAAAAAACAGCGACTGCACCACAAGCACCGAGGCAATGGTGATGAAGGCGGCGGCAGGCCCGAGTAAAATGGCAAGGAGAAGCCCGCCGCCGAGATGGCCGCTGGAGCCGGTGGCCGGAATGGTGAAGTTGATCATCTGCGCGGCAAAGAGAAAGGCGCCCAAAACACCCATAAGCGGCGCCTTGCCCGTATCCATTTCTTTGCGCAGCGTTCTGGAACAGTATATGATGGTGCCTGCGGAAATACCCCACATGGTGCCGCCGACTGCTGGGGATAATAAAGCGTCTGCCATATGCATGGTGTTTTCTCCTTACGTTTAGAAAGATTTGTGCATTATCCGCTAAAATTTCCAGGTGACGCCAGCAAGCACAGTGTAGTCCGTTTCGGGATCGTTGAGCCCGTATTTGATCCCGCAATCGAGAGCAACCTCCTCAGAGAGGGCATAGATCAGGCCTGCCAAGACAAAGGCGGGATCGGTGCCGACGAGTTTGTCCGGGTTGCTTTCAACGCCGAGATTGGCAACTGCGGTGAGATTCTCGGTTAAGGCAAAGGTGGAAGCGATGGATGCATGCCAGAGATCCTTTTCTTCATCCAGGGTATTTTCGTTTCGGATATAGCCGAGGTTGAGATGGAAGGCCCACGGGTCCATTTCCTTTGTGGTAATAAAAAAGAGGCTGTAGGTGGCCTTGCCCGCGCCCAACCCTTTTTCATCATCCCCCGTGGGCAAGGTGATTCCTGGTTTAATGGCAAGACTTAAGCCGTCATGCTCATAGGCCCTCCATTTTATTGCGAGGGAGGTATCGGAGAAGCCGTTTTCGGTCATGGTGGTTGTGTCATCGCTGGTTCTGGCATGCAGATAGGGGAGGTCGAGAACAAGATCCACCGCTTCGCTGAGCCCATAGGTAAAGCATGCGTCTCCCTGCCTTGTTTTTGAGGTAACCCCATCTTCCTTGTCGTGCCCATATTCACCGGTCAATTCGAGCTGGGCCTTGCCGATGCCCATGGTGCCGGCATCGTCCGTGATCAACGGGTGAGCGGCAAAAGCCCCAGTCGCGCAGGAGAGGATGCTGAAAAAAACAAGGGGGCCAGACAGGTGTTGCATCCGTGATACAGGTGATAATTTCATTTCAGGCATTCCTTTGATGTTCTATTAATAATTAGCGTGTTACCTGACCCCGGACCGGGTATCCCTCCAAACAGAAAAAATCTATTGAGGGCATGAATGCGTCCGATGATGCGTAACACGACATTTTATTTAGTAACACTTTTTAAGTACAATATTCAGAAATAGGCGTCAACATATTTTACAAGTTACAAGGAGAAACTATATGGGAAAAACCATCCGTTTTGGAATCTCGCTGGATGAAAACCTGCTGACAAGCTATGACCAGCTCATCGAGACCAAGGGCTACATGAACCGCTCCGAGGCGATCCGCGATCTGATCCGCTCAGCCCTGGTGGAGGAAAAATGGGATGCCGCCGGGGACGCGGAGATGGTCGGCACCGTCACCCTGGTCTACAACCACCATGTCCGGGATCTTTCCGACAAGCTGACCGAGCACCAGCATGCCCACCACGACCGGGTGATCTCGGCGCTCCATGTGCATCTCGACGCGCATAACTGCTTGGAGGTTCTGGTGGTGCGGGGGCCGGTGGCAGAGGTAAAACGAATCGCCAACGAACTTATCGGGGTGAAGGGGGTCAAACATGGCCAACTGGTCATGACCACCACCGGCCAGGAACTCCACTAAACAAAGCCAGGCTGGACGGAAAATGCCGGGGCTTGCTTGACGGGCCTTGTCCTTTCGTTATATCCTGATCCAAAAAAGTAGCAGCCACCACAACTCACTAGGCAGGGAGCCTTCATGCACCAGACCGTACTCTTCGTTGATGACAATCCGGTGATCCTCAAAACCATCGAGATAGCCTTTGCCAAGGAGGAATACGCCGTACTTCTGGCCGGCAGCGGCGAAGAAGCCCTGCGCCTCATAAAAGAAGATACCCCCCAGGTCATTGTCAGCGACCTGCGCATGCCCGGCATGAACGGCCTGGAATTTCTCCACCGGGCCCGTCAAACAAACCAATTCTTTGTCGGCATGATTTTCACTGCGTATCTGGACATCGACAGCATCATGCAAGCGGTGAGCGAAGAAGCGGTCTGGCGCTATATCACCAAACCATGGCAGGACAACAGGGAACTGGTCATGGCCGTGCGCAACGCCTTCCAGTACCATGAGGCCATGGTCTGCCGCCGTCAGGCCGAAGAACAGCTCCAGCGGGCGGAACGCCTCGCGGCCTTGGGCCATCTGGTGGCCGGGATCGCCCACCAGTTCAACAATATCGATGTAGGCATCCTGGGCTATGTGCAGATGGCCCTGCTCCACAAGGATCTGCCGGACGAAGTCCGGGAACAGTTGGAACAGGTCCGAATCTTCACCAGACGCGGCACGGAGATCGTCAGGGAGCTGACCACCTTCAGCGACCAGAGCGCCCAGTGGGGTTTCACCCACGGCAGCCTGACAGAGACGGTGATCGAGTCCCTTTCCTTCTGCCGCAAGGAGATGGAGGCTGCGGGAATCCAGATCGAAACCGAATTTGCCAAGGACTGCGACGCGGTGCTCAATTTCGGCCTGGCCAAACAGCTAATCATGAACCTGATCCGCAATGCCGCCCATGCCACCCTGGAAAAAGAGCCGCGCACCGTGCGCATCGAAACCGGAAGACAGGACAAGAATGTTTTTGTCCGGGTCACGGATAACGGCTGCGGCATTTCCAAGGAATATCTGCCCAAGATCTTCGACCCGTTTTTCACCACCAAGGGCGCCCAGGCCGCGCCTGGTTCCGCACAGGCCGCTGTTTCCGGGGTAGGCTTGGGCTTGAGCCTGAGTCAGACCGTGGCCCAGGCCCATCGCGGCAAAATCACGGTGCAGTCAAACCCGAACAAAGGCTCGTGCTTCACCTTCAGCCTGCCTGCGGCTTAAAGCTCTTGCCCCTTGACTCCCCCTCCCTCGCCGTTGACAGTGTTGACGGGAGGAGGCCGGGGGGTGGGTGAAATTGCGAGCTGCCAAGTTTATGGCTGCTTCCCCCTCTCCCTAACCCTCTCCCGCGAGGGGAGAGGGAACTTCTTAGAGTTTCGCACGCTCTTTGCCTCCCCCTTTAACAAAGGGGGATTTAAAAACAAGGGAAGCGCATAATCCAACCAGCATCACCCCGCAAGATCAATCTCCTGCACCGCCCCCGCTCCGCCGTTTTCCGCCAAAAAGATCGAGGTTTCCCGAAGCTGCCCCTGCAAGGCATTCCCGCTGTCTTTCAGGGCAAAGGCTGTTTTGACCGGGGCAAGAAAGATGGCGCCGACATTGTTTTCGGCAAGGCTGGTCAGCGAATCGTTTCCAGCCGCGTCCCGCATCCAAACCCGCAGCTCGGCATAGCGCGGATCGTTTTCGTCAAGCCAACCGTTGCCGTCGCTGTCCAGCTGGGCTAATTCGCCAAAACCCTGGCCGGTCGCCGGACCGAAAAGCTCCAGGCCATTGTTGATTGTATCGTCTTGGTTGCGGTCTAATGCGAGAAAGCCGCTGCCGGAGGCAAGCCCGGAGATCTGCTCGGCATTGCCGTCCGCATCAAGGTCAAAGGCAAATCGCCCGCCGGTCAGTTCCGCCGCGTGCCCGCCAAAATTGATCACCAGCGGATCAACCAGCTGGGCATCTCCGGCCCTGATCTGTACAGTGGCCGTGGCCGAAAATTCCCGCTGCATGGCGAGCTGGAGCTTGAAATCAATGGCCTGCCCGTCTGTGGTGACAACCTGGCCGGTGGCGGAAAAATTCAAGGATTCCTGCTCGCTCACCGTTTCCGTCAGATCGTACTCAAGGCCCCAGCCCTGGCGAGTGGGCGGCGGGTTTGCTCCCTGCTGCGCGGCCCCAGGATATGGGACCGAATTTTCAACGGCAGCAGGCGCAAAACTGGTAATGCGGATTTTTTTACCGGTCAGCGCCTCCAAAATAAGGCGCAGGGCTTTCAACTTGGGGTCTTCGGGCGGCGAGGCATCCGGCGGCGTGGCGGCGGATGCCTCGCCCACCAGAGACTGAGCCGCTGCCTGCTGAAGCTGCCTTGCCTCCGGGGAGATCAGCACCTGCGCGGCGGCCGGCCCTTTTTCCCCGGCAAAAACAGGCCGCGTCTCGCCCACCCAGAGGCGGAGGGATTCTTTCCTGGTCTGTTCTTCGTGCAGTGCGTGGGTGCTTGCCAGGTTGACGGCAGCAGTAGCGATTTTCATGGCGAAACCCTCCCTGGAGAAGATGTGCCTCTTCAGGATACGTTTCGGCTGGCAGGGAGGAAAAGTTTAGAAAAGATCAGACAACGGGGGCTTGCTCGCCATTCCTAGCGGCCCCCTTTTTCCTAATCTTGCTGTCGTACATCAGCCCATCGGCCCTGATCATCACCTGCCCCAGGGTTTCGTCCTCTTGAAGCTGAACCACGCCAAAACTGACGGCCAGAGTAAACGGCAGCTCCCTTCCCTTGTTTTCCTGGACGATGTTTGCTTCCAGTCTGGAGAGAATAGCACGTTCGCTGTCCGTTCCAGGCTTGCAGGAGATGAAGACCGCAAACTCATCGCCGCCCAGGCGGGCAAGGATATCAGCCTGGCGGAAGGTAGTCCGCAAGAGCGAGGCCGCAGTGACTAGGGCCAGATCCCCGGTCTCGTGACCCTGGGTATCGTTGATCGCCTTCATGTTGTCCAAGTCGGCAAAGATCAAGAACATATCGTGCTCGGCCCGCAGGGCGTTGCCCAATTGTTTTTCGGCCAGGGTCAAGAAGCCGCGGCGGTTGAAAAGCCCGGTCAGCTCATCGGTGATGGCGGTCTCCCGGAGATGCGCCTCCAGCTCCTTGTAACGGGTGATGTCCTTAAAATCCTCGACAATACCAATCAGCTTCCCATCCTGGTCGTAATAGGGCATGGAGGTGACGAGACAGGCGATTTTGCGGCCCGAGGGCAGCACCTTGACCAAATCGACTTCCATGCGTTGCGGCGACTGGATGGTACTGGCAAGAGGACACTGACCGCTCTCGCAGGAAGCGCCGGGGAAAACCTCATGGCATTTCCGGCCGACCACCTCCTGCTCGCTCAAGTCGGTGAGCGCATAGAAGGTTTTATTGGCTCGCAGCACGGTGTAGTTGGCATCAACCACCCACATGCCGTTGGCTGCGGTGTTGAAGATCTGGTCCAGCTCGGCCCGTGATTTTTCGATCTCAGCCGCGCCCCTTTTCTGTTCGGTGATATCAACGGCGGAACCGATAACCCCGACAACCCTGCCCTGCTCGTCAACAAACGGCGCCTTGACCACCAACAGATCGCGGCTGCTCCCGTCCGGGTAGGAAAGGTGCTGTTCTTCCTGGTGCCGATGGCCGCAGACCATGACTTTGCGGTCCATGGCCTGTTGCTGGGCCACGGCCTCCGGGCTGGCAAGGGCATCAGTGCGCTGGCCGACAATCTTTTCCCTGGGGAGCCGCAAGAGATCGACAAAAGCCTGGTTGCAGTTCAACAATACGCCGTCGCAGTCTTTCAGGGTGATGGGAATGGGAATGGCCTCCAGCAACTGCCGTTCGAATCTAAGCTGAGCAGCGATCTTCCTGGTGGTCCGCCAGTGCAGACCAAACAGGAGAACAAGCAACGCCGTGGCCAGGAGAAGGGCGACGAGATAGCCGTTCCGGATGGAGGCCAGGGTCGGCTCCTTGCCGTAGGAAACGGTGTAGCCTATCCGGTGCCCCTCCACATCGGCCACAGGCAGAAAGGTGACCAGAAAGTCCTGGCCGCCTGAGCGAACCGCACGGGCAAAAGCCTTGCCGCTTGCCAAATCCATGGCAATCCGCGACCTAATCCCGACATTGAGCGACGCCAGCACCTCCTCGGGAAAATGCCCTTTATGCTGCCCGGTATCCCCGGCCAAATCGGCTTTTTCCTGGAGATATCCCTGGGCAACCTGGCTCTCCTGGTAGTCGAGGTCGGTGCCGGCAACGAGCACCTTGTCCAGCGCCTCTTTTTTAAGGATCAGGGAATATTCTTCCTCGTACACCTGCTGCAAGGCCTGACTGACCGCGTAAAATGGCACGCCAAGCTCCACGATCCCCTGGTATTTGCCATCATGCTGCACCGGAAAAACATAGCGGAAGGCATGAATCCACCTCCCCAGCTCAAAGCCTTGCACGAAGCGATTCTCGGTATGGGCCAGGAGCAGGGCAGGGCGGACCGCGAAGATCTGGTCACCATAACGCTCCGGCGTATGCATCCGCAAAAAACAGATTCCATCGGGAAAGGTGTAAATGACCTGCCGAAACCCATGGGGGGTGATATTGTGGTAAGAGGAAAGAAGATGGTCGTAGAGCCGGGTGCGCAAACGGTCACGGGTCGGTCCTTTGCCTTGTGCCGCCTCGGCGAACATCGCCGCCGCCTCCGACTTCAGAAAGGTCTCGCTCGCCACGAAACGGGCCAGCCGGCTGAAGGAATCCAGGATGGCGGCGTATTCACGTCGGTGTTGTTCGAGGACCGTGGCGATGTAACGTTCTTCGGCCCGTTGCTTGCCAAAAGAGAGCAGGCCGAAGAACACAGCCTCTATGCAGAGAAAGAGAACGAGATAAAGAATATTTTTTCTGGCCACCAAAACCCCCAGTCGTTGTTATCACCATACTCCCGGGGTTTGAATATAGTAACAAATGCCAGCACTGGCAACCCCGAAGCCGCGACCAGTGGCCCTTCAACCCACCGACGCCTGTTGCGCCACCAACCTCACCCGCCCCGCCACGGGTGAACAGCCGCTTTTTTTAGTGAGAGATTTTTCTTTACCTGCTTGCAGCCTTTCCCGTATCCTATAGTTTATGAACCTGCGCGATTTCCTGAAAAAAGTCAAAGATCTGCCCACCATTTCCGCGGTGGCCAACGAGATCAATGCCGCCGACAAGAATGACTCGCTCACCGCGAAATCGCTTGGCGCGATCATTACCCGTGACCCCGCCCTCACCGCCACGGTCCTAAAACTCTCCAATTCCGCCTATTACGGAATGGCCCGCGAGATAACCAGCCTCGAACGGGCGGTCACGATCTTGGGCTTTGACACCATCAAACATCTGGCCCTGACCATTTCCGTGTTCCATGTCTTTAAAACCCAAGAAGGGCAACTCTTTGACCTGAAAGACCTCTGGTATCATTCCCTCGGGACTGGTCTCGCGGCAAAGCATCTTGCCCGGCACAGTCCGATACTGAGCGCAGATAAATCGCTGCCGGAGCAAGCCTTTATCTGCGGCATCCTGCACGACATAGGCAAGATCGCCTTTGCCCAAAATCTGCCCGCCGAAATGGCCGAGATTCTCAAGCAAACCCGAAGCGGAACTCTTGCCCAACACGAAATTGAAAAAACCATCCTCGGCTTCAATCACCAAAAAGCAGGGCAGGCCATGGCTGACGCCTGGAATTTCCCGGAAGATTACCAGACCGTCATCAGGCTGCACCACTCCCCCTCCGCCGCCGCAATAGACGGCGATAACCAAAAAGTAGCATCCCTGGTCATGGCGGTTTATCTGGGCAACAAAATCGCCAAGGCTCTGCATCTGGGAGAAAGCACGGACCCGCACATGACACAGGTGACACCGGAAGACCTGAGGAGCCTGGGAATCAGCAAACAGAGCCTTCCCCAGATTATCCAACAGATTAGAGACGAGTATGCCCAATGCCTTGAAGCCTGGTCATATGATCTGTGAGGGTTAGCTTTAAGCTTTTTTGCTGTAAGCTCCCCTCCCCCTGCGGGAGGGGTTGGGGGTGGGGGAAACGACGATGAAACCACGACACCCCTTGCATGACCGAGCAAGTGAACTTCGCAATAACCTCACTGATGCTGAGCGTTGTCTCTGGCAGCATTTACGGAACAGCCAGATTGAAGGCGTAAAATTCCGTCGTCAGCAACCGATCGAAATGTATATCGTGGATTTCGTATCCTTTGACAAACGGATCGTCATAGAGCTTGACGGTGGGCAGCATGCGGAGGCAGGGCGCAAAGATCAACAACGGGATGCCTGTCTTGCCATGAATGGATTTAGCATCTTGAGATTCTGGAACAACGAAGTTTTTGAGAATCTTGACGGGGTGCTTGAGAGTATCAAACAGAGGTGCCTCTAGGGTAACTCCCCCACCCCCGGCCCCTCCCGCTAGGGGAGGGGAGAAAAAAAATCACTCCTTGTTGAAATCGCAACAAGCCGCGATTACAACGGTTATTACTTTCTGCTCTTTGATTTTGGGTTGCGGACCTGTGGCCTTTTTCCCTTTGTCCAAGTCCGTCATTCTTTAACGCTGATAAAAATCCCCTGGTTTGGCGGGTCCAATTCGTAATAGCGTTTGAGCAAGGCAATGCTGGATGCGGCAAGAACGGTTCCCTTGGTGAGCAATAAAATTCCGGTCCCGCTGAAAACATCCCGGCTCGCCTCCATTCCCTCCTGTAGGTCGTTGGGCAGCAATTCGATCTCGATATGGTCTGTCTTGGGCCGGATTTTTTTGTAAAAGGCCTCGGCCTGCTCAAAAACCGCAGGGATCAGCTTGGGGTCGAAGAGTGTTCCCTTCTGAAGCTCCACCTCTTTGCGCAGAAGCTCAAAACCTGTGGCCCCCATGGCTTTACGTATTTTCTTGTCGATATAATCGGTCAAGGCGATGATCCGGGCGCCCAGGGGGATATCCGCCTTCTTCAAGCCATCGGGAAACCCGCTGCCGTCATAATTTTCATGATGGCTGCGGATGAGCAGCCCCGCCTCCCGCAGCTCCTCAATCCTGTCGATGGCCGCCTGGCCGCGGATCGGATGCTGTAAATACTCCTCCCGCTCCGCAAAATTCATCTGTTCGGTCTCCCGCGCCAGCATGATATCGGGAATCCCTATTTTCCCGATATCATGGAGCAGGGCGGCCACCATGACCATTTCCCGCTGCTCGCTCTCCATACCCAAATGTTTGGCGACATTCACCGAAACCTCCGCGACATTGCGGGAATGAGTCCGCATCCGTTTGTCGCGCAACTCGATGAGCCCGGAAAAAGCAACGATGGTGTTCTTGAAATTGACCCGCAACCTGCTGTTTATCGCCCGCACGCTATCGTAACTCTTCTGGAGTTCCATGGTCTGTTCCTGCACAATGGCTTCCAGTTCCGTGTTCCACTTCTTCAGCTCGGCGTTCTGTTTCTTGACAATGGCCGACAACCGCTTGTTTTCGGTGAGCAGGCGATACATGTGCAACGCGCCCTTGACCGCCTGAACAAGTTCGTCGTCATTCCAGGGCTTGTTCAGATAGCGGAAGGTGCCGCCCCGGTTGATGGCGTCGATGGCGGCGTTGACATCGGCATAGCCGGTGAGCAGAATTCGGATGGACTGGGGAGAAATCGCCTTGGATTTTTCAAGAAAATCAACCCCGGTCATCTCCGGCATCCTCTGGTCGGAGACAATGACGCCGACCTCCGGCTCCCTGGCAAGAATTTCCAGGCCCTTGGCCCCGGAGGAGGCGGTAAAAACCTCGACCTCTTCATCCATGAAAAGCCGTTGCAGGGAACGCAGGATATTTTCTTCATCGTCCACAAAGAGGATCTTTCCCTTTTCCGGGGAGGACGGATTTGTCACTTCGCTCATTGTTTTTTCTCTCTTCAAAAGTTCCCTCCCCCCTCGGAGTCTTCGCTTACCTGCGGGGGAAGGTTAGGGAGAGGGGGAAATAGCCATGAAATCGGCACATTGCATCTTCGCTCGCCCCCCGCCCCCCTCCCGTCAGCAGTGTCAGCGGCGAGGGAGGGGGAGTTCGCCCATCTCATCCAGCAGGAATACTATTCACCCCGCAATGTGCGCAATCAAACACCAGCACTGCTCCGGACTGCCCGTCCGGCTCATTCATCATGACCACGCGCACGCAGAATTGCTGCCCGCCAAGGCCAAGCACCCTATTAACCCCCTTGCCCGGCTGTAGCTCCGTCAGTAGGGCAGCCCAGTCCGGCGGCAGAACCTCCGCCGCCGTCTCGCCCAGATGGGAGTGGCGGAAATCCTGCAACACCTCTTCGGCAAAGCGATTCCGCTGCACCAACACCCCATTCCGGTCAAAACCAACCACCCCCATGGGCAGGGTGCTCAGGATGACCTGGCTGTGCCTGAGCACCTTATTCTGGAACAAAAGTTCTTCCGTGCGTTCCGTCACCTTCTCTTCAAGCTGCAAGGCAATGCGGGACAGTTCGTCATTGGCTTGCCGCAACTCTTCGTTGAGTTCGTTGTTCGCCTTGACCAGGAAATACCGCTCCACCGCCTTGGCGATGGCCACCTTGAGCTCATCGTCGTTCCAGGGCTTGGGGATGAACTTGTAGACCTGACCCTCGTTGATCGCCGCCACCACGGCCGCGGTGTCGGCATAGCCGGAGAGCACGATGCGGACCGTGTCCGGCCAACGCTCATGCACCTCTTTAAAAAAAGCGACCCCATCCATCTCCGGCATCCGGTAGTCGGAGATCACCACCTGCACCGGCTGGTGCTGCTCCAGAATGTCGAGCCCCTCCTGGCCTGATTCCGCGATGAGGATTTCATAGTCCTCATCAAGAAAAAGGCGTTTCAGCGATTTCAAGACGTTCGCCTCGTCATCCACGCATAGAATTGTCACATCCCCAATCATTACCATGCCGCCGCCCTCACTTCACTCCGTTATCACCGGCAAGGTCACGACAAAGGTCGTCCCCTTACCAAGCTCGCTGGTCACCTCAATCTTGCCGCCATGCTTCTTGGTTACGATATCGTAGGTTATGCTCAGACCCAGTCCGGTTCCCTTGCCCACCTCCTTGGTGGTGAAAAACGGCTCGAAGATCCGGTTCAAATTCTCCTGGGGGATGCCCGCGCCCGAATCGGCAATGGCAACGGTTATCTCCTGTTCGCCCGCCCTGGTGGTGATGACGATCTCGCCCTTGGTCTCGATGGATTGCGCCGCGTTGACCAGCAGATTCATGAACGCCTGGTTGAGCTGCTGCGGATAGCATCGGGTCGGAGGAAGATCGCCATAATCTTTTTTTACGGTACATTTGTATTTGAGTTCATTCCAGATGATATTTATGGTGTCATCCAAACACTGGTTGATATCGGTCAGGCTGTAGTCGGACTGATCAACCCTGGAAAAGTTCTTCAGGTTCTGGACGATTTTGCGGACCCGTTCAACCCCGTCCAGGGATTCGGCAACCAGGGAAGGCAGATCTTCAAGAATAGGTCCGATCTTGAGCTGCCTGCGAATCTCGGCAAGGCGGATAACGCGCTCATCGCCCGCTTCCTGGGGGAATATCTCCGCCTGCATCTGCAAAAATTCCGCCACCCGCGCCGTGTATTTCTGCAAGGTGCCCAAGTTGCTGGTGACAAAGCCGATGGGGTTGTTGATCTCGTGGGCCACGCCTGCGGCCAGCTGGCCGATGGAGGCCATTTTCTCCTGCTGAACAAACTGGGACTGGGTTGCTTTCAGTTCATCAAAGGCGTTTTGTAGCTCACTGTTCTTCTGTTCTATGATCTGCATCATGTGGCTGAACTGGATGCCGATCCGCACCACCGGATCATCGGCTGCCTCCTGATAAAATTCGCAGGCCAGACAATTATTAATTTTTTGGGCGAACTTGCCCTGCACCTCTCCCTGGCAACGGGTTCCGGCAATAGTCCAGCATTGCAGGGGCTCCCGCCCGAAACAGACGCAGCCTTCCTGGCCGCATTGCATCATCTTCCAGCACGTCTCATAATCCGGGGGCAGGGTGAAGAAGAATTCTTCCGTATCCCCTCCGCTAACCCGCTGGATCATGGTGGACATCTCTCCCAGAGCGCCTTCGAGCCTTTTCCGGTCCTGCTCGATTTTGAGCAAAATCCGCTTGCTGTCGGAGATATCGTGGAGCGTGATCACCCGGGGGGGGTCGCCATTCTCGACTTCTGGGGTGTAGCAGGTCTGCTGAAAAACCCTTTTGCTGGCCCTATGAAACCGCTCGCACTGGCTCTTGTCCGCCTGTACGCTCTGCGGCCGCATCGGCCGCATTCCTGCCTCGACAAAAAGAGGGTCCCAAGCGCGGCCAAGGATTTCCGCATAGGGCTTGCCCAGGAAGTCGCACACCGCCTTGTTGCAGCGCTGCACCTCTCCAGCCGCATCGACCAGGAGAACCAGGTCGGAAACCCCGTCCATGGTCATGGTCCATTCGTCCTTGGCCCGTTTGACCTGAGCAAAAAGCTGTTTCAGCGCCTCATGCTCTTGCTGCGCCGATACCAATGGGTTGACTTCAGGCATATACTCTCGCTCTGCATATTCTTTTAATGGCAATCACGTTCGAATCGCAATGCACAACAGAAGCGACAACGCCACCTTCATTCCCCGACGGCCACGGATCACTGTCCCGAAGCCGCTCCCCTCCGCGGTCTTATGACTCCCTCGTAATACAGAAAGGCATCGCGGATTTGGGCGCGCAATTGCTCTACATCCCAGGGTTTACCGAAAAATTTATAGATGGCGCCCTCATTGACCGCCTGGACAACGGTTTCCAGCTCCGCATACCCAGAGAGAACCATCCGCACGGTGTCCGGATAAAGCACCTTGACGCGGCTGAGGAACTCGGTGCCGCTCATTCCTGGCATCCGCTGATCGGAAAGAATCACCTGCACCGGATTTTTGGCCAAAAGTTCAAGCCCCTCGTAAGCGCTGATCGCAGCGAAAACTTTATATCCTTCATCAGCCAGCATCCGCTGAAGGGCGTTAAGAACAAGCAGATCATCATCAACAATGAGCAGGGTCCGCGATTGTTGGGGGGCTTCCGGCGGCGGCAGGGTTTTGCCCTGACGCACCAAGTCGGCAAACTCCTCGGCCGATACGGGTTTGCTGAAGAGATACCCCTGCATTTGGTCACAGCCGTTTTGCCGCAGATACCCGGCCTGGGCCTCGGTCTCGACGCCTTCGGCCACCACGCCGAGCCGCATTCGGTGGGCCAGGGCGATAACCGAGGTGGCGATGGTCGCAGCCCCTGGGTCGGTGACGATATCGTTCACAAAGGAGCGGTCGATCTTCATCTGGTCGATGGGAAAACGGCTCAAATAGGCGAGGCTGGAATACCCGGTGCCGAAGTCATCCAGGGAAAGGCGGACGCCGATGCGCTTCAAGGCGATCATGCGCGCCACCGCTTCTTCCGGCTCTGCCATCAGCATACTCTCGGTCAATTCCAGCATCAGGTGCGAAGGCTCCACGGCATAACGCGCCAGGGCCTCGGCGACCTCCTCCTCCAGTCCGCCGCAGCGAAACTGGCGGGCCGAAACATTGACAGCCACCTTGATCTCCGTCAACCCTGCATCCTGCCAGACGCGCATCTGCCGACAAGCGTCCCGGATTACCCAAGCGCCGATGGCCTCGATCAGGCCGTTTTTCTCGGCGGCGGGGATAAACTGTAGCGGCAGCACCATACCGTTACAATCAGGCCGTCGCCAGCGGATCAGGGCCTCGGCCCCCGCGATCCCGCCGCTGCGCAGATCGACCTTGGGCTGGTAGTAGAGAACAAACTCCTCCTGCGCCAAGCCTTGACGCAGCGCCTCTTCCATTCCCAGGGTGGCGCGGGCCTGAACATTGAACTCGCTGGTGTAGTAACAGAACTGCCTGCCTCCCAGCTCCTTGGCCCGATGCACAGCCGCATCGGCCCCGATCAGCAGGGCCTGCGCCGTGCCTCCATCCTGGGGATAGACGCTGATGCCGACGCTGGCCCGCACATAGGCCTTGCAGTCGTCCGGCAGGATGAACGGCTCCTCCAGCGAGGCCTGGATACTGCGCGCCATGATCTCCGCTTCCTGGTACTCATGCAGCGCCTCCAGCACCAGAACGAACTGGTCCCCGGCCAGACGCGACAGGGTGTCCTCCTCCCGCAATCTGGTTCGCAGCCTGTGGGTGACCGCGATCAGCAGGGCGTCGCCCGCGGCATGCCCGAAGCTGTCGTTGATGATCTTGAACTGATCCAGATCGATGACCAGCACCGCCGCCCGATTCCCCTCACGGCTGGCCCGCTCCAGAGTGTGTTGCAGCCGAGCCTCCAGCAGCAGACGGTTGGGCAGGCCGGTGAGGGGGTCATAATGAACCAGGCGCTGGAGCCGCTCTTCGTTCAGCCTGAGTTGGCTGAGGTCGGTGGCCACGCCAACGTAATGGACAGGGTCGCCCTGTTCGTTGCAGACGACGTTGAGGGTGAGCAACTCGGGGTAGACCTCGCCGTCCTTGCGCCGGTTCCAGATCTCGCCCTGCCAATACCCGGTTTCCCGCAGACTCGCCCACATGGCCTGGTAAAACGCACGGTCATGGCGCCCGGAACTCCAAATGCTCGGGTTTTCACCAAGAACCTCGGCCGCGGCATAGCCGGTGATCTCCGTAAAAGCCGGATTGACGGCAAGAATCTTGGACGCAAGATCGGTGATGATTACCGCATCGCGGGTGCTGGCCTGGATGGCGGCATCAATGCGCAACGCCTCCTCGGCCGGCCATGACGCTTTGCAAAAATCTCCCATGGGCACGGTCTCCAAATATTTCAGTCGCCTAAAAAAGCGGCATGGCTCTTCATGGCGAGATGCTCTTGTTCAGCGGTTTATCCAATACCTTTCTGATTGTCTCGCTTATCTCTTTCCGAAGAATAGGCTTCATGAGAAAGGCGTCAATTCCCAAAGCCCTGGCTTTTATATCATCTATCATGGAGCTGAATCCCGTGCAGAGAATGATCGGGATATCCATCCGTATTTTTTTCATTTCCAACACCAGTTGATCGCCGGTCAGATACGGCATGGTCTGGTCGGTGATGACCAGGTCAAAATCCCCAGGCGCAAGGCGAAAAGCCTCCAACGCCTCGACACTGCTCGTTTTCGCGGTGATATGGTAGCCATGAAATTCCAGCATCTTCCGCAGGGAATCGACAATGGGCAACTCGTCATCCACCAACAGAATCCGTTCATCACCGGTCGCCAGCGGCATGCTCAGGATAGCGGCCAAACCTTCCTCCGCCTTGCCCAGCACAGGAAAATACACCTGAAATGAGGCTCCCTGCCCAGGCTCGCTGTACACCCGGATATCCCCCCCATATTTTTTCACGATGCCCAGCACGACGGCAAGGCCAAGCCCGGTTCCCTCCCCGTGTTTTCTCGTGGTGAAGTAGGGATCAAAAATCCGCTCCATGGTTGCCTGGTCCATGCCTGGTCCGGTATCACTCACCGCGAGCACGAGGTAGGGGCCGGGGGACAACCTGCGGTCCAGAAACTCATCGGAGCCGATTTCCACCTCGGACAAAGTCACCTCCATGATTCCGCCCTGCTCGCGCATGGCATGGTAGGCGTTGGTGCAAAGATTCATGACAAGCTGGTGGATCTGGGTCGGGTCCGCCAGGATGGTGACGCCATCGGCCTCAAGCCGCTGCGACACCTCTATGGTGCTGGGCAGCGAGGCCTTCAGCAGCTTGAGGGACTCCTTGACCACCGGGACGACCTGGACAGGACTTACCTCGTGCTCCCGCTCCCGGCTGAAGGTCAGGATCTGTTTCACCAGTTCCTTGGCCCGGTTGGCGGCCTTGTACACCTCCTGGAGGTTCTGCCAGTTTGCGCTGCCTGCGGTCTCCGTGGCCATGACCATGTCGGTGTAGGCAATGATCGGCACCAGGATATTGTTGAAGTCGTGGGCGATCCCCCCGGCCAGGGTGCCGATGGCCTCCATCTTCTGGATCGTGCGGATCTGCGTCTCCAGGTCGGCTTTTTCCTGCTCCGCCTGTTTGCGGGCCGTGATGTTGGTGGCGATCTCCATCCGAACATATCTGCCGTCGGTCCATTCGATGGCCTGGTCCCGGCATTCATACCATTCCTTGTTCACCGTGTTCTGAAACTCCCAGACACAAACCCCTGTCGGGCGGCCATCGGCATCCAGCAATCTGTCGTTGGTGCAGAAAGCGCACGGCCCGGTCTGCCCGGTTTGCAGGGTCTGCCAGCAGACCTGCCCGGCAATCTCCCCCCAGATATCCCGGCCATACTTGTTCACAAAAAGCAATTCATAGGTTTCAAAATCGGCAACGTAGACCAGGCCGTCCATGCTGTCCACCAGGGTCTTGAACCGTTGTTGGGCGTTGTGGGTCTCAACCTCCAGACGGGCGCGTTCGGTTACATCCCTAATGATGCCGCCAAAATTGACTTCTCCCTTCGAAACCCAACTGGAGATATTAAGTTCCAGGGAAAATTCGCTCCCGTCCTTCCGTAGGCCCTCAAAAGCAAACGCCTTGCCAAGGTATTGGGACGCGCCCGTGGCAATGCAATTCTTCATTCCCACAAGATGCCGTTCCAGATACCGCTCTGGCATGAGGATGGCTAACGGCTTGCCTTCAAGCTCCTTTTCTCCATAGCCAAACATTTCCTCCGCCGCCCTGTTGACCGCAATAACTTCCCCTTGGGCGTTGGCTATCACGATTCCATCATGCGAGGCTTCGATAAGGGAGCGGAATCGCTCCTCGGATTTCTGCAAGGTTTCAACCTGCTGCTCCAGTTCGCGATTCAGCCGTCTGTTTTCCTCCAAAGACCTTGAAAGGTTTGGCAGCGTCAGCATCCGTGGTAGAAGGGGGACAAGAAACAGGGCCGTGACGATGGAGACCAGGGCAGTGATCGCCTTGATCACCCCCTCCTCCCAGTAAGAGGGCACATAGATCGTCCAGGCGGCAAAAATATGCGTGAGGCCGCAGGCAAAAATAAAGGCGCCGAACAGAAAAAACATCCAGAAAAATGGCAAATCCCGCCGCTTGGAGACCAGATAGAAAAGCGCCCCGGCGATCAAAAAATAGGCCAGGCCGGTGACAATATCCGACCCGACGTGGAGCCAAAGCAGCGCCGGGTCCCAGACAAGGCAATACCCATGCGGCATAAAATCCGTTGACTGGGCAAATTGCTCCAGAAATTCACGCATGACAAAACCCTTTTTCTTTGGGGAGAAATTCTCTGCCGACCGTGCATGACGGGCCGCATCTTGATCAATGGTATCATAATCAGTCGGGCGGAAGAGATAAAAAAAGGGCTGAGAAAAAGGTCCAATTTCCCATAAGAAAAACTGCCATTAGACACCGCCCTGCTCCTGTGCTACTATGATGCGCAGATTCGCTTCCTTACTGAACAACACGGGGTGCCGCACCAGATGAAATTCAGGCTTATCTTTCTCGCCCTTGGGCTCCTTGCCCTCTCCGCCACCATTACCGGCGGAGTCGTGTATTTCCAGACGGTCAACACCCTGGTCCATGACCAGGCCAGAAAAACGGCCCAGGACAGCATCGAGCACCTCGACAAGGGCATTTCCTCAATTCTGAAAACCAACCAGAGAGCAGTGGAAGTTCTGGCCGAGATGTGGTCGGTCCAGAATTTTTTCAACAAGCAAAGCCCGGAGACCCTGGCCGAGGTAAATTTCGCGCTGGACGATTTCCGTGAAGCCTACAACGCCACCCGCTGTTGCCTCATCAACAAAAACGGAATTGTTGTCGCCGCCAGCGCCGGAAAAAAATCCCCGGTCCAGATTGGCGATGATTATTCCAGCCGTCCCTTTTTCCAAAAGGCACTGGCAGGAGATCACTACACGGCCCTGAGTCAAGGGGCCACAAGCAAGGAACCGGCCATCAATCTGAGCCATCCGATTTTCTCCGAGAATACGGTGCTGGGCGTCGCTCTCCTTACCGTGCCTCTCGCCGATATTGGGGATATCTTTGCCCATTCCACCGGGGTCGTCGCCCTGACCGACGAACACAACATCGTTTTTGCCGCCAACAAACAGGAATGGCTCTTCAAGATAATGGGGGCCGCCACGGCGGAGGCGCTCGCTGATGTTGCCGAAAACAAGCTGCTTTTGGGCGAGATGCCCGGCCAACTCCCCATAACCTTTGACGAAGCCCATGGCACAGCCCGTCTGCCCGATGGCCAGGGATATCTTTTTTCCCGTTCCCCACTGTCCAGCTCACCGAACTGGCAGATCAACTATTTTCAGGAATATGGCCAGATAGACGCCCGGCTTTATCAAGCGCTGTTCGGCAAGGCCGGAATACTTCTCGCCGGGATGACCATTTTTGTATTCGGGGCCATGGCCTATCTTTTCCGGCAGGCGGAGGTGTTCCTGCGTCAGCGGGAGCAGGCGGAAAAAAAGGCCAAATCCGCCAATCTCTTTCTCTCCCAAATCTGGAATGTGGCCGCCGACGGCATGCGGGTTATCGACAAAAATTTCAATATCGTGCAGGTCAACGAAACCTTTGTGACCATGACGGGGATGGCGAAAAAGGATATCCTGGGCAAAAAATGCTCGGACATCTTCTGGGGTCCGTTCTGCAACACCGAAGACTGCCCCATGCGGCAGATACTGGCCGGCAAGAAACGGGTCGAATATGAATCCGTCAAGGAAAGCCCTACCGGAAAGATCATAAACTGCTGGGTGATCGGAGTCCCTCTCTACGACACCAACGACAAGTTCGTCGGCATCCTGGAAAGCTATCGGGATATCACCGAAAGGATTGAAACCGAACTTGCCATGGAAAAGGCCTTTGAAGAGACGCATAAGTTTGCCGAGGAACTGGCCGCCAGCAACGACCAACTGCACCGCCAGCAACAGGAACTTGCCCGGGCCCACGACACCCTCAAACAGAGCCAGGCCCAGATCCTGCAACAGGAAAAGATGGCCTCGGTGGGTCAGTTGGCCGCAGGCGTAGCCCATGAAATCAACAACCCCATGGGCTTTATTTCAAGCAACTTAAGCTCGCTGGCAAAATACCTGGAGCGGCTCACCGGGTTTATCCGGACGCTGGAAGAAAAACTCCCGCAGGAGCCGCCGGACGAAGAGCTTGCCGCTCTGCGCAAAAAACTTAAGCTTGACTACATCATGGAAGACGCCGTGCACCTTGTGGAAGAATCCCTGGACGGCGCAGACCGGGTCAAGAAGATCGTCCAAGGGCTCAAGAATTTCTCCCGGATCGATCAAGCCGAGCGGTTGGCCGCCGATATCAACGAATGTCTAGATACCACCATCAATATTGTCTGGAACGAGCTGAAATACAAATGCGAGGTGAAGAAGGAATACGGGGAGCTGCCCCTCACGGTCTGCAATCCGCAGCAACTCAACCAGATGTTCATGAATCTGCTGGTCAACGCGGCCCAGGCCATTGAAACCAAGGGGGAGATCAGGATCAAAACCTGGGCCGACCACGATTGGATATATACCCGCATCAGCGATACCGGCAGCGGGATTCCCCAGGACAAGATCAAACGGATCTTCGAGCCGTTCTACACCAGCAAAGAGGTGGGCAAGGGTACGGGCCTAGGCTTGAGCATCGTCTACGACATCGTGGTCAAGAACCATCAGGGCGATATCCAGGTGGAAAGCGAGGAGGGCAAGGGTACGGCCTTCACGGTCAAGATCCCGGTGATCAATGCGCCGCCTCCGGGGCAATAATTCCCCCCCCGGCGGCAAGTTGTCCTGATGCTCTCGCAAACACTTGGTTAACCTAAATTCATTCCGAAAGGGGCAGAGAATGGACAATATTTTTTTCGTCGATGATGAAAAAAATATCCTCAAGGCGGTGCAACGGATTTTTGCTGATGAGGAAGGGATCAATGTGTTTACCTTCGATAATCCGGGAGACGCACTGAAAAGTCTTGAGCAAAATGTGGCTGCCGTTGTTGTAAGTGATCAGAAAATGCCATCAATGCAAGGAACAGACTTTCTTGAAATAGTAAAATCGAGATGGCCTGATGCTATTCGCATAATTATGTCCGGTTATGCAGATCGGGAGATCATGATAGATGCTATCAACAAAAACAATATCTTCAAATTTATCAGCAAACCTTTTGACAATGCAGAGCTGTTGCTGGCGGCGAGAGAGGCGCTCAAACATTACAGCTTATCGCAGGAAAACAAGAAGTTGTACTGTATCACCCAAAAACAGAACGAAGAACTTTTGCTGCTGAACCGGCAGCTTGAAGGAAAGGTTTGCGAGAAAACAGAACAGATTCTGCGGAAAGAGAAGCAGTTGGAAGATATGATCAAAAAGCTTGAGCAGGCTCTTGATGGTTCTATTAGAGCACTGGCCATGGCGGTTGAAACGCGAGATCCGTATACCGCAGGACATCAGAAACGGGTAGCGGAGTTGGCATGTGCGATTGCGGTGGAGATGCAGCTGCCGGCTGATATCATCGAAGGGCTACACCTGGCGGGGATAGTGCATGATTTGGGGAAAATATATGTGCCGGCGGAAATCCTCAACAAGCCGGGGAAATTATCCCCAATTGAAAGAGAATTAATCCATGTGCACCCCCAAGTCGGATTTGATATCCTGAAAGGAATAGATTTCCCCTGGCCGATTGCACAAATAATCTTGCAGCATCATGAGAGGATTGACGGGTCGGGCTACCCGAACCATTTGCATGATAATGATATACATTTGGAGGCGAAGATTATTGCAGTTGCCGATGTGGTTGAGGCTATGTCTTCCCACCGCCCTTATCGGCCGGCTCCAGGTCCTGAGTTAGCTCTAGCCGAGATTGAAAAGAACAAGGGAAAGATTTACGATCGAGGAGTTGCGGAGGCCTGTCTTGCCATTTTCAGGGACAAAGGGTTTTCCATGACAACCTGGAACGGATAATAAAAATCACCGGAGATTTCTGGGCCCATCACCCCAGCGGCACCAGCTCCACCTCGCCCCAGGCACCCAACTCCTCGCCCCGAATGATGACTACCCCCAGAACCCCCGGCACGTTCGGGGCCTTGCCCAATGCGACCTCAAGGCTCTGCCCCGGCTGCACCGCGTTGCCGACCAGGGTGGCCACGGCATCAGCCAGGGCGGTATCCTTGGCCAACACCGTAACGGCGTCGGCCTCACCAAGACTCAGGGAATGGCCCACGGTGCCGGACGAGGTGCAGATACCAAGGGGCATGAGGCTGGCGGCAATCTTCAAGCCCACCCGGTTGCTGAGCGGCGAAGCCCCGGCAAAGATGCCGACCACACTCTCCTGCCTGCGGCAAAAATAGATGTCGCCGCCGTTTTCCACCACCACCTCCCCAGCCCCAGCAGCCAAAAGATCCAACCCGACATATTCGGCCATGGCCCCGGCCACCGCAGCCATAGGGCCGACCTCCGCTGCGATTCCCGCAGCAAGCATGGCCTTGACAATGGGCGGGGCCGTGGGATCGAGGGGCAGGGGGGTGAGGGCCGTGGCAAATTCCAGATGCCGCGCAATGTAGCTTTCCAGCTGACTGCGGTACAGAAACACCGCCGCGCTGGCCGCATCGCGCAGGTCTTTGCCGGCAAGGATATGCAAATCCGTTTCCCTGATCCGCACCTCGAAGCTGATCAGCTCGCCGTGATCAACACGATTCCGGTAGGTTCTCTTCCGGTAGGAACAGGGGTCAGGGAGCTTTTTTTTTCTTTTGACGGTCACAGGATGGCTGGTATGGTGATGGGGTTTATTGGGGTTGATCTTGGCTGTAGTATAGCGGAGAACAGGACAGGCGGCAAGGATGGACAGAGACAGGCAGGCACGGCTCATTCTTTTCACCCGGTACCCCGAGCCGGGCCGGACGAAAACCCGGCTGATCCCGACCCTGGGAGCCCAAGGCGCGGCCGCGCTCCAACGGCGGATGAGTGAGGCGATTGTCTCTCGAATGGCGGAGTTTGCGGCCAACTATCCGGTGCGCCTGGAAATCCGCTATACCGATGGGAATCAGCAGGCCATGGAAGCCTGGCTTTCCAACGACATCCCCTGTCTGGACCAGGGCGAGGGAGACTTGGACGACCGGCTGCTCCGGGCCTTTGCCCAGGCCTTTGCCCAAGGCGCCCAGTCCGTGGTGGTGATCGGCGCCGATTGCCCCGGTCTCACCCCAGCTCTCTTTGCCCAGGCCTTTAGCGCCTTGGCCCGGAAGGATCTGGTGCTCGGCCCGGCCATGGACGGCGGCTATTATCTTATTGGCCTCAACCAGCCTGCCCCCGCCCTTTTTGCCGAGATTCCCTGGGGCAGCGAAGAGGTGCTGACCGCCACCCTGAAACAGGCGCAGGAGATGCATCTTTCTACCTACCTTCTGGAACCCCTTGCCGATGTCGACCGACCCGAAGACCTGTAATATTTCGATTATCATCCCGACTCTCAATGAGGCGGAATGTATCGGCCAAACCGTGGCCGGGCTGGCAGGTCAGCCGGGGATAGAGGTGATCGTGGCCGATGGCGGCAGCCGCGACCAAACCGTGATTTTGGCCGCCGCAGCGGGGGCCACGGTGATCGCCGCCCCGCTAGGGCGGGGAAGCCAGCAGAATGCCGGAGCACGGGCGGCGCAAGGGAAGGTGCTGCTCTTTCTCCATGCCGACACCCGGCTGCCGGAAGAGTTTGCGGCGCAGATCCACGAAGCCCTCAATCGGCCGGGCATCATGGCCGGGGCCTTCCGCTTCGCCGTTGACGCCACAGGCTGGCGGTTCCGGCTCCTTGAATATGGCGCTAATTGGCGGGCCGCCTGGTTGGGGCTGCCCTATGGCGATCAGGCCCTGTTTCTGCCCGCCGCCCGGTTTCGGGCCATGGGTGGCTTTGAAGAGATTGCCCTGCTGGAGGATCTTGAGCTGGTGCGCCGCTTGCGTAAAATGGGCCGGATCGCCCTGCTCGCAACTCCGGCCCTCACCTCGGCCCGACGCTGGCAACGACTGGGGTGGCTGCGTACAACCCTGATCAATCAGTTGATTTTACTTGGTTTTTTTTGCGGGCTCAGTCCGAGCCGACTTGCCCGCTGGTATGGCAAGGTCAGGGAGGGCAACGGCGGGTTCTCGGGGAAGTAGGTAGCGGTGGAGGTTTTGATCCGGGATAAAGGACAGCAGAAACCCGGAACTCTTGGCCAGATAAGGCGCGGCCATGGAGCCGGTTAGAAGCGGGTTGGCATCCGCCAGCATCCCGGACAAGACCATGAAGCCAACGCTCACAATCACCCCCGCCTTGACCAGGCCGAAGATTGCCCCCATGAACCGGTCAAACCAGCCAAGCAGGGAGACGCTCATGACCCTTTTCAGCACAAAGCCGAGGGCCAGGACTCCGCAAAACACCGCGAGAAAAAGCAGGGCATAGGTCACGAGAAAACAGAGCTGGGGCGAGGGAATCAGCGAGGCAAGGCGCGGGCTGATCTGCTCGTAATAGCGCCCGGCAAAAAGATAGCCGAGGATGAGCGCGGCCAGGGAGGCAAGCTGGCGAACGAACCCGACCCAGATGCCGCGAACAAGAAAAAGAAGAATGATGGCGATAACGCCGAAATCAAGTGAGTTCATGGTTGATCCCTGGGCTTAGTTTTACTCGGCAGTCTCGAGTCAAAATTTAACAAAAACCACGGAATGTAACTGTTCAGCAGTGCCACAGATGCGCGAAAGAGGCTTACGAAATGTGCTATTGCACATGAGCAGGCCGATGACAAAGCAGATGGGGTGCTGCGGGATAGTTACATTCGGCTTACAAAAACTTACGGCCAAGAGCAAGGATTTTTATGAGAGGAGGAAATAATGGCGTTTGCCCAAGCCATTTTTGAAGAATGCTGGCCGCGCTGGCAGCAGCATTTTAGCCCGGCGACCGGGCTGCGGCTGGGGGCGGTGGAGCTGGCCGCCCTGAGCGACTGCACATCCGACCTGACCAGCCATTATCTCAACGCGGACGAGCTGAGCCGCTGGACCGGGTTCAGCCAGAAGAAGAGACGCACCGAGTGGCTGGGCGGACGACTGGCCGCCAAATGGGCGGCGGCTGGGCTCTTGGGCGAGGCAGCGGTGGACTGGCAAGGCCTGGCGATTCGAAACGAAGAAGACGGCCGCCCCTATGTCGCAACAGAGGCTCAAGTCCTGGCCCCGTTCATCTCCATCTCGCACAGCGGGCATATGGCCGCAGCCCTGGCGGCAAATCTCCCCTGCGGCCTTGACATCCAACAGCCGGGGGCCAATATCCTCAGGGTTAAAAAACGCTTTGCCTTGCGGGAGGAAGAAGATATCCTGACCGCCTCGCTGCCGGAATCTTTTACCGAAACGGAACGGCTCACCCTGCTGTGGGCGGCCAAGGAGGCGATCCGCAAGATGGTCCGGGTCAGCCCCCTGCTCGGCTTCATGGAAATTCGCTTGCTTGCGGGGCATGGCGGCGGCACTCCGCAAAAACCGCTGGCGCTGACTCTTGCTTCGGGCAGAGAGCAGGCTGCCTGCCCGCCAAAAATTACCGTGCTCTGTTTTTTTTCGGACAATCTGGCCTGGGCCATGGCTTGTCCGCCGATGCCAACCAAGGAGTAACCCATGGAACTCATGTCTTTTCTCAAACAGGTCCCGCTCTTTACCGGCCTCACCGCCGAGCAGTACGACGAGCTGGCCATGATCATCACCCTCCAGGACTATGGCCGGGGACAAAGCATCTTTGCCGAGGGCGATCCGGGCACCGGGTTCTATGTGGTCATGGAGGGGTTGGTCAAGATCTACAAGCTTTCCATGGAGGGCAAGGAGCAGATCCTCCATATCTTCGGGCCGGGCGAGCCCTTTGCCGAGGCCGCCGTTTTCATGGGCTCGACCTTCCCGGCCCATGCCCTGGCTCTCGAAAAAAGCCGGACCATCTTCATTCCGCGCCGCGCCTTCATCGACCTTATCCAGACCAATCCGGCCCTGGCCATGAACATGCTGGCGGCCCTGTCCATGCGGCTCAAGAAGTTTGCCCATCTGATCGAGGATCTCTCACTCAAGGAGGTCCCGGGCCGGGTGGCGGCCCATCTCCTCTTTCTCAGCACCCAACAGGGGGACAGCGACACGGTGAAGCTCAACATCGGCAAGGCCCAGCTGGCCAGCCTGCTGGGCACCATCCCGGAAACCCTCTCCCGAATCCTGACCAAGCTTGGCAAACAGGGATTGATCAGCAGCGAAGGGGCGCAGATCACGATTTTGGACCGGGATGGCCTTGAGGATTTGGCCATGGGGGAGAAGCTGTAGGACGTTGGGGATTTTGCAGTAAGCTCCCCTCCCTTGACGGGAGGGGCTGGGGGGTGGGTGAAGTTGCCAGAGACATCAGAGCCGGCACTTTCCCCCTCTCCCTAACCCTCTCCCGCAAGGGGAGAGGGAACTTTTGGGGATTCCGCACATCCCATCGGACAACACTGATGGATGTCGGCACTCCACGCCACCTACTGTAACGGTTATCGGCGAGTAAGCGTTCAGCAGTGCCGCAGATGCTAGGAAGAGGATTACGAAGTGTGCTGTTCGCACACGAGTGAGCCGATGACAACGCAGATGTGGTGCTGCTGAACGCTTACTACTGTTCCAGCACGAACTCGAAGGCCATCCCAGTCTTGTCCAGGTGGACGAGGATATTTTTCAGGCCTTGCAGGGTATCCACCTGAAAATTGATCTGCCAGGCAGAGGTGCGCGAGGGCTGGCTGGAAAGCAGATCAATCTCGGTGATCTTCATTTCTTCCGGGGCCACGCCCAACATCATGAGCACCCGGTTGCGGGACGGGGCCTCCAGGATGACGATGGCCTGCATCTTGGGCACCGCCGTTTCCTTGAGCCGCCAGCGCACCTCCACCACATCCTCCCGCTGAATATTGAGGGAAGCGATGGTGGCGCACTCCTTCTGGTGGATGGAAAGCCCCCGTTCGCTGAGCAAGCCGTACAGAACTTTTTCCGTGGGCGCCGGGTTGCAGCAGCGGGAAAATTTGATGCAGGCCGGGTCCAGGGTGGCGAGTTCGATGCGATTCAGGCTGCCGGTGGGGGGCAGCAGGGTTTCCCTGCCCGCGTACAGCCGGGCTTTGATGTCGTTGATGAGTTCCCGCAGGCGGAATCTGCCCTCGCCCAAGCCGAGAAAAAGCTCCGGCAGATCCCTTGCCTCAAGAGCAGCCAAGATGCTGGCCATGCCCGGTTTTTCCAGAAGATCATGGGGCAGGCCATAATGCTTGAGCTCTTGACTGAGGATGCTCTCGCCGATCGTGCGGGCCAAGGTCTCGCGCCGCTGGCGAAAGAGCTTGGCGAGTTCCGCCCGAGCCCTGGGGGTTTGGCAGCGCAACTGGATTTCCGGTTCGAAACGCACCAGCTCTTTTTGGCAGATGATTTCCACCTGATCGCCGTCTTCGAGAAGGGCGTCGGGCTCCACCTGGCGCTTGCCGATCTTGGCCTTGATACAGCGCTTGCCCACATCGGTATGCACCTTGAAAGCGAAATCCAACACGATGCTGCGGGCGGGCAGTTCAATGGGGTCGCCCTTGGGGGTATAGGTGTAGATGGCTTTCTTGCCGCTGACCGCGATCATCTCCCGATAGGAAAGATCCCCGTCCGTTCCCAGGATATCCAGCATCTCCCGCAGTTCCACCTCAAAACTACTGGGCACCGTCTTGTGGGCAAACCATTCCCGCACCAACCCGGTGCGGGAAGAGGTGGTCATCTCGGCGGTGCGGATCTTGAACAGATAGTTGCACCCCTTGATATTGGCCCGGGTATGCAGGCTCTGGTAGCCGGTGGCCTTGGGGTTGGCGATAAAGTCCCGGATGGTTCGGGGGATGGGCGGATAACTCTGGTGGATGACTCCGAGAATCCGGTAACAGGTCTGGATATCATTGGCAATGATGATGAATTCCAGGGGATTGGCAATGGTTTTATGCAGCACCTTCTGGGCCGGGTCAAAGTATGACCAAAGCCCCTTGGGATTGAGACGGATTTCGTGGGTGATCCACGCCTCCTGCATCCGTTCCTCAAGGGTGCGCTTGATGGCCAGCACCTCTTCACTGTCCTGGAGCCGCTTGATGGCGGCCTGCACCTTCTGGCTCTGCCGGGGGAATTTATACCTCAGGGCCAGGGTATAGAGCTCGCGCTTGATGTTGTTCAGACCCATGACCTTGGCCAGGGGTGCATAAATATCCAGGGTTTCCTCGGCGATTTTCTGCCGCTTGTCCTTGGGCATGGAGGCCATGGTTCGCAGGTTGTGCAACCGGTCGGCCAGCTTGATCAGCAAAACTTCCAGATGGGCCGCGGCCCCGGAGAAAAGCTTGCGGTGGACCAGCTTGTAGAAGGTCTGCTTGTCGCCGGAGAAGTTGGCGATCTTGGTGCAGGCATCGACAATGATCTCGATGTTCTTGCCGAATATCTCGCCGATCACCTCGCTGGTCACTTCGGGCACATCCTCCACCGTGTCGTGGAGCACGGCCGCGGCCAGCAGCTCCGGGTCGCGGATGTCCAGCTCCTCCACCAGAATCTTCGCCACCTGGAGGGGATGGCTGACATAGGCCTCGCCGGACTTGCGCCGCTGGTCCTGGTGAGCGGAAACGGCAAAGGACAACGCCTCCCAGAAGACCTTGGCCGGGCCTTCCTGCCCGCCGAGGATTTGCTCCATACGCTCGCAGTAGGCGGCTATGTTAAATTTTTTGGAAGGGGCCATGGATGCTCGCTGCTCTTTCTTATCCGGTCATGGGTAATATGGATGATCTGTCCCGGCAAATAAGGTACAATCACTGGTATCAGAGTATGTTGTAAGGGTATTTCGTTCTCAGCCCTTGTGCAATGATTTTCCATTTCTTTAAAAAAAATAGCATAATTATCCAGCTTGATGCCGAAATGAGACAAAAACCACAAAATGTAACTGTTCAGCAGTGCCACAGATGCGCGAAAGAGGACTGCGAAGTGTGCTATTGCACATGAGCAGACCGATGACAGGTAAGCGAGCCTGCGAGACTCCGAAGCAGATGTGGCGCTACTGGACAGTTACAAAGAGGTACGCCTGTGACACACAAGAGAAGGGATTTCCACAGCAAACAGGGTCGGCCGGGAAAACGACAGCGCGAGGGAGGCAGGGTGCCTCGGCAACACCAGGAAGCGCGCTTTGAAGGCGAGATTCTCGGCCGAATCTACACTGCGGAGATGCCGCTTTCAGCCCAGGATCTGTTTGCGGCCCTGGGCCTGAGCAAGAGCCACCGGCAGGAGGTGTTGGGGGTGCTGGAGGATCTCTGCCGGCGCAAGGTGCTTTCCTGCCGCCGGGATACCTTTGCCCTGCGCAAGAATGTGGAGCTGTTTGCCGGCCCGATCAGCGTCACCACCAAGGGCTACGGTTTTGTCGCCCCCGCCGAGGCCCCGGCCGAGCTGGAGATCGACCAGGATGTCTTTATCCCGCCCGGCATGTTGGGCGGCTCGGCGCACAACGACAAGGTCCTGGTTCAGTTGATGAGCCGCCGCCAAGGCCGCTATGAGGGCAAAGTGATCGCGGTACTGACCCGGGCCACCACCCGGCTGGTCGGAATCTACATGGCCGGCGGCACTACCGGCCTGGTGACCCCGGAAGACACTCGCTTCCCCTACAATCTGATCATCCGCAAGGAAGACAGCCGGGGGGCCAAGAACGGCGACGCGGTCTTGGCCGAGGTTACCTCCTTTGCCGCCGGGCAGCGCAACCTGGACGGCATCATCCTCGAGGTGCTGG
>CAYTVV010000026.1:0-33025 GCA_964441875.1 uncultured Desulfurivibrio sp.
TGATGGAGAAGGTGGCTGATTACTACGATCTGGAAAGCGATTACACCATCAGAAACCTTTCCACCCTGATCGAGCCGATCCTCCTGCTGGTGCTGGGCATCTTCGTCGGCCTCATCGCCCTGGCCATCTTCACCCCCATGTGGGATATGCTCCAGGTTGTTCGGGGAGGACACTAATCCTGACAAACACAGACGGTGCAAGGCGTAACTCACCAAAAAAAGATGAATATCCAGCAAAAATGATTTGACTGGGGATTGACAAACAGAGTAAGCAAAGCTCAGTAATCACAACCATTCACAAGGAGAACGGTATGAAGAAGAATCTGGCGGGAAATGAAAAAGGTTTTACCCTGATCGAGTTGATTGTTGTCATTGTTATTCTGGGCATTCTGGCTGCGGTGGCGATTCCCAGGTATCAGGATATGGGAACCGAAGCACGAAGAGCTGGCGCAAATGCGGTTCTGGCTGCGGCTAAAGGTGCGGCTGTCATGAACTTCGCTAGACACCTCACCACTGCTACGGTTACCCCAATCACCGCTGCCAGTACAACTGCTGCAACCTATTTGATCGGACTCATCGATTCAGATTATCCCTTGACGGCTAGCACAACCGCTGGAGATATTAACATTGACGTCAATGGCATTACCTACACAATGAGGATTCAGTCTGCTGAATCAGTAGGAACAACACCGGTTGCTGCCGTAGTTACCAGAACTACTACATGGCCGTGATCTGTAGCATAACAACAGATCAATGCTTGTAAAAAAGCGGCTTCACATAGAAGCCGCTTTTTTTATTGAAAACAACGCGAGACCTGCACAGCATGGTTTTTTTAAAAAAATCCCCGTTCATGCTTCTGCTGATCACTGTTTTTCTGGCGCCGCTCATCTTTCTTCCAAACGTAAGTGACTTTGCCAACCTGCCGCAACGCATCTTTCTGGAAACAACCGGGGTTCTCCTTGCCCTTGTCTGGCTGACAACCCAATTAACCAACAACGCCTTGCCCATCCACAGACTACCCTTTTTCACCTGGCCGCTTCTTGCCTTTATCGGCTGGGCTCTATTTACTGCCGTCTTCGCGCTCAATCCCTATGAGACCTGGGAAATAGGCCGTCAGTGGCTGACAGCGATTCTGTTCTTTTTTCTGATCTCGCAACTCGCGGCCTCATCGGCCCAGCGGCGCCAGATCCTTACCGCCCTGTTCGGTACCGCCTTTCTGGTGGCCATCTTGGGCATCAGCCAACATCTGTTTGACCTGTCTTATGTGCCCCAGCTTGCTCCGCCTGCCGCGAACTTTGCCAACAAAAACATGGCGGTGCACTTCATGGTCCTGCTCTTCCCTATCGGGACCTTCATTTTTCTGACCACCAAGAAAAATACCGCTGCCTGGGCCGCAAGCCTCATGCTCAGCCTGGTCGTTACCTATCTCATCTACACCCAAACCAGAGCTGGTTGGCTAGCCGTTACCTGCCAGTGCCTGCTCTTCGTTGTCCTGCGCAAAACAACTCGACTCAACCTCGCCCCCCTCTGGTCCAGCCAGAAAAAATTGGCCTTGCTTTTCGGCCTGCTTGTTGTCCTGACCATGATGAACATCGGTCCCGAGGGCTTCACTCCCGGCTACGAAGCCGTTGGCATCAGGGCCACCCAGGGAGATAGTGGCCGCTTTGCCATCTGGGCAGACACCCTCACCCTTATCCAACAACACCCGCTGCTCGGGGTCGGGCTGGGCAACCTGAAGGTCCATTTCCCGTCCGTGCAAAAGGCGTCGATTTTTCTCCATCCCCAGCTCCTGAGAGACGCCCATAACGATTATCTGCAAGTCTGGGCAGAACTTGGGCTTGTGGGCCTGACGATCTTCGCCTGCCTCATCGGATCGCTGGGCGTCTTTCTCTTTAAAACCCACAAAGACTGCACCGGGAACTTAGCAAAAACCCTCGAACTCCAGGCCATAGAGTTATCTCTGGTGGGAATCGGCATCAATGCCCTGTTCTGCTTCCCGCTTGAGCGAATGATCCCGCTTTTCACCATCATGGTCATGCTGGGGCTTATTGCCTCCCTGGCGCAGGAGACAAATCCCGACAAACCGATCCATATCCCCAGACGCTTTCCAGCCTATGCCTGTGTCATTTTACTTGTGTTTGCGCCGATCATCATGATGGACAACCTCAAAGCCATTGCTGCGGATCATTTTCTACTACAGAGCAATCTCGCCTATCCGGAAAAAAAATGGCCAGAAGTCATTGAAAATTGCAACAAGGCTCTACACTATCAGCCAGGGCAAGCGATTATTCACCCTTACCTTGGAAGTGCGTTGCTGGCACTGGGAAAAAACAAGGAAGCATTGCAACATTTTGAGGCAATGCTGAAAGAATACCCATATCATTATTTTTCATTACTCAATACCGGGGCTGCGTATTACGGCCTGCACGACTACCAGAAGGCGCAAGAGTACTTTGCCAAGGCGGTGCACATTGTGCCTATAGCCGGGGCAGCGCACGGTCAGCTAGGCAAAGCTTATTGGAAACTCAAAGATTACCCCAGGGCGCTTGAGGAATTTAATGAGGCCATCCGGCTGGAACCCGAGAAAAAATCGACCTACCTCTACAACCTCGGCCTGGTCGAGCGTGAACTGGGCCAGGTGGAGAAGGCGATCACCGCATTTGAACAGGCCATTGCAGCAGACAACCAGTTTGCCCTGCCCCATATGGAACTGGCGATGATCTACCTGCAACTCAAACCCGACCAAGCGCGCGCCGCGTATCATGCACGTCTCATGCAGGAACTTTCCCAAGCACCGCCAGCCAGCCAATAAAACTTGACAAGCCGCTCAGTCCTTAATACTTTTAGACAATCCTAAGAATATTTATCTCTGGAGCAGACTACAGGTGCCCCTTGGGAGCAAACAGCCATATGCCAGGTAAGCAGCCCACAACAACGCCCAAACGACTCAGCGCCAGTCTGGAAGACTATCTGGAAACCATCTTCCACATCATCGCCGAAAAGCAGGTGGCCAGGGCCAAGGAGATCGCCAGCACCCTCAAGGTCAGCCGCTCCTCGGTGACCGAAGCCTTTCGCTCCCTATCGCAAAAGGGCTTGATCAACTATGCCCCCTATGAGGTCATCACCCTCACCCCGGCCGGGCAGGAAATGGCCAAAGATGTTATCCTCCGCCATCGGGCGCTCAAGGATTTCTTTATCAAGGTTCTGGCGGTGGGGGAAAAAATTGCGGAGGAAGGGGCCTGCAAGATTGAACATGCCGCACCCAAAGAGATCATCGAACGACTGACCCAGTTTGTCAGTTTCATCGAGCAATGCCCACGAGGCGGCAGCGATCTGATCTCAGGGTTCAGCAAGTACTGCCAGACCGGAAAAACCGACAAGAAATGCAAGGAATGTATTGCCCATTGTCTTGAAAAATAGCAATGTGGCAGGCGGACTACCAAGACGCAACACTTAGGAGAGACAAGACGCATGGACGGCATATATTCTGAAGGCTGGTTTACGCACCCCAATCATGGACTGATCAGGGTTTTCAACAAAGGTGGGGAGTGGCTCTACCTGTGTTACACCAAGAACGGCCAGAAGCCGGTCTCAAAGGAGCGCCCTCTGGACAGCTGGACTTGGGCCTTGAGCGATGCCGCGCCTCAAGATTTTAACCTAGGGGCAGAGTAAACAAGGACCCCGCATCTGCGGCACCCTGCAATCGCTTACAATCTTCAGGCAGAGTGCCGCTTCTGAAATTCCCCTGACCAGTTACCGGACCCCAACCGGTCGCCGCTACGAGAGTTTCCCCAAAGCCGCTGCCAACCGTTTCATTCCTTCCTCGATGGTCCCCATGGCCGTGGCAAAGGAGAAGCGGATAAAGGCATCCGCCCCGAAAGCCGCACCAGGCACCGTGGCCAGCAAGGCCTCATCCAGCAGATAATCCGCCAGATCAACCGAATTCGCCATCACCTTGCCATTAAAGTTTCTGCCATAGTAGGCGGAAACATTGGGGAACACGTAAAACGCACCCTTGGGCCGCACACAGGTCACGCCGGGGATATTGCCCAAGGCGGACATGATGAAGTCAAGCCGGGGCACAAAGGCGTCCCGCATCATGGCTGGGAAATCCTGCGGCCCGCTCACTGCGGCCAAAGCCGCCTTCTGGGAGATGGAGCACGGGTTGGAGGTGCTCTGGCTCTGGATCTTGTTCATGGCCGCAATGATCTGCTTTGGCCCGGCCGTATAGCCGATACGCCAGCCGGTCATAGCAAAGGATTTGGACACGCCGTTGAGCACCAGGGTCTGGGCCGCGAGCCGTTTGTCCACATCGAGAATATGCGGCAGCTTGCCGTCGCCATAGACAATGGTGTCGTAGATATCGTCGGAGATGATCAGCCAGTTATTGGCCAGGGCCATCTTTGCCACCGCCTCAAGGGCCTTGGCGGAAAACACCGCGCCGGTGGGATTGGACGGGCTGTTCAGGATAATGGCCTTGGTTTTCGGGGTGGCGTAGCGGGTGAGCAGCTCTTCGCTCAGGTCAAAATCGTTGGCCTCGGAGAGCGGCACCTCCACCGGGGTGGCGCCTGCCAGCAGGACGATGGGCGGATAGGAGACCCAGTACGGGGTCGGGATCAGCACCTCGTCGCCGGGGCCGAACAGGGCCTGGGCCATATTGTAAAGCCCGTGCTTGCCGCCGCAGCAGACCTGGATCTGGTCGGGCTCATAGCTCCAGCCCTTGTCCTGGGCCAGACGGTTGGCAATGGCTTCCCGCAACTCAGGGATGCCCGGCACTGCGGTGTAACGGGTGAAGCCTTCGTCGATGGCCTTTTTCCCAGCCTCGCACACATGGGCCGGGGTATCGAAATCCGGCTCGCCCACGCTAAAGTTGAGGATGTCAGCGCCCGCCGCCTTCAGGGCCTTGGCCTTGGCGTTCACGGCCAGAGTGGGAGAAGGCTTGATCTGCTTGACGCGTTGTGCAAGACTAATTTCCGCTTCCATTTTCTTTCCTTGTAATGGCGTTTGGTAATTATCCAGCTTGAAGCCGGAAAGTGAGAAAAACCACGGAACGTAACTGTTCAGCAGTGCCGCAGATGCGCGACAGAGGCCTGAAAGCTATACAAGTGGTATGCGCTCAGGCCGATAACAGCTAAGCGAGCACTGCGAGACTGCGAAGCAGATGCGGTGCTGCTGAACAGTTACGGCGTTTGCAAAAAAGCTCCGGCAGTCCACCACGAAGCCAACTTAGTACAAAACAGTCTTCAGGGTCAAACCTTTTGCGGGCGCGGTTGTCCCGGCCTGGCTCCGATCCCGGGCAGCCACGATCTCCTGAAAATCAAGGGGCGTCAACCGCCCACGGCCCACGGCAAACAGGGTGCCGACAATGTTGCGCACCATATGCCGCAAAAAGCCATCCCCGGCGATGGTCAGTCGATACACCGCAGAGTCTTTTCCCTCCTCGGCAAGGTCGGCGACAAAAATAGTCCGCACCGCGCCCCTACCACGGGAAATGGTCAGATCGCGGGAGCCAGCAGTCTCAAAGCTGCTGAAATCATGGGTTCCGACCAGCATCGGCAGGCAGAGCCGCACAGCACCAGCGGCAAAAGGGACGCGCACCTGGGCGGCATACCGCCGCGCGCAGGGCGGCATGATCTCCGTGGCCATAAAGGTGTACACATACACCTTGCCCGTGGCGTTATAGCGCGCATGAAAATCATGCGCAACATTTTCCGCTGCCAGCACCCGGATAGCCGCAGGCAGCATGCTGTTCAGGCCATTTACCAGGCCGGAAAGCGGAATACCCGACTCGGTCTGAAAATTGGCCGCCATCCCCTCGGCATGCACCCCGGCATCGGTTCGGCCAGCAGCGTGGATAATGACCTGAGCCTGAGTCAGACGGGCAATGGCCTCTTCCACGACTTGCTGGATGCTGAGCTGCCCCACCTGCCTCTGCCAACCGGCATAGTCGGTGCCGTCATAGGCCAGGACAAGCTTGATGTTTCGCACTGCGCTTACGGGAAAAGGGGAACGATTCTAAGCCCGGTATTTTCCGGAAAGCCGCACATGAGATTCATGTTCTGCACGGCTTGCCCTGAGGCGCCCTTGACCACGTTGTCTATGACGGAAATGATGATGACCCGTCCGGTGCGGGAATCGAACTTGGTGCCGATATCGCAGTAATTACTGCCCCGGACATACTGGGTTGCCGGATACTGCCCGGCCGGGCAAACCCGGACAAATTCCTCCTCCCGGTAAAAATCCTGATAGAGTTCGGCCAAACCGGGGAGCGGCTTGCCGGCTTGGGCGTAAATCGTGCTGAGAATGCCCCGCGACATCGGCACCAGATGCGGGGTGAAAGAGACCGTCACCGCCTGGCCGCACAACCCGCCCAACTCCTGCTCGATCTCCGGGGTATGCCGATGCTCCCCCACCTTGTATGCCTTGAAGCCATCCGCCACCTCACAGTAGAGCGAGCCGACCTGCGCTGCCCGCCCTGCCCCGGAGGTCCCGGATTTGGAATCAATGATAATTGTTGCGGGATCAATCAGCCCGGCCTTGAGCAAGGGTGCAAGCCCCAGAATCACACTGGTCGGGTAGCAGCCGGGATTGGCAACCAGCTGCGCCTTGCGGATCGCGGCCCGATGCAGCTCGGGCAGGCCATACACCGCCGTGGCCAAAAGATTCTTGGCGCTGTGCGCTTGGTACCACTGCTCATAAACCTGTGCGTCATGGATTCGGAAATCAGCGGAGAGATCAACGACCTTCTTGCCTGCGGCCACCAGCTGCGGCACAATATCCATCGCGGTCTGATGGGGCACCGCAGTAAAGAAAAAATCAGCCCGGTCGACAAGCGCCTCGACCGGAAGATCTTCGCAGAGAATATCGGCCCGGCCCTGTAGGCTGGGAAAAACATGGGAAAGCGGTTTCCCCGCGTATTGCCGGGAGGTCGCAGCCGTCAGCTCCACCTCGGGATGATTGCACAGTATCCGGGCAAGCTCCGCCCCGGTGTATCCTGACGCACCAACAATGCCGACTCGTACCATCTCTTTCTCCACTCAACTGAGAACCACAGGGCGGCCTGACCCAGGCCAAAAAAAATCAGGGGAAGAGCGATAAGCGCCTTCCCCTGATAAGATATACAATGGTGTCCGTGATATTGACAAAGCAATACCAGGCAACGATTAACGCTTGGAGAACTGGAACCTTGCCCGGGCGCCCTTCTGACCATATTTTTTCCGTTCTTTCACGCGCTGATCACGGGTCAGAAAACCCGCTTTCTTCAAGGCACCGCGATGCTCGGGGTCAACAACCAGCAGTGCCCGGGAAATCCCGTGCCGCAAGGCCTCGGTCTGGGCAATCTTGCCGCCGCCGGTCAAGGTAGCGAGAATATCGAACTTTGCCGCAGTGTCGGTCAAGGCCAAAGGCTTTGAAATCTTCTGCAGGTAGTCAAAGCCGCCGCCGAAATAATCCGGCACGCTCATCTTGTTGACCTGGATGTTACCGGAACCCGGTCTCAACCATACCCTGGCAATAGCGGTCTTTCTTTTTCCGGTCGCGTAAAAACTATTGTCTGCCATGTTCAAGCTCCATTATCCTGTTTAAAAGGGCAGGATTTTATAATTCCAGAGACACAGGCTGCTGGGCGCTATGGGGATGATCCGCTCCGGCATATACCTTTAATTTCTTCAACTGATGGCGTCCCAAGGTGTTTTTTGGCAACATGCCGCGAACAGCCTTGCGCAACAGCTCTTCCGGCTTTTGCTCCAGAAGTACCTTGGCAGTCTTTTCCTTCAAACCGCCCATAAAACCGGAGTGGTGACGATACATCTTGTCATCCCACTTCTTGCCGGTCAGACGAACCTTGTCCGCATTGATCACAACGACAAAATCACCGACATCAAGAAAGGTGCAGTAATTAGCCTTGTGCTTGCCGCGCAAACGCGTGGCAATCTCGGAAGCCAAACGACCAAGCACCTTATCCTGAGCATCAACGATCAACCACTTGCGCTCAATATCTTTGACCGGGGTCAAATATGTCTTCATTTCAAAGCCCTCGCAAAACTCTATAAAGAATAGGTCTATATAAGTCAAAATGGCCCGTTCTGCCATAAAAAAATGCAGACGGGCTGTCGATCAATGCAAATAGGCTCACGATGACACAAACCGCGAGCAAAGCCGTTATAAAAAACTATCTGGTCATTCTGGAGAGTCAACACGGCATAAGGAGCCGTAAAGGAACGGTCAGAATTGTACAAGTTACTTCTTAACGGTTCCTAAATATGGAGCGGGAAACGAGATTCGAACTCGCGACTTCAACCTTGGCAAGGTTGCACTCTACCACTGAGTTATTCCCGCTCATTTTTGGTACGTGAAAAACGCCAGATGTATAACAATGCGGGAAGGGGTTGTCAACAGAAAACCGGGAGGCCCGTGATATTTTTGTCTCCGGACCACCATGCCCTCCTTAGCGACAAAACGATCTATAATATTTTGTTATTACAATCTTTTCTCTAAAAGATACGGGGATTCCTATTGCCTGAAGCCGCCACATCTTGGTATAAACAATCATCCTTGTTTTTCTACCCATGTATTCTTTACCGATGATACCGGCTTATGCGCAAGCAGCCGGACAATTGCAGGAGCAGCCCATGGCCGCACAGAAAACCCGCCAAAGCGAAGTAAAACGCAAGACCAAGGAAACCGATATCGCCCTCGCGTTTGCCCTTGACGGTACAGGCCAGGCCCAGTGCGCCACGGGTGTGCCTTTCATGGATCACATGCTCACCCTCTTTGCCGTGCATGGCTTTTTTGATCTTACCGTCCGCGCCACCGGAGACACGGAGGTTGACGCCCATCACACGGTTGAGGATCTGGGCATCTGCCTGGGCCAGGCCCTGAAAAAAGCCTTGGGGGATTTTGGCGGCATCAGGCGTTACGGCTTCAGCGCGCTGCCCATGGATGAGGCCCTGGTCCGGGTGACTCTGGATTGCTCCAACAGGCCTTACCTCCATTATGGCGTTCCCTTTCTTGAGCAAAAAGTCGGGGATTTCGACACCCAGCTGGCCAAGGAATTTCTCCGCGCCTTCACCCTGCACGGCGGCCTGACCCTGCATGTTGAAATGGCCCACGGCGAGAACACCCATCATATTCTTGAGGCAATCTTCAAGGCTCTGGGCCGCGCCCTTGACGAGGCCACCACCATTAATCCTCGCGCCCAAGGCCCAGTCTCCTCCAAAGGGTCCTTATAATTTTTCACACTGGAGAAACCATCGTGACACTCTGCAAACCGTATACCGTTTTTCTCGCAAGCCTGACCATGCTCGCCCTGCTCTCCGGCTGTGCGCGCACAACCACCCAGGTTCAACCCGAGGACTTGCTCCCGATCAAAACGATCGTTGTGCTGCCGGTGGAAATCCTCTCGGATGGCCAGAGCAGTCGTCCCGCCAAAGATGTGCAGCAACTCGAAAAAGGACAGGTACTCCTTAACACGATGCTGGCGGAATACTTTTCCGACAGAAAAGATATCGCTCTCCTCACTCCGGGACAACGCGATGCCCTTGAGAAAGAAATGATCCGGTGCCGGACGAGTGCGGTCGTCACCATCTGCCGGACCAAGGTTGCTGACGCGGTCCTCCTCTGCACCCTGCAACGCTTTACCGAGCGGGAAGGTACCGAGTATTCCATTGTCAACCCGGCCTCTGTCGCCTTTGACTACAAGCTCGTCCACGCAGAAACCGGCCAGACCATCTGTTCCGGCACTTTCAGCGAAACGCAGCAACCCCTGCTTTCCGACATGTTCCAGTTCTTCAAAAAAGCAAAACGGGGCGTGAAGTGGCTCAGCGCCGAAGAACTTGCCCGTGACGGCTTCCAGCAAAAAATTGCCGACTGCCCCTATCTGAAAAAATAGCCCTACCCGTGTTCGCCATCCCAAAGCAGATCAATCACCTTGTCGGCCGGGCCATGCATCTCTACCAGATGCTGGCCGACGGCGACCGGGTGATGATCGCGGTGTCCGGAGGCATCGACAGCCTGGTGCTCGCCTGGCTTTTAAAGGAATGGCTCCGCAAGGCCCCTATCCGCTATGAGCTGCTGGCGGTGCATCTGGATATGGGATTCGGCGGCGTTGAATACGATCTGGTTCAGGAACAACTCAATCGGATAGACCTGCCCCTGCTGATGGAGCGGACCGACTTCGGCCACCAGGCGCTCGTCGCTGAAAACGGCAAGAGCGGCTGTTATCACTGCGCCCGCCAGCGCCGCAACCGGCTTTTCACCCTGGCCAAAGAACATCACTGCAACAAACTCGCCTTCGGCCACCACCAGGAAGATATCATCGAGACGTTTTTTCTCAATCTGTTCTACGGCGGAAACCTCAGCGCCATGGCGCCAAAGCAGGAATTATTCGGCGGCAAGCTGGCCCTTATCCGCCCCCTGGCCATGGTGGAGAAAAAACGCATCATCGAACTGGGCCAAGACCTGAACATTACCCCGGTGGCCAATCCCTGCCCGCTTGCTGCCGACTCCCGCAGGGAAAAGATCCGGACCTGGCTCACCCCCATGTACGAAGAGGACCCCGCGCTCAAGTCCACCATTTTCGCAAGCCTCGGCAATGTACGACCCGACTACCTGCTCACTCCCCTGGCGGCCTTGGCCCCGACATCCCCCGCCAAATAAGCACCGCTCTTCCCCACGTCTCTCCGCCCTCCAGTATGGCTCAGAAGCCGCCTTTCCTTTCTCCACCAAGACAGGGTTTCCCCAGGCTGAGTTTGCACTTGACACCTGGCCTATCAATTAAATACCATCAAAATACCATGCGCGGGTAGGCGAGGAGCGACTTCAGGGCTAAGAGGAGAAACCATGCTAGGACACGTGGCGTGCTATTCATTATTTATCAGGAGGGAAAACATGCTGAAAATTCTTCTTTCAACGCTGTGCGGGTGTTTGTGTTGGGCAGCCGTCGCTTTTGCCGCCGTGGATATCAACACGGCCACAACGCAGGAACTCGTCGGCTTGCAGGGTATTGGTCCGGCCAAGGCGCAGGCCATAGTCGAGTACCGACAGAAAAATGGCCCGTTCAAATCAACACAGGACCTGACCAAGGTAAAAGGGATCGGTCCCAAGATCATGGAAAAGCTGAACAACGACATCACGGTTACGAAGTAAGCCGCCAACAAACCGACAGGCACTATAGGAATGAGAGAGGGAAAGGAAAACATCCCTTATCCCCCCCTCCTAGTCCCCTTCGCCTATCCGTTGAGCAACCGGGCCATGTCCTTGGCAAAATAGGTGATGATGATATCCGCGCCTGCCCGCCGGATGCTGAGCAGGCTTTCATGCATGACCTTTTCCCCGTCGATCCAGCCATTGGCCGCAGCGGCCTTGATCATGGCGTACTCGCCGCTCACATGGTAGGCGGCGATGGGCAGGTCGAACTCGTCCCGCAGCCGACTGATCACGTCCAGATAGGCCATGGCCGGCTTGACCATCAGGATGTCCGCGCCCTCTTCCACATCCAGGGTCGCCTCCCGCAACGCCTCGCGCACGTTGGCCGGGTCCATCTGATAGGACTTGCGGTCGCCATGCTGGGGCGCGCATTCCGCCGCATCCCGAAAAGGCCCGTAAAACGCGGAGGCGTATTTCACGGCATAGGACATGATCGGCAGCATGTGAAAATTATTTTCGTCCAGAATCCCGCGAATCTCGGCAACCCGGCCATCCATCATGTCCGAAGGCGCCACCATGTCGGCCCCGGCCTGGGCATGGGAAAGCGCGGTTCTGGCAAGCACTTCCAGGGTGGTATCGTTGTCCACCACATCGTTGATCATGATCCCGCAATGGCCATGGCTGGTGTATTCGCACAGGCAGACATCGGTACAGACCGTGAGCGCAGGCGACGTGTTCTTCAATTCCTTGATGGCCCGCTGGATAATGCCGTCCTTGGCATGCGCACCCGAGCCTTTGGAATCCTTTTTGTCGGGCAGACCGAAGAGGATGACCGAGTTCACTCCCAGCCCCATGCACTCCTTGGCCTCCTTGGCCAACTGGTCCACGGAGATCCGAAACACACCCGGCATGGATGGCACCTCTTCCTTGATCCCCTTGCCAGGCATGACAAAAAGCGGGTAGACAAGATTGGCCGGAGAAATGCTGGTCTCCCGGATAAGCGCCCGGAAGGTTTCGTTCTGTCTGAGCCGACGGGCTCGGTATTCAGGAAAAATCATGGTCTCTTCTCTCCTTTTCTTTGCTGGAGAAGGTCCTCCAGCTCTATTCAACTTTGTAACTATTCAGCAGTGCCACAGATGCACATGTCAATCGTCGGCAGAAGTGCCGACAAATAGACCTGCAAGCTATAGACCACCTAGGCGAGCGGGGCTATGACAAAGCAGATGTGGTGCTGCTGAATAGTTACTCAACCTTAAAGGTTTCTCCCACCAGAGTATTGATATACCGCTCAGGCGCATCAACCCCCTCCTTGGAAATAACCACCTCCGCAACCCCTTTTTTCTGCCCCATGAGCCGCAGGCCGTACTCCATGGCCTGCAAAATCTGAGCACACGAGGACCGAATGGCCTCAAGAGTCCGCGGCTCCCGGGTCAAAAGCCGGTCAACCGCTTCTTCGCTGAACGTGACCATGATCCCGCATTTTTCGCTGATCTCGGCCTCAGAGCTGTGAATGGCCTGAACCAGCAGGATGAAGGTATCACACACCTCGCGGGGGTCCACGTCTTGGTCCTGACTCTCCTTGGCCATGAGTTGCAGACGTTTTGGGGTGGTGAGCACCTGGTGGTCTTCCAGATAATTCCCCATCCGCTTCAAGATGAAGCCGATCAAGTGCTCATACTCCGCGGCCTGCAACGCCTCAAAACGGGCCCGATGCTCCGCTTGCACCTCCGCCTTCGCCAATAGCCTTTCTAGTACCACGGCCGGCGAGCGCACCATCTCCACATCCACCACAAGATGGCGGATGCTGGTGGAGGGCAGCTTCTTCTCATAGTGGAGCAGAATCTTTTCCATGACACTAACCAAGCCCCGGGCCCCGGTGCGTTCCAGCTTGGCCAGCTTGGCGATCTCGCGCAACGCCGCGTCTTCAAACTGAAGACTAACGCCGTACACCCGGAAATCCTGTTTCTTGGCAACCACGATGGAGCTGTTGGGATTGGCCAGGATCTCGTAAAAATCATCTTCGCTCAATTCATCAAGCACGGCAATAACCGGCAGCCGCCCGACGAACTCGCTTTCAAAGCCAAACTCGACCAGATCCTCCGCCTTGACCTGCTTGAGAAAACGCCCACCGGTTTTCACCGAGGTCACCGAGCTCTCAAAGCCCATGGATTGCTGCTGGACCCGCTTCTTGATGATATCTTCAAGCCCGGCAAAGGCGCCGCTCATGATGAAGAGGATATTTTTGGTATTGACCAGGCGGCGTTCTCGCTTGCCCGTTGCCCGGTACTGTTCGATGGCCTCAATCTGCGAGACCGGATCGTGGGCAACCTTGAGTTCGACCTCGGTCTCCTCCATGGGCTTGAGCAGGGCGCGCTGCACCCCGGTGCGGGAGACATCGGCCCCGATCCTGAACGGGCTGGCGGCGATCTTGTCGATTTCATCCAGGTAGATGATGCCGTACTGGGCCCGCTCAATATCCCCGTCCGCCTCCCGAACCAGATCGCGGACCAGATCCTCCACATCCCCGCCCACATAGCCTGTTTCGCTGAACTTGGTGGCGTCGCCCTTGATGAAGGGCACCCCGAGGTGACGGGCGATGAGTTTTATAAGGAAGGTCTTGCCAACCCCGGTCGGCCCCATCAACAGGACATTGCTCTTGATCTGTCCCATATTGCGCCTTGCCTGTCTCGGCTTGGCCAGGGCGTAGCTGATTCGGTTGAAATGGGTACAGATCTTGGTGGCGAGAATAGCCTTGGCCTCATCCTGCCGCACCACATACTCGTCGAGATAGGCAATGAGCTCTTCCGGATTGGTGTCGAAATGAAAATCCGCCGCGCCGCCTGCGGACGGCTGCCCCGCCTCGCTCTCCTCGCCCTGGGCCATGGGCAGCAGACCGCTGGAGATAATCTTCACCTTCTGCCCGTACTTTTTGGTGAGATACTCCCCGATCTCCTTTTCCAGCGCCTTCTGGTCGGGAAGACTGGTCTCGTGTTCGCTCATGGCATCCTCACAAATCTCTAAAAAATCAGCAGCTAGTTTTCGTCCAAGGACAAAGACTTCATCTTCCTATGCAGATGACTGCGCTCCAGGCCTATTTGTTCCGCGGTCTGGGAAATATTCCCGTCATTGCCTGCAAGCCGGGCCTTGAGAAAATCCCGTTCGAAAATCTTCTTGGCCTCTTTATAGCTCAAGGAGTGGTAGAGCTCCTCCAGACCGGCAACCGATGCTGCCGCCTCTGCCGGAGCAATGCCGAGCAGCTGCCCGACCACTGTCTCGTCAACCGTTTCCGCCGGGCACATGATCATGACCCGCTCGACAAAGTTGCGCAGCTCCCGGACATTGCCCGGCCAGCCGTGCTGCATCATGGCCTGCAACGCCCCAGAGCTGAATTCCTTTTCCCCCAGCCCCTTCTTCGCGTTGTCCGCCACAAAATCAGCGACCAGCAGCGGAATATCCTCCCGCCGTTCCCGCAGCGGCGGCACCTGAATGGGCACCACGTTGAGCCGGTAATAGAGATCCGCCCGGAAGGTGCCGTTTTCGATCTCCTGCTCAAGATCCTTGTTAGTGGCGGCCAAGACCCGAACCTCGACCTGGATGGTTTTTGAACCGCCTACCCGCTCAAATTTCTGCTCCTGAAGAATGCGCAGCACCTTGGCCTGGGTCTTGAGACTCATGTCGCCGATTTCGTCCAGAAAAAGGGTGCCGCCGTCGGCCAGATCGAACTTCCCCCGCCGGCTGGCCGTGGCCCCGGTGAACGCGCCTTTTTCATGGCCGAACAGCTCGGACTCGATCAGCTCTTCCGGGATGGCGGCGCAGTTCAGCTCGATCATCGGCTTGGCCGCGTTTTTTGATAGGCGATGGATGCTCTGCGCCACCAACTCCTTGCCGGTGCCATGCTCCCCCCGGATCAAAACCCAGGCCTCGGTAGGCGCCACCCGCTCCACCAGTTGCCTGAGTTCCACCATGGCTGCGGCGGTACCGGTGAGCTGACTGGCGCGCTGGGTCTGCTGGCGCAGGATCAGGTTTTCTTTTTTGAGCCGGGCCAGATCCAGAGCGTTGTTGATGGAAAGAATAATTTTATCGTAGGAGGGCGGCTTTTCGATAAAATCGTAGGCCCCCATCTTGGTGGCCTGCACCGCGGTTTCAATGGTGCCGTGCCCGGAAATCATGATCACCGGCAGGTCGGCTTGGGATTCCTTGATTTTTTTCAGCACCTCCAGGCCGTCCAGCCCCGGCATCCAGATATCGAGCAGAACCAGATCAACCGGCTCCTCCTCCAGCAGGGCAAGCCCCAACTGCCCATCCTCGGCGGCAAGCGTCTGAAATCCCTCGTCCGACAAGATGCCGGACAGGGACTCACGGATACTCGCTTCATCGTCAATTATCAGAATTGTCTTTGCCATCGCCGTTTCACTGCTAATATTTCGCTGGAAATAACCTGTCCATATTCAATATACCATGCCCTGCCAGGCAGACGACACGGTTTTCCAACTATCCCCCCAGGGGAAGCTCGACAATGAAACGGGCACCCTGGGGCTCGTTGTCCTTAACCCGGATGTAACCGTGATGATCCGCCACCACCGTGCTGGCAATGGCCAGACCCAGGCCGGTTCCGGTTTTTTTCCGCGAAAAATACGGCTCAAAGAGACGCGGCTTGTCCTCGTCACTGACCCCGGAGCCATTGTCGCGCACCTCGAGTCTGACCACCTTACGCTCTTCCTCGCAGGCAAGAACAACCTCGATCACCCCACCAGCAGCGGTGGCAGCCACGGCATTATTGAGCAGGTTGATGAGCACCCGTTTCATCTGCTTGGTGTCAAAGGAAAACTGTGGAATCGGCCCCTCCACCCGCAGCCGAAACTGCCTGTCCTTATGGGCCTCCTGATAAAGAATAAACGCCTCGTTGGCCATTTCGGCAAGGCTGCCCATGGTTTTATGCACCGCAGGCATCCGGGCAAAGTTGGAAAATTCGCTGACCAGTTTTTTCAGCTCATCCACCTGGTTGACAATGGTTTTGGTGCAGACATCAAAAACCTCCTGGTCCCCGGACAGCCGGTCAAGATATCTCTTGCGCAGCCGTTGGGCGGAAAGCTGGATCGGAGTCAGGGGATTTTTTACCTCATGGGCGATCCGTCGGGCCACCTCACGCCAGGCCGCCATCCGCTGCGCCTTTTCCAACTCGGTGAGGTTGTCAAACACCAGGACCACGCCAAGGGGCTGATTGTTCTCATCTTCCAGCCGGGTTAAATTCACCCGCAGCGAAAAGGTGTCATCCCCCACCGTGAGGCGCAGCGGCCTCTCCAGGGAAGGCTTGCCGCTGCGCGACAGCTCGGCAAGAAAACCTTCCAGAATCATCCGGTGCTCCGGCCTGAGAACCGCGTGATACTCCTTGCCCTCCAAGGCCCTGCGGTCAATCTTGAGAAGCTCCTCGGCAAACCGGTTGATCGTGGTAATCCGACCCTGCTCATCCAGAGAGATAACCCCGGCCGCCACATTTTGCAGAACAATCTCCATGTAGCGCCGCCTGGTCTCGGCATCGAGATTACCCTGACACAATGCGGAATTTGCCTCTTCAAGCTGCCTTTTACTGGCGGAGAGATCGCTGGTCATCCGGTTGAAGGAATCAACCAAGGTTCCCATCTCATCGCCCGAGGTTTTTTCCAGAACAAAGTCCAACTCCCCCTCGGCCACCCGGCGCGTTGCTTCCGCCAGCCTGCCGATGGGCCCGGTGAGTCCGCCTGCCACATAAAAGGCGAACCAGATCGCGCAAAACACGATCAACAAGGTGACGATGAGCAGCATGACCAGCAGACTGGTTTTAATCGGAGCCTTGAGAATCATCAACTGCTTGTAGCCTTCGTAGCCGGCGGAGATGGTCTGCATCCGCTTGACCCGTTCCTGGGGAATAAGCAGGGAAACGACCAGCGCCCCCTGCCGTCCGTCGGTGCCGCCGATGCGCACCGAGCTCACGCTGCGCACCAACTCTCCCGCCGCCACCGGCTGAATGGTTGTCTGCCCTTGTTTATCAGCATACGCATTGCGGATCATGTTCAACGGAATTTCCGGGACACCCTCGCCGACGACTTCCGGCCTGTAGGCTCGGGCCAACACCTCTCTTTGCTCTGAGATCACCTCGATTCCGGCCAGGCCATGGCTTTTCATAATCTCTTGCAGCAAGGGAGTCAGATTTCCCCCGGCAAGATCCCCGTAACGCTTCGATTCCAGGCGTTCCGCAATCAGGCTGCCCTGGCGATCAACCTGGTCTTCCGCCTCCTGGTAAACATTCTTGGCGATGGCGATCGATTCTTCCAGGGATTGGGCGACATTGATATTGAACCAGTAATCCATGCTGGTGGAGACAAACTGGAGAGCGATGAAAAACAACAGCCCGGTGGGGAAAAAAGACATGGAAACAAAGGCTATCACCAATTTGGAGCGGAGCTTTGTTCCCAGGAAACGGCGCCGCCGCTCAAAGACAAGCTGCGCCAGATTGCGGAGCACCAGAAACACCATCAACAGCAGAAGAAGGACATTGAAGTTGATGAGCACGAAGATCAGAACATTGCCGCTGACCGGAAAAGGGATGGCGCCCAGCTGCACGATCCTGGTTTCAAAATAGGTCAGCAGCGGGATCAAAACGAGACAGGCAAGGATGACCAGGCGGATGCGCTTTTTGCGGCGCAGCCGGTCTTTCTGGAGAACCTCCTCCTGGGGGGTATCCATGCTAAGCCGTCACCGCAAGATACTCTTGCCTGCTGATTTGCAAAAACGGCAGCAGTAAAAACGGCATAAGGAGCCGTAACGGAATAGTCCGACCATCAACTTTCATTCTCTAACGGCTCCTAATACCTGAATTCCACAGTGTACCACTCGGTTTCAAAATCCCAAAGGCTCCAGAAGGGGATCACATAGTGCGCGTAGAGCGGCAGGGTTTTTTCCGCGAGCTTGGCCTTAACCCGGAGCAGATACCCCGCCTCCGGCAACAGGGCCTTCAGCGGCGAAACAGGAGGACCATTGAGCTGGGCCATGACTTTTTTCGCCTCGGCCAGGGATTTGGTGCGGAAGGTCTGCCCTGCCAGCTCGGAGCGGACAATGCTGTACTCCTCTTTCAAGGTGTCATAGCTCAAGGCATGGTCAAACCGCAGGGAAACAAGCTCCTGATTCAGCCAGGTGCTTCGTTTTTTCTCCAGCTTCACATAAAAATTGAAGGTCACCGGGATGCCGTTTCTGATCCCCTCCTCCATCTGTTTGGTAAAGGCATTGTTGACCGTGAGAAACAACAGCAGATCCGTACTGGAATTGGTGACAATCAACTCCTCGATGGTCGCGTTTTGGGCAAGCGCCGGCTGGCCGCCGCCCAGAAAAATGGCCAGGGCAAACAGAAACAAAGAAAAGCCGCGAAATTGTCGTCTAGAAAATAGTATGCGCATAATCAATTAGATCGTTGAATGGACGTGAGTGTCTGGGGCTGACTCCTCAATTTCAGGCTGTGCATATCCCCCTCGCTTCTGCCATTTTTTCAAGACCAAGCTCTTGGCCCTGTCCAGGAAAGGACCAAAGGTTGCGGCATCACGGGCGCTTAAGGCTACCGCCTCATGCAGCCGCAGCTGTTCGGCAACAACCTCCGGCGCCATCAGGTCAATCTTGTTAAAAACTTTAAGACAGGGAATACCATCCAACTCAAGCTCCCGGAGCAGATCCTCCACCACCTGGATATGATCCTCGCAGCGCGGATTGCTGATGTCAATAACATGCACCAACACGTCCGCCTCGTGCAGTTCCTCCAGGGTCGACTTGAAGGCCTTGAGCAAATCCTCCGGAAGATTGCGGATAAAGCCCACCGTGTCGGTGATGATGACTTCCACATCCTCAGGAAATCGCAACCTCCGGCTGGTCGGGTCCAGGGTGGCGAACAGCTTGTCCTCGGCGACAATGGCGCTTTTGGTCAGGGTATTGAGCAGGGTTGATTTCCCGGCATTGGTATAGCCGACCAGCGAGAGAACCGGCAAGTCATTTTTGCGACGCCGCGCCCGCCGCTGCTCCCGCTCGCGGCCGACCTCCTTGAGCTTTTTGCCCAGTTTGCCCAACCGGTCATTGATGCGGCGGCGGTCCACCTCCAGACGGGTCTCGCCGGGGCCGCGCCCGCCGATGCCACCGGTGAGCCGAGACAGGGCATCGTCTCGGGTGGTCAGCCTGGGCAGCATGTACTTGAGCTGGGCCATCTCGATCTGTAGCTTGCCTTCCCGGCTCAAGGCCCGCCTGGCAAAGATATCCAAAATCAATTGGGTCCGGTCGATAACCCGCAGCTCGGTGTGGTCGGTTATGGACCGCACCTGGGAAGGATTCAGCTCCTGGTCGAAGATCAGCAGATTGGCGTTGAGCCTCAACGCGGTCAGCATGATCTCGCCGAGCTTGCCCTTGCCGAGGATCAAGCGGGGGTTGATCTTTTCCCGTCGCTGCACCACGGTGTCGAGAACGATCACCTCGGCCGAGCGCGCCAGTTCGGCCAGTTCGTCCATGGACTCCTGGGCCTTGGCCTTGGAGAGCGGGGTCACGCTGATCAGAATCGCCCGGTCCCGGCCCGCATCAACCTCCCGCACCGGGCGGGCCTTGGCGAACTCATCCTCCAGCGCGGCGACGAGCTCCCGGCAGGAGCGGGCCTGCTGGCTGGGGACCTCCGGCTGTAGCAAAACCCAGTTCTTCCCCGCCACCGCCTGGGGCACCAGGTGGGCGGAATAGAGCCGGGTTGCCACTCCCTGTTCCATCTGCACCACGGTCATCATGTCCAGGCGCAGGAAGAGCAGATCCATCAGATCGTCTTCGCTGATACCCTCACCCGCAAGATGGGTATGCACACAGCGCAAGCCCTTAAGACGCCCGCCCGAGACCCGAAACTGCTTCAAAGCCGGGATCATAATGGAGCGGTGATCCCCGACCATGACCGCCTCGACCTGGCCGCTGCGACTGAGCAAGACCCCAACCTGGCGCCCCAGCTCAAAGGCAATCGCGCAGAGCTCTTTTGCCAGCTCCGGGCTGACGACCATATCCGGATTAACCCGACGCCCGGCAATGCGCTCAAGCCCTTTCAGCTGGGCGGTTTTCAGACCGCTGGTATTGCCGGTTATCATGCCGAAGGCTGCCGCTCCCGAAGCAGCCTTCGGTCGCCGACCCGAATCGTTACCTTGATTTTATCAAAATACTCCAATAGGGGGATGGAAAATTTTCTGGTCAGGCCGGTGAGGGTTTTAAAACGCGGCGCGTCGATCTCCCCTTCTTTCTTGATAAAGGCCACCAGCTGTTCCTGCAAGGTCGACATGGCCCGGCCCTGGAAATAAAGATCCTCGCTGATCTTGACCAGAACCTGCTCCCGGACCAAAAGCTCAAGAACCTCGCGGACCAAGGGCGCGGGATACTTGGCAAACCGCTCCTGCACCTCCCGCACGGTGGGCGGGGTCAGCCCGGCCTCAGCGTAGAAGGTCTCCATTTCCGTGCGAATACTCTGGGCATCCGCCTTGAGCGATACCTGATGGCCCGCCATTCTCACCACGGATTCATCGACAACAATCGTCCCCTGTTTGACCAGGGTATTGAGGAGCAGCTGGAAAAATTTTTGATCCAGATCCCCATGCAGACGGGAGCGCAGCTCCTCCTTGGATAACCCCGGCTTCATCGAATTGTCCCGGTGAAAATCAGCCAGAATCTTCGTAAGCGATGCGCCCATGGCCTCGAAGATTTCCGCCGCGACCATGCGCTGCCGCTCCGAATCCACCATGATGATCTTCCGGCTGGAGATGGGACCATCCAGCAGCTTGCGGAACCGCTTGCCGAACTGGCCCATCTTCACGCAGAGCGCCTCGAAGGTGAGCCCGCTAACCCCTGCCTCCCGCAGATGCAGCAGGGAGATATCTTCAGCCGAACCCTCCTGATACAGGGCAAAAACCTGGCTGTTTGCCTCCTTAAAACGCCGCCGCTTAGGCGGAGAGGCGTTCCAGATCGCGCCGCCGCCGATGGTGGCAACGGGCGAATAGCTCCGCACCACATAGCGGTCGCCGGGCCAGGCGCCGAATGGCTCTTCAAGCAAAATCTGCACGTTGGCCCGGTTGCCAGGGGCAAGTTCCTCATCCTCCAGCAACACTATGCGGCCCATGATCTCGGCGGTGCCGATGTGTACCCGGACCCGGCTTCGATTCTTGAGGGGTTTGGAGCAGGAGGAGAGATAGAAAAAATCGGCATCCAGCAGGTAGGAGGGCGCGAGGGTGCCAGGGGTGGCGAGCATGTTGCCCCTGGCGATCATCTCGGTGTCCAGGCCCTGGATGTTGATGGCGGTGCGCTTGCCCGCCTCGACCAGCTCCACGTCCTGGCCGTGCACCTGGATGCCGCGGATCTTGGCGGTATGATTCTGGGGATAGACGGTGATGTCTTCACCCACCGCAATTCGGCCCGAGATGGAGGTGCCAGTGACCACCACGCCGAAGCCCTTCATGCTGAAGACCCGATCCACGGGCAGGCGGAACGGGCCGTGGGCCTCGGCAAACTCGCTGCCCCGCACCAGGGTGTCCAGCACCTGCCGAACCTCGTCCAGCCCCTCGCCGGTGGTGGAGGAAACCGCAAGCATGGGCGCGTCTTCGAGAAAACTGCCTGCCAAAAACTGGCGGACATCCTCCCGTACCAGTTCCAGCCACTCCGCATCCACCATGTCCTTCTTGGTGAGGATGACCAGGCCTCGCTTCACCCCCAGCAACCGGCAGATCTCGAAATGCTCCCTGGTCTGGGGCATGATCCCCTCGTCCGCGGCAATGACAAAGGCAAGAAGATCGATGCCCGTGGCGCCGGCCACCATGTTTTTCACAAAGCGTTCGTGGCCGGGCACATCGATGATGCCAAGGCGATGGCCGCAGGGCAGATCGAGAAAGGCAAAACCAAGCTCGATGGTGATGCCCCGCTTCTTCTCCTCCTTGAGCCGGTCGGTGTCAATGCCGGTGAGGGCGCGAACCAAGCTGGTCTTGCCGTGGTCCACATGACCTGCCGTGCCGAGGACAATCTCCCGCATCTGCTACCAGTTCCCTTTCAGGTACGGGTTGTTGCGGGCTTCCTCGCCCACGGTGGATTTGGCCCCGCCGTAGCCATGCCCCGGCCAGACCACGGTCTCAGGGGGCAGGGTCAGGATTTTCTCGTTGATGGCTGCAAGCATCTGATTGGTGTCGCCGCCGGGAAAATCGGTACGGCCCAGCCCTTCGACAAACAGGGTGTCGCCGGTGAAGAGATGGGGGGCGGCATAGAGACAGATTCCGCCCGGAGTATGGCCGGGGGTGTGGAGAACCGTAATGGTGAGCTTGCCGATGATGATCGCCTCGCCATCGGTTACGGTCCTGTTCACCGGCGGCGAAGGAGGCAGGTCGAGCATGGAAAAGTAATCAATAACCTCAGGCCTGGCAAAAAACTCGGCATCCGCAGCATGCATGAGGATGGGCGCGCCGGTGGCCTTCTGGATCACCGCGTTGCCGCAGACATGATCCAAATGGCCGTGGGTGCAAAGAATCGCCTCAACGCTAAGACCCTCATCCCGACAAAAGCCAAGAATCTTTTCCTCGTTGCCGCCGGGATCAATGATGGCGCACTTCTTCGTTTCCTCGCAGCCCACCACATAGCAGCACACGGCCATGGAGCCCACGGTCAGCTGTTTTACGATCATAGCCTGGGCCCTCAACAGTCGCAGGTGTTCGGGTTGCAAGGTCCGCTGCCGCAGCCGCAGCTCGACGCGGCCTTGGCCATGGGAATGGAAACGGCCGCAGTCTGAATGACGGGCAGCTCTTTCTCGACCTTGGCCAGAAACGCTTCAAACGCCTGGGCGGCCGGGCTTGTGGCCCCGGAAGAAAGATAGGGTTTGCCGTCATCCCCGGCGATAACCACCCTGGCATCAAGGGGAATCCTGCCCAGAAAAGGCACGGAAAACTCGGTGGCCAACTGCTCGCCGCCACCGGTCTTGAAGATATCCACCGGCTTGTCGCAGTGCGGGCAGATAAAGCCGCTCATGTTCTCCACGATCCCAAGGATCTTCATGGAAACATGCTTGCAGAAATTGATGGACTTGCGCACATCCGCCAGGGCGATGTTCTGGGGGGTAGTCACGACCAGGGCCTTGGCATCCTTGATGGTGTGGGCCACGGTCATGGGCTCGTCCCCGGTGCCTGGAGGCGCGTCGATGACCAGATAATCCAGCTCGCCCCAATTCACATCGGCAATAAACTGGCGGATGGCCTGGTTCTTGAGGGGCCCGCGCCAAATGATGGGATCATCCCGATTCTCCATCATGCTCTCCAACGAGATGACCTTGAGCTTATCATTGTATTGCAGGGGCGGCATCTTGCCGTCCTTGGTGAGCTCGCCGTCCATCCTGCCGGACATGCCGAGCATGCGGACAATATCCGGGCCGTGGAGATCAACGTCCATGAGACCGACCTTGTAGCCCTTTTGCGCAAGGCCCAAGGCCAGATTCACCGAAACGGTGGACTTGCCCACCCCGCCCTTGCCGCTCATCACCAGGATCTTGTTCTTGATCCGATCCAGAGAGGCGGCGATTGCCGTATTCTGCTGGGCCACCGCCGCATCAGCGGAGCCGCATCCACTCGCTTTCTTACTACCACAGGTTCCACTGCTGCACTTTGACATGACGCACCTCCAAGAATATAAAAAATCAAAAAATGAACGAATTCAGGGGAAGCTTTATCTTATACTGTAAGACCGGGTGTTTTGAAAGGCAAAAGCCCGGCTGCTCTCTCCATAGGATAGCCAGGGCTTTCTGCTGTTTTCTTTCTTCTTTTGCGTGCCCAAAAGAAGAAAGAAAAAAAAGCACCCCAGCCAGTCCTGACCCTGCGGGCTTCCCTTACTTCGCGACGGGGGCGGCAGGACAAATGGGGGAAAATTCCCATTGGCACGCAGCCGAGCACCGGAGAGGCTGCCGAAAAGGGGATTTGCACTGTTTGAGCGCAGCGAGTTTGCAAAGCCCCGGCAGCATCGAGGAGCACAGGGTATCCCGCCTTCGGCGGGACAAGAGACACAGGGTGCCCTTTCTTTGGTTCGTTTCTTTGGGCAAGCAAAGAAATGAACAGAACGACTTCATGCTCCATACTTCCGCATTCTCGGATAAATCATATAAAAAAAGGCTGCCAAAAAGGCAGCCTTTTACAGAGATCAACTGAAAACAAAATATTACAGAGCGACGAATTCCGTCCGCTCCAAAGCCATTTCCATGTAGAACCGGTGGGTATCCAGGCTGAACACCATCCTCCGATTGTCCTGGAAATCAAGATCCGGGGTGAGGGTGATGGCGGTGTTCAAGGACAAAGCCTTGGGCTGGCCGATATAGGAGGTAAGATCAAACCTGCCCTCCACCATCTGCATGGCCTTGCCCATGAACTGGTTGGTCATCTCCCCCATGGTGTCAACCACCTCGGCGGAGGTCGCATCCTTGGCCAAATCGCTCTCCGGCATCCCCATGGCAAGCATGTAGCTCCGGTAAAGATCCATGGCGGCCCCGGCAGAAAAATTCACCACCACCAAGCCGTTATAATCCCCGGTAAACTGAACAAAGCAGCCGATCTCCGGCCGCAGGCTCACCTTGGGAATAACCTGGATGGTCTTTGAATACTTGATGGCCTTTCGGGTGCTCTTGTCCAGGGTCTTCTTGACCGCCTGACAGAAAATTTCGGCGATTATGTCAATGGTTGCCTGCTTTTCGCTCATCACTCCCCCCAATAGCCACGGACCAAAAACCATTATTATAAATATGGTGCCCAGGACGAGAATCGAACTCGTACGAAATTGCTTTCGAGGGATTTTAAGTCCCTTGCGTCTACCAGTTCCGCCACCCAGGCATAGTGCTCAAACCAAAGGGCGATGTACCATATCACCCTGCAAAAATCAACAGCCATCCGCCACGTCTGCCGTGGCCCATTGCCTTTTCCACCTGAGCGCTTAGGATTGCTCCTCAAAATACTGCACCTGATAGGTGGACACCTCAAGGATTCCCGATTGCCAGGCATCGGCGGGCAAACCGGCCTTGCGGCAAAGGTGGCTTAAAAAATCCCTAGGATCGGGCAGCTGCTCCCAGACCTGGGGCAGAAAGGTGGCGCCCTGCACGCCCTTTCGGATGATGACCCCATCGATCCCGACCCGCAGAATGCGGAGCAGCTCCTCCGCGCTTGTATAGGCCAGTGGGGTCGGTTCGGTGAGGATGCTGATCTCCACCTCGATTGCCCCGAGTTCATTTTTTCCCACCGGCCTGAATCGGGAATCGTCAAAAGCGGCATGGAGGGCATTGCGCTTCACGCCCTCCGCAATGGAGTCCATGGCGGCAAGGCTGCCGATACAGCCGCGCAGCTCGCCATGCTCTTTCAGGGTGACAAAGGTTCCCCGCTTGTGCCCCAGCTCAGCATCCAGCAAGCGGGCCGCAATCTCGGCCCCCGGCTCATGCGCCTCCATGCCGAGTTGCCGAGCGATGGTCTCACGCGCCAGCCAGAGCAACGCTCTCCCCTGTTCTTCTGTCAAGCCCGCGGCCTGTGCGCCTTCATGCTGTGCCATGATCAGCTCCTTTGTTCTTTCTTTTTCCCCGCACCCCTTTCATAGTACAGTATCTTTGAAAACCTGAAAAAACCTAGTACTTTTCTGCCAAAAAATGCTCGGATAACGCAAGAGGGGAATGGAACCGCATGAAAACAATCACCACGCTTCTGGCGGCAGTCAGTGTCTTTCTTGCCGCCACCGGCATCTGCCTTGGCGCAGACGCCCAACACGGAAAACTGCTCTTTGAAAGTCCTACCCTCGGGGGCGGCACCTCCGGCAAGACCTGCCTCACCTGCCATGAGCATGGCCGGGATTTCAGCCCAGAGACCATGCGCAGGAAGCAATATCGGGTCATGGACAACCCCGTTGGCTCCCTTGCCGGGGTGGTCAATTTCTGCATCGAGGTGGCCTTGCGCGGCGAGGCAATCCCGGAAAATGGCGAGGAGATGAGGGATCTGCTCGCCTACCTGGCGGTGTTTATCAAAAACAACAGCGGCAAGGCCCAATAAAAAACCCCGGCCAAGGCCAGGGTTTTTCACAACACATTCAAAGCAATGTAATCAGCAACCGCAGGAGCCGCCGCTACCACCGCTGCCGCAAGAACTGCCGCAGCTGCCACCCCCACCGCCGCCGAGAGGCTTGGCCGAGGAGATGCCGAAACCGGAACGGGGTCCGGCCTCGATGAAGTCTACTTTGATGACTCCGCACTGATTGCTGAGATTATTGTCCAGCAAGAATTTAATTCCGCCATGTTCAAACGTCGCATCATTTTCTTTTGGCTCATCCAGAGCCAATCCCAAAGAGGGGCCTGCTCAGCCACCCTGCATCAAGGCAACACGTACGGCAGAATCGATATTATTATCGGCCAGGTACGCTTTCAGTTTGACAACCGCCTGCTCTGTTACTTCAAGCATCCTATGATCTCCTCATCAAAAGGTTCATAAAAAAATATCCCGGCTCTGGGAAGGCCGGTAAGAAAAAAGTAATTTCAGCTTTTTCTTATTGAGTAAATTAAGAAATATCCCCGCATAAGTCAAGGCTGGTTTTTTGTTTTGATCTCCGTCTGATTCAAGCTATAACTAAAAAAAGGGTTTCCCCAATGAACAGAGGTCTTTACTCAGTCACTGTGTGAGGTCGAGCAGATGAAAAAAATCGTCATATCCACCGGCGGCGGCGACGCCCCTGGCCTGAACGCTGTTATCTACGCAGTGACCAAATCCGCCCATTACCGGGGCTGGGAGGTCTATGGTAGTCACGGCGGCTACAAAGGCCTGCTCGACCCGGACGAACTTATCCGCCTCACCCCGGAGGTCGTTGAAGACATCACCCCCACCGGCGGCACGATCCTCGGCTCGACCAACAAGGGCAACCCCTTTGCCATGCCGGTGGAAAACATGGCCGGCGAGGTGCTGCTCCGCGATGTTTCCGACCGGGTCATGCAAAACTTTACCCGCATGGGTTTCTTCTGCCATATTGCCGTGGGCGGCGACGGCAGCCTGGAGATTGCCCACCGTTTCGCCACGGAAAAGGGGATGCCGGTTATCGGGGTGCCCAAGACCATTGACAACGACCTCCAGGCCACCCAAAGAACCTTTGGCTGCGACACCGCCGTGGCCACGGCGACGGATGCCCTCGACCGCCTCCATTCCACGGCCAAATCCCACGACCGGGTCATGGTGGTCGAGGTCATGGGCCGGGATTCCGGCTGGATCGCCATCAACTCCGGGATCTCCGGCTGCGCCGACGTCATCCTCATCCCGGAGATCCCCTTCGACATGAACAAGGTCTGCGACAAGATCAACGACAACGAACTGCACCACAAACATTACGCCATTGTCGTGGTGGCCGAAGGGGCCAGGGCAAAAAACGCCGAGGTGATCCACAAGGCCACGGATGCCCATGAGGTCGGGCGGCAGGAGGTTCTCTTGGGCGGGGTGGGTGAATGGGTGGCGCAGCAGATCCGGGAAAAAACCGGCAAGGACACCCGCTCCCTGGTGCTGGGCCACCTGCAACGCGGCGGCTCGCCCACCACCTTCGACCGGATGCTGGCCCTGCGCTTTGGCGGCGCGGCAGTGCGGTTGGCCGAACAGGAAGTCTTCGATCACATGGTGGCCCTGTCCGCCACGGATATTGTAGCCGTGCCCCTGGCAGACGCAATCAAGACCCGGAAAAAGGTGCCGTTGGGCAGCGACAAGGTTCTGACCGCCCGGGAAATCGGTATCTGTCTGGGGGATTAAAATAGCTGACAGCTATCCCCTTTCCAACCGCTCCATATAGACATCCCACTCCATGGGCAGCATGCTTTTCTTCAGATTATTGCATTCCTTGCAGCAGGCAGCGAGATTCCCCTTACTGCTTGTCCCTCCCCTGGCCAGGGGGACGATGTGGTCCATGGTAAGCTCCTTGGCTGGGGTCTTTTTGCCGCAATAGTAGCAGATGCCAAGGGAAAGCTTGGTCTGCCACCATCTGCTTTTCCGTATTTCCCTTGCCTTGGCGCGTTCGCGGCGGATATCCTCCTCGTCCACCCCCTCGCCGTACAGATCCCCGTCCGCACTCATGGCGCCACCTCTCCCAAGAGAATCTTTCGCGCCGCTCCCACCAGATACAGCGATCCAGCCACGCAGATCAGATCCCCGCTGTGCGCCAGATCGGCGGCCAGGATCAGGGCCTCGGCAACCGTTGGGGCGCCCTGCGCCTTGCTGCGCTCCTCTTCGGCCAGGATGGCGGTAAGCTGCTCCGGTGTTGCCGAGCGCTCGCTTTCCGGGCGGGTGAAGATGATTCGGTCCGCCAGGGGGGCGATGGTCGTGAGGGTTGCAGCCACATCTTTGTCCCCCATGCAGGCCCAGACCAGAATGAGCCGGTCGTAGCGGAACTCGCCGACCAGGGCATCCCGCAGGCTCTCGACCCCTGCGGGATTGTGGGCCCCATCCAGCAGATAGCGGCGCAGAGAAGGAGCATGGGCGGTGGCCTCGGCAGGACACTCCACCGGCTTCCCGTCCGCAAGGCAGAAATATTCCAGACGGCCAGGCCAGGCCACGGAGAGCAACCCCTGTCGGATCGCCTCCCCGCTCACCGGCAAGGTTTCGGAGATGGTTTCCAGCGCGGCCAGGGCCACGGCGGCGTTGCCGATCTGGTACCCACCTTTCAGGCGACACTGCAACCCGGCCAGAGAGTGGCTGTGGTCGATACCCCGATACTCCCAGCTTCCCTCCGGGCCACGAAGCACATCAAACTCCCGCCCCAGCAAAAACAGAGGGGCCTGGCGCTCCTGGCACACCTGCGCCACCACTGCCAGGCTTTCATCCACCGCAACTCCTGCAACCACCGGGATGCCGGGCTTGATGACCCCGGCCTTTTCAAAGGCCACCGCAGCCAGGGTGTTACCCAGGTACTGCTCATGGTCCATGCTGACATTGGTGATCACGGAGACCAGGGGAGTGATCACGTTGGTGGCGTCAAGCCTGCCGCCCATGCCCACCTCCAGAATGGCCACATCCACCTGCTCCTCGGCAAACCACAGCAGGGCCAGGGCGGTGGCGAACTCAAAATAGGTGATCTGCCGCTCCCCCAGCGCCTCGCGGATCACGCTGGCCTGCCGGGCAAACGCCTCTTCCGAGATAAATCGCCCATCGATCCGAAACCGCTCCCGCACGCAGCTCAGGTGCGGCGAGGTGTAGAGCCCCACCTTGTAGCCAGCCTTGGTCAAAATGGTCCGCAGGGTCGTGGAAACAGAGCCCTTGCCGTTGGTGCCGGCCACATGCATGAAACGCAGGCCCCGATGCGGGTTGCCCACCGAATCGAGGAACTGGCGCATGCTCTCAAGGCCCAGCTTGATCTTGAAAAATTGCAGGTTATCGAGAAAGGCCCAGGCCTCCTGGTAATTCATTATTGCACCAACTCCAGCTTGGCATAGTCAAGATGCAGGGTCTTTTTGCCGTGCCGGGCAAAGAGAACCTCCAGCGATTTGGGGCTGACGACCTTTTCCACCACGCCCTCCCCGAAAAACGGATGCCGCACCCGGTTGCCGAGCTTGATACTTGGGGCGGACGATGAACCGGAGGGGCTTGCCGGAGATGCAGACTTGAGCGGCGGGATGCTGTAATCGGGCCGCTCCTCCTGCCCCCCGCCATAGGCGGAAGATTGATGCTGCCAGGCAACGGGGGCAGGCGACTGGGTAAGGGCATGGGGCAATTCCTGCAAAAACGGAGAAGGCCCGCCCGCAGCCGAGGAGGAGTCGTAGGACATAACCTCCTGGGGATAGACCAGATACAGCTGCTTGCGGGCTCGGGTCGCGGCCACATAGAGCAACCGACGCTCCTCTTCCCGATGCGCGGGGAGCACGGCCTGGGCCGAGGGAAAGCGGCCCTCGGCAAGGTTGATGATAAAGACCGTGTCCCATTCCAGCCCCTTGGCCGAATGGATGGTGGAGAGCACCAGCCGCTTGCCGCCATCCTCCTCCAAAGCCCCGGCCTGGGGCGGATCAAGGGAGGCATCGTCGAGAAAGGCCTGCAATTCAACATACCCGCCCATCACCCGGCCCAACTCGTCCAGATCCCTCCGGCGGCGGGGATAATCGTCGTGGTAGAGCCGCTCGAAAATCGGCTCGTAATAGTCCATGATCCGCTCGAACATCTGCCCCATGTTCATGCCCGGCTGCCGGAGGGCCTCAAGCATCTCCAGCAGATCAGCCAAACCCTCTTTCCAGGTTTTCCCGGCCGGGTATTCCCTAAGCGCCGCCAGCGGGTCGTCCGCGCTTTTCACCCGGCTCAGGATGTTCTGGGCCGTCTTGGGCCCCACCTTGTCAAGCTGCAACAGGAGCCGGTTCCAGGAGAGGTGGTCGTGGGGGTTGGCCACCACCCGCAGGTAGGAGATGACGTCCTTGTTATGGGCCAGCTCGTTGAGCTTGAGGCCGCCGCGCTTGTCAAACTCGATCTGCCGGTGGGTCAGTTCCAACTCCAGCTTGTAGGAATGGAAGCCGGAACGAAAGAGCACCGCCATCTCATCCAACGGCTCGCCCGCTTTGTGCAGGGCCACGATCTTTTCCGCCACATAGCGGGCCTGGGTGGCCTCATCCCTGGCCCCGTAGACCACAGGCTTTTCCCCGCCCGTGATGTTGGTGAACAGGGTCTTGGTGTATTTTTCCTGGGCCTTTTCGATGATGGCGTTGGTCAGATCGAGGATTTTCTGGGTGGAGCGGTAATTCTCTTCCAGACGAATGAGGCGAGTGTCGGGGAACAGCGAAGGGAACTCCATAATGTTACGGAAATCAGCGCCCCGAAAGCTATAGATGGACTGGGAATCATCGCCCACCACCATGACATTGTTGTGCTTCGCGGCCATCAGCCGGACGATGGCCGCCTGAATAGGATTGGTGTCCTGGTACTCATCCACCATGATGTGACTGAAACGGTTGCCCAGCTCGGTGTGCACCTCGGGAAACTCCTCCAGAATCCGGCGCCAGTTCACCAGCAGGTCGTCGTAATCCATGAGGCTGTGCTCCAGCTTGAACCGCCGATAATGCTGGGCAATGGTCTGGAGATCGTCGGCAAAATCATGAAAATGGCCGTACTCGGCCTCGACCAGCTCTTCGATGCCCAACCCCTTATTCACCGACTTACTCAGGATGCTAATCACCACCCGCTTGGAGGGAAAACGCTTGTTCTCGCCGCCCAGGTTCAGGGAGGATTTGAGCAGATTGACGATACCCTCGGCATCGGACTGGTCGATGATGGTAAAGTTTGATTCATAACCGAGATGACGACAATAGCGGCGCAGCAGCAGATTGGCCGTGGCATGGAAGGTGCCGCCCATCACCCGCCGACAGGAATCGTCCAGCAACAAACTGGCCCGGTGCAGCATCTCCTGGGCCGCCTTGCGGGTAAAGGTCAGCAGCAGAATCTGCTCCGGAGGCACGCCCTGCTCGACCAGATGGGCCAGACGATAAACCAGGGTGCGGGTCTTGCCGCTGCCTGCCCCGGCAATAACCAGCACCGGACCGCTCACGGTGGTCACCGCCTCGTATTGCGCCTCGTTCAAGGCCTTGCGGCTGATCTGGCTGGCGGGGCGGGCGGGCTGGGGCTTTGACTTTGGTTCCATGGGAAATAAGGTGGGTTGCATGGCGGCAACTCTAACACACCAGAAGGGAGGCAATCGACAAAAAAGTTTTAATTTTCATGCCTGGCTGGTAGAGTAGCTAGTTATAAAAATCAGACACCAGCAAGACAACTTTTCACATAATTCCAAGGAAATAGAAATGAACAACGCACAGGATATTTTCACCCAGGAAACCCTGCAGACCCTCTTTCCGCCCGAACGGGCCAACGCCTTCTTCGACGCCCTGTTCGGCGACGCCGAAGACGGAGCCTACGACATCCGCCTCGTCTTCAAGGGCCAGGCGGCAAACACCCTCACCCTTGCTCTGGAACTCCACGAACGCCCCGGCAAATGCCTGGCCTGCAACCTGACCTACGGCCTGCCCGAGGTGTTCAGCCGCCATCCCATCATCAATATCAAGGGATTGACAGCGGAGATCGACGCCCTCCTGGGCGACAAAGCCACCTGCACCGACTGGAAGCTCGGCACTACCCAGACCGTTTCGAAGAAGCTGCATGTTATTCCGTTGATGATTAGCTTGGGATGAATAGGTGACGATATCTTCCATCTAGGCTGCACGGTAAGAGAAAAAGGCTCCCGATGAGTGGCATTTTTGACTTAGATACCCCTGCCGAGTTTTTTGGCACCGTCCGCCGCATCTACGATCGTTATCAAAGCAACGCTGCAAAAGACATTGAAGATCTGCTTTACGTCTTAATGGGGCTGAATCATTTACGAGAATGGATTGCACCTGGATACACCCACAAAAACCAAGCAAATCGCCCTGAAGAAAAATTTTACAACGAGATATGGAATACCGCTTCTTTTAAAATCGTTAACTCTCTCTGCAATCGAACAAAACACTTGAATACAGTTCGCGAGACGACCTCATCGTCGCATAATCTCTTGTTTGACGATTGGCCAGATATTGATGCAGTGAGAAATTTTGACCTCGGCCCCGCATCGAAATATTTGGTAGACGGTAGAGATGTTACTGAAATTATCGATGACGTGATTGCTTTCTATAAAAAGAAGTGGTTTGAAAGGGAATGAAAATTATTCCCATATTCCCCCATTGGCACGCAGCCGAGCACCGGAAAAGCTGCCAAAAAGGGAGGTTGCACTGTTTGAGCGTAGCGAGTTTGCAACATCCCGGCAGCTTTGAGGAGCACAGGGCATCCCGCCTTCGGCGGGACAAGTGACACGGGTGCCCTTTCTTTGGTTCG
>CAYTVV010000027.1:0-29476 GCA_964441875.1 uncultured Desulfurivibrio sp.
AAAAAAGCATCGATCTGAGCCATGCAAAAAACTCCTGTAATCAGCCGGTTGAAGGTCTCTTGGAGGGATAAGCCCGAGAAAGGAGGCCTCATCCGTACAGCATTTATACACCAATAGTGCTAGTATATAGATTCGTGCAAAATTACTCCACGCAAAAAAACAAGGTCCTGGGCAAATAGTATCCCTTTAAAATGACGGCATTCATCGATCTGCATACCCACTCAACCTGTTCGGACGGGTTACTGACCCCAACGGCCCTGCTGACTCTTGCCGCCCGCCGAGGGCTTGCGGCCATCGCCCTCACCGATCACGACACCGTTGCCGGACTTGACGAGGCCCTTGCCCACGGCACGGCCACCGGGGTTGAGGTTATCTCGGGGATTGAGATAAGCAGCGGCCTCGATGGGGTTTCCCTCCATATTCTGGGCTACGGATTCAACCATGAACATCCCGGCTTCCTCGCCTTTGTCGAAAAGCTGCAACAGGCCCGACGCAACCGCAACCAAGGGATACTGGAGCGCCTCCAAGCCCTCGGCATCTCCATAACCAGCGAGGAACTGACCCAGATTGCCGGAGACCAAATAGGCCGCCCTCACTTCGCCCGCCTGCTCACCAAAAAGGGCCGAGCCAAGAATACCCAAGACGCCTTCAGCCGCTACCTCAAACGCGGCGGTCCCGCCTTTGTCGAACATGTCAAACCCCAGGCAGACGAAGTTATCAGCAGAATCACCGAAGCCAATGGTTTGGCAATACTCGCCCACCCGGCCTGCTCGGACCCAGGCCTAGAAAAAATCCCCGCCCTTGTTGCTCAGCTCAAGGATTACGGACTGGCAGGGCTTGAAGCCATCTATCCAACCCATTCACAAAAGATATACCGCTTCCTGCAAACCCTTGCCGCGCAACACGGTTTACTCCTCAGCGGCGGTACGGATTACCATGGCGACACGCACTCGGTTACCCCTCTGGGCGGCAACACCAAAACCATCCGCGTTCCCTTCCAACTCCTTCAGGATATCAGGCAACGGCTGGCAACCATTGCTGTAGCCCGCAAGTAGACGGCCCCATCTCCGCCCAAAACTTATTTTCCAAAATCCGGCTCCTCTTTTTTACTAAGAAACAGGATTGACTTCCTGACCAGCCGACAGTACTACAGATAAGTTCTTGCAGGCATTGACCAAGGCAACATGTGCTCAAGACAGAAGTTTTTTCGCTAAACTTTGGGAGCCGATAACGGACAAAGACGGGTAATCGCATGACAGGCGACGAATACATCCTCTCCATTCTCAAAAAATATGAAGTTCCCCGTGGGCCGGAATCTGCCGCGGAACAAGCAGCGAGTCGAATTGCCCCCAAGATCCAACGCTGGGCGGGAGAGTGGCTGGCCGGCCTGTCGTATTCCGGTTCATACGCAAAGCAGACAGCCGTGCGTGGCGTAACCGAGGTGGATCTTTTCATCTCTTTAAAACCCGAGATGCCGGGGACCTTGAAAAAAATCTACGACGAGCTGTTTACCCTGGCCGCATTGCATGGCTGGAATCCCCGTCGTCGGGATGTCGCCATTGGTATTTCCATAAATGGCATGAACCTCGATTTAATTCCCGGTCGCACGCAGGCAGGCCATGAGAGCTATCATGACCTGTATTGGCTCAGGTCCGATTCCTCGCGGCAAACCGATGTGAACCTCCACGTGGAGACCGTGGTCAAATCGCATCGCCTTGGTGAAATCCAGGCAATCAAGATATGGCGCCACATCCATCAGCTTGACTGGCCTTCCTTGTATCTCGAACTTTTTGCGATGAACGCCCTGACCGGAAAAGACACGGGTTCTCCCGCCCTTAACCTTCTGCATGTCTTGGATTCGATAGGAGAGGCGCTGGAGACAACATGCATTGTTGACCCAGCCAACCCTGACAATGTGCTGTCCAATGATTTAACGCCACAGGAAAAGAAAGCCATCGCTGATCAGGCAAAAAAATCCGCAGCCCAACAGCACTGGGAAGATATTATCTGGTAGCGTTCCCGCCATTTCAAAAAAACCTCTCTTTTCCACCTCAACCCCTCCCGCCGGGGCCCTCTTCTTTTTCCCTTGATCCATTCTCCCAAATACCCCTATGATATCCACAGCGTTTGCCGATTTTTTCCCGACAAACGGTTCTCTCTTCAGAAATATTTTCAGCAAGGACACGCGCCCCATGGCCAGAAAATACAAAGTCCTCATTGTCGATGACTCAACCAGCGTCCTGAAAGCCCTGGCCAGGGCCTTTACCGAAACCCCCTACGAAGTCAAAACCTGCAACGATCCCGTCAAAGCCTACGAGATGATCGAGGACGAACATTTCGATATCGTGATCAGCGACATCATGATGCCCGAGTTGGACGGTCTTTCCCTGCTGCGCAAGATCAAGAACTACAACGGCACCATCCAGGTGATCATGATCACCGGCTACATCACGATCAGCAACACCCTCAACGCCTTCCGCTACGGGGCAAACGACATCTTTTTCAAGCCGTTCAAAGACATGCAGGACCTCATTGACGCCGTGGATGCAGCGGCCAAAAAACTAAACCGCATCAACGAGATTCTCAAAGTGCTGGCCAGCGAAAAAGGAAACTGACATGCAGTACGACGTTGATCTTGACGCGCTCCAAGGCTTTATCGATGAATCCAATGATTCCCTCCAGGGAATCGAGGCGGACTTCATCGCCTTGGAAGATGATCCCGGCAACGCCGAGATCATCAACAGGATCTTCCGCCCGGTGCACAGCCTCAAGGGCAATTCCGGTTTCTTTGGCCTCACCAACATCAACAAGTTCTCCCACCGCCTCGAAAATCTCCTTGATGCCTGCCGCAAAGGCGAAGTCCTGATCAACAAAAAGATCATCGACATCCTGCTCAAGGGGATCGAATACCTGCAAGCCATGCTCGACCGGGCCCAGAAAAACCCTGCCGAAGTAACCTTCCTGCCGGAAGAAAAAAGCTTCCTCACCCAGGTGGAGGCAATCCAGCCCATTGCCGCAACCGGCTCCATCCAGAGTGTCATCACCCTGGAAAATCTCCTCCATGAATTCCTCAATCTTGGTCAGAACATCCACGCCCACCCCATGATCCCTGGGTTGCTGGATCAAATTGAAAAAACCAATATCGATCTTCAGGCAATCATCGCGGCAAAGAAACAAAAGTGCCCCTGTAGCGCCTACTCTCCCGACTGCCAATATTTTCTGGGCGATAGGGATTTCAGCAGCCAACTGGCCCAGTTCGGCCTGATTCTCGAGCTTCTTGAAACCAAAAAGGCTGCGGACAAAGACCTCCTGCTCGCCTTTGCCCAGGCCCTTGCCCAAGTGAGCGAAGCCCTGCAAGGCAACCATGCCATTGCCGGAGAGCTTGCCGAATTGTTTGCCATGCGGAACTTCCTTGATGACGCTTTGATGGTGGCCAGCGACGAATACAACACCCTCTGCCGCAACCTGCTCAACTCGGTGATCGACTGTTTTGAGGCCCGGGCAAAGGGCGGCGGCGCCCGCCTGGGAGAGATTCTGGTGGAGCAGCAGCTGGTCAGTAAAGCGCAGATCTCCGCGGTCCTGGGCCAGCAGAAGAAAATCGGCGAGCTGCTCATCGCCCAGGGGGTTATCCAGGAAGACGACCTGCAAAAAGCGCTGGCAATCCAGGACAAACGGGCCCTTGATGCCCACCTCCAGGAAACAAAAACCTCTGAGCAGACAAAAACCATCCGCATCGATCAGGCGCTGCTCGACAACTTTGCCAATTCCGTGGGCGGGCTGTACATCAGCCTCGACTCCCTCAATTTCCTCAAAAAACAGCTGGAAACAAAGCAGGAGGAGTTCGGACTCGTCGCCCGATTCGACGGCATCATCCATGCGCTTGACGAACAGCTTGAAAAACTGCACGCCAACATCATGAGCATCCGCAGGGTGCCGGTCAAATCACTGTTCCAACGATTCCCCAAGGTGGTTCGCCAGCTGTCCAGCTCGCTCTCCAAGGAGGTCCACTTCACCATCACCGGTGAGGAGACCGTTATCGACAAGGACCTGCTGGAGAAGATCGAAAACCCACTGGTCCACATCCTGCGCAACTCCCTGGACCACGGGCTCCAAGGGCCGGAGGCGAGAAAAAAAGCGGGCAAACCGGAACAGGGCAGCCTTACCTTGCAGGCGCGGGCCGACGAGAACAATGTCTACATTATAATTGAAGACGACGGCATGGGCATCGATCCGCGAAAAATGAAGGAAGTCGCCCTGAACAAGGGGTTCATGGCCGCAGAAGAGCTGGAACAATTGAGCGACCGGGAGCTGATCAATCTCGTTTTCAGGCCGGGGTTCAGTTCCGCCGAGAAGGTCAGCGAGGTCTCGGGACGCGGGGTGGGCATGGACGTGGTCATGTCCGGCCTCAAGGAATGCCACGGCAGCATCCAGATTGATTCCGTCGTGGGCAAAGGCACCACGGTTTCCCTTACCGTGCCGCTGACCAAAACGCTGGTCACCAAAGAGGCCATGCTCGCACAATCCGGCGAAGAGACCTATGCCATTCCCTCCGAGGAGGTCACCACGGTCATCGAAACCGAAAACATCATCCCGCTTCTTGCGGAAAACCACTGCATCGCATATGATGGCGCAATTCTGCGGCTTGTTGAGCTCAACACCTTTTTTTACCCGAAAGCCTCCTCGCCCCTGGCTGACCTGCACAGTAAAGTAGTGGTGATCTGCAAGCTCCATGGGATCGGCCTGCTGGTAGACCGCATCCTGTCCCACCAGAAGATCGTGGCCAAGGAATTTGGCGACGGATACAAGAAACTGCAAAAGGTCCATGGGATCAGCGGATACACCATCATGGGCAACGACGATATTATCCTCATCACCGATATCAAGGAAATAGCCGAGGTTTCCCCCTGAAATTTCACCGCTGTAAGGCTGCCTGCCCATGAACACCGTACTGATTGTCGACGATGAGCCAAACTACCTGATAGTCCTCTCCGAACTGCTCCGCGAAGAAGGCTTGGGGATCTTTACCGCCGGAAACGGGGAAGAGGCCCTCAAGATCCTGGGTGAAACTGACATTGACCTGGTGATCACCGATATGCGCATGCCGGGCCTTGATGGCTTGGGGCTGCTCAAGGCGGCCAAGACCCTCAACCCTGATCTGCCCGTGATCATGGTCACCGCCTTCGGCGAGGTGGAAATGGCCGTGGCCGCCATGAAAGCCGGAGCCTTCAACTATCTCACCAAGCCCTTCAACAACGATGAGCTGGTGCTGAACACCGCCAAGGCCCTGGAGCATTACGCCGTGCTCCGCGAAAATATGCGGCTTCGGGAGGAAATGCGCTCCCGAACCTCTTTTTCCAGCATGGTCGGCAAGAACCAGAAGATGCAGGCCATCTTCAACCTCATAGAAAAGGTGGCCCCGACCTCGACCTCGGTCCTGATCACCGGCGAATCCGGCACCGGCAAGGAGCTGGTGGCCAGAGCCATCCACTGCAATAGCCCGCGGGAAAAAGCCCCATTCATCTCCCTCAACTGCGCGGGTCTCCCGGAAAATCTCCTGGAAAGCGAACTCTTCGGCCATGAAAAGGGGGCATTCACCGGGGCCATCGCCCTGCGCAAAGGCCGGTTCGAACTGGCCGACACCGGCAGCCTTTTTCTCGACGAGGTCGGCGAGATGGCCATGCCGCTTCAGGCCAAATTGCTGCGGGTGCTCCAAGAACGCAACTTTGAGCGGGTCGGCGGCAGCCAGACCCTGCGGGTTGATGTCCGAATCATCGCCGCGACCAACCGCGATCTCAAGGATGAGGTGGACAAAGGGCATTTCCGGGAAGATCTCTATTACCGGCTCAACGTGCTCCACATCCACCTCCCCCCCCTGCGGGAACGCACCGATGACATCCCCATGCTGGTCGCCCATTTCGTCAGCAAATACGCCGGGCAGCTGAACAAGCCCAAGCTGGAGATTGCCACGGAAACCGTACGGTTTCTCATGACTCTGCCTTGGGAAGGCAACATTCGGGAACTGGAAAACACCATCGAACGGGCGGCCATTCTTTGCACCCGAAACCTGATCCGCCCGGAAGATGTCCAGCCCGAGACCATGACCGGCAAGGAGCCCATGCAGTGGCTGAACGGCTTCGACCTTGAGCATGCGATCCCGGCCAACACCCCCCTGCCCGATGTGCTTGACGGCATTGAAAAGAAAATGGTCCTTTCCGCCCTGAACAAGGCAAACTATGTCCAAACAAAAGCGGCGGACGCCCTGGGGATCACCAAGAGCCTGCTCCAGTACAAGATGAAGAAACACGGCATCCTTAAACGCTGACATAACTGCTTGGGTATTAGGTTGAAAGCGGAAGGCTGAAGTATCCTAAAAAAACCTTCGGCCTTCGGTCTATCCACCTGAAACCCCACCCCAGGTTCCCGGCTATGAGCTTTTCCTGCAAAAACTACGACTACAATGACGACAAGTGCCTGATGCTCAAACAGGACTGTATTCCCGGCCGACCTGGGTGTGTGCTTGAAGGCCGGGTAGCTTTGAGTGAAGCGCTCATTGACCGGATCAAGGAGCTGGAGCAGAAAAAGCCCTCCGGCAAAACAGGCAAGAAATAACCTGCCCCATGAAAGACGAAACCAGGGTGGCAGTGGTCGGTTGTGGCCCGGCCGGGCTCATGGCCGCAACCGTCTTAAGCCACGCAGGCCTGGCGGTGGATATCTTCGACACCAAGGCCTCGGCTGGCTGTAAATTCCTGGTTGCCGGCCGCGGCGGGCTGAATCTCACCCATGCGGAACATACCGAGGCTTTTGCCGCCCGCTACGGAAACAACGCCGAAATCTTCAGCAAGCTCCTGGCCGATTTTTCGCCGGACGACCTGCGCGCCTGGTTACACGGCCTTGGGGTGGAAACCTTTGTCGGCACCAGCGGCCGGGTCTTCCCCAAAGACGCCACTGCCCACGATATTCTGAAGATTTGGCTTGAGACCCTGGCCAAGCGCGGGGTTGTCTTCCACTATCGGCACCGCTGGCAGGGCTTTGCCCAGACAGGCGCCCCGCTCTTTCTTACCGAGACCGGCGCGACCCTCGAATTCCCGGCCAAGGCCTTGCTCCTTGCCCTGGGCGGGGCAAGCTGGCCCCAAACCGGCTCCGATGGCAGCTGGACCTCATTTCTCGCTGCCAAAGGCGTCCTTCTTGAGCCATTCCGCCCGGCAAATTGCGGGGTCGAAGTGGCCTGGTCCGAACATTTCCGAACCCGTTTCAGCGGCAAACCCCTCAAAAACCTTCTCCTCCGCTGCGGCGACCGGCAGGCCATAGGCGATGTGGTGATAACCGCCCATGGCCTGGAAGGAGGGCCGGTCTATGCCCTGAGCGCCGCCATCCGCGACCTGCTGGAACAAACCCGCCCTGCCCCCCTTTTGCTCGATCTCAAACGCGATATTACGCTGGAACGCCTTCAAGAAAAGCTTGAGCACCCACGCGGCAAGGAGAGTCTCGCCAATTTCCTCCGCAAGGCCATCCACCTCACCGGGCCAGCCTATTCGCTGCTCCACGAAATCTGCTCCCCGGAAGACCTGAAAAACCCGACGATTCTTGCCGGACGCATCAAAAATCTTCCTATTCCCATCATCAACACCAGACCTCTAGCCGAAGCAATTTCCTCCGCCGGGGGCGTTACCTTTCCGGAAGTGGACGCGAATCTCATGCTCCATAAAATACCGGGGGTATTCATGGCCGGAGAAATGCTGGATTGGGAAGCACCAACCGGCGGCTACCTGTTGCAAGGCGCCTTCAGCACCGGATACCGTGCCGCTCAAGGCCTTCTGAAATGGCTGGGCCACACACCCAGCCCGCAACCGCTCTCTCCCAACAGCTAACAGTCCTTGGCTTTTGCCGCGCGTGGATTTTCTCAGCTTTCCCCCTCGGAACACCCCCCGGATCATTTCTCCGCTTGCAATCACAATAAATTTATCGGACAATCCATCCTGTTAAAATCCGATGCCGTTGTGGTATAAAGAAACACCGGGCAGGGCATAGTCCTGCCAACCCCCCAAATATTTTTACACGGAAACTCGCCATGAAGATCAGCATCACCTACTGCTCACAATGAAACTATCTGCCACGGGCTTCCAGGCTGGAAGCCGAGCTGAAGAAACAATTCGCCGCCGAGGTTGAGCTTATCCCCGGCTCAAACGGCATCTACGATATCATGGCCGATGGCCGCCTGATTTTTTCAAAACATACTGCCGGTCGTTTTGCCGAGCCCGAAGAAATCATCAGCCTCATTCAGAGCCACGGGTAAGCCAAAGGCCTCTCTGACGACAATGACCACGCCACCGGAAACAGCAGCGACCCTCACCCTTCTGGATGCACCTGACGCCCAGGAGGCCAACGACCACAGCTGGCAACTCACCGACAACACCACCTATACCCTGGGACGGGTGGCCAACACCGATATCACCCTGCCCTACTCCTGGGTATCGCGAAAACACGCCATGATCCAGAGAGAAGAAAATGGTCAGTTCAATCTCCTCGATCTGGGAAGCTCCAACGGCACTTTTCTCAATGGCCGAAAAATCCATACGCCCATCACCCTGCAAAACGGGGACTGCATCGGCATCGGCAGCACCCGTCTTCTGTTCCACCAGAATACGACCCCAACCCGGTCATCGGCGACAACCGGCGCGGACCTCGATGAAATGACCGTGGCCTTTGTGCAAAAACAGATCATCACCATCCTGATCTGCGATATCCACGAATTCACCAAACTGTCTGAAACCATGGGGGACCAGTGGGTTTCCCAGCTCCTTCAACACTGGACCGGAGGAGTAAGCAAGCTGGTGCACAAACACGAGGGGATTGTCGATAAATTCATCGGTGACGCGGTCATGGCCCTGTGGGCAGGGCCAAATCTCCGGGACAACATCCACCAGGCCCTAAAAACCGCCATTGCCATCAGCGCATTCACCAGCAATCTCAGTAAAAAGGTTCCGGATCTTCCCTGGCCTTTGCAGATCGGGGCGGCGCTCAATACCGGCGAAGCCATGCTTGGCAACCTTACCCAAGACGGGCAGAGCAACTATACCGTGATCGGGGACGTGGTCAACGTGGCGTTTCGCCTGGAAAACATGACCAACCACCAGGAGGATCTGGATCTTGTGATGGGCTGCGATGCCGCCGTGCATCTCGTTGAGCCCGAGACTTTTTTCAAAAAATACTCATTCCGGGTGAAGGGGAAACAGGAGGCGGTTGAGGCCTATGGTTGCAACTTCTCCCAGCTTTCAACCTATCTCAAAAAAAATGCCGGGCTGCCCGATGCCCTGTAAGCAACGCCGCCCAGCCCGAGTAAGCTTTCGGCTGTACTACACCACCAAAAAATTCTGGAGAAGCGGAAGAAACCATGATCCCCGAAACCAAAAAGTTTATCCGGATTGTCACTGATTATCTCCTGGCGGAAGACCGGACAATCGATTTCAACATCTACACCAAGCCGCCCAACAGCAACAGGCCCATCCTGCTGATCGCGGCCAACACCAATATCGCCGACATCAAGACCACCCTTGCCAGAAAAAGCCACGGGCCGCTCTTCATCACCCAGGAATCCGCCAAAAAATTTGAAAATTTCATGGAGGATTCCCTGGGGGCCATTATCAAAAATATGGACATCCCCCTCGAGCAAAAATCCTCGGTTGTGCATGCCTGCGCCAAAAACATCATCCGGGATGTGTTCGATGACCCCCGGAGCGGCAGAAACATCTCCCGCGCCAAAACCATCACCAGCAACATCCTCGAACTTACCCTGGCGGACACCCAATCCATCCGCCACCTGCTTCGCCTGGGTTCCCACGATTATTACACCTTTTCCCACTGCGTGAATGTCGCGGTATTCGGCATTGGCCTCTGGTTGATGATCAGCAAAGGCGATGACACGGAACTCCACGATTTTGCCTTGGGCTGCATCCTGCACGATGTGGGAAAAAGCCAGATCGTGGACAGCATCCTGAACAAACCGGGAAAACTCGACTACGAAGAATTTGAAATCATCAAAAAACATCCCGGCCAGGGCCACTGGCTCATGGCCAAGCACGTCTCCGAAATCACCCTCGATGTAATCCTGCACCACCATGAAAAAATAAACGGCCAGGGCTACCCCCACGGCCTCAGAGGGGACCAGATCTCCGACAACGCCAAAATCGCCACGATTGCGGATGTGTACGACGCCTTGACCACCCACCGCCCATATGCCGGAGCACGAAGGCCCCTCAGCGCCTTGACCCTGATGAAGGAAGAGATGACCGGCCACTTCGAGCAGAAACGATTTGAAGATTTCATCCTGTTCTTAGGAGGGAGGTCGGCCTGAGACAGATGTAAGCGATCACAGAGCACCGCATCTGCTTCGCAGTCTCGCTACGCTCGCTTAGCTGTCATCGGCCTGCTCACATAGGCGGGCTATAGTTCGCAGACCTCTTTCGCGCATCTGCGGCACTCTGCAATCACTTACAGATAAACACACCCCTTCATCCCCCAGGCGACAAGGAGCAACGCAGCATGTGGTCATCAAAAGACGTGTATTATATCTCGGACAGCACCGGAATCCTGGCAACCAACCTGGGCCAAGCGCTGATCTGCCAGTTTCCGGAAATCAATTTCCATGAAGAAAAGTTCCCCTTTGTCCTCAACCGGGAGGAAGCAAAAAAGATCCTGAACTATATCCTGAAAAAATCCACTGGCCGACGGCCCCTGATTTTCAGCACCATCATGACCAAGGATATCCGTGCTGTTTTCGATTCCCCCGAGGTCGAGTTTTTTGACGCCTTTGAAATATTCATGACCCGCCTGGAAGGCTGCCTGGAAGCAAAGGCCTTGGGCGTTCCCGGCTTTTCCCGGCATATCGACAACCTGACCATGGCTAAAAGGGTCGAGGCCATCCACTACTGCCTGGAACATGACGACGGGGTCAACACCCATGAACTGGACGAGGCCGAGGTCATCCTGCTGGGGGTTTCCCGCTCGGGCAAGACCCCGGTCAGCGTGTATCTGGCAACGCAGATGGGATTAAAATCGGCGAATTTCCCCCTCACCGCCGAATATCTCACGGAATACACCCTGCCGGAGGAGATAATCAGAAACAGAAAACGCGCCATCGGCCTGACCACCACCCCGGAAGTGCTCCACAATGTCCGGGAAAAACGGTACGCGGACAGCAACTATGCCAAACGCTCCACCTGTAGCGAAGAGATCCAGACGGCCGAAACCATCTTTCATAACCACCAGATTCCCATTGTTTCCACGGCAGGCAAATCCATCGAGGAGGTCGCCACCCAGGTTTCCCAGGAGTTGGGCCTCTCAAGAAAACCTACCTCGTTGAATGAGCGCTCCTGATATTGCCGCGGCAAACCTGCCTCTGGGGATATTTTTCCCATGCGCTGTTTTTTTTCATATGCCGCTCGACCCGGCATCATGGTATGGTGCGCTGAACAATAGAGTTTTTCAACCTGCCTGGCCCGACGGTTAGCCCTACACTACCAGCCATCCGAGGTTTTTTCTTGGCGCCATTTTTTTTCACCATAAGCCTGCTGCTATTGGGTTGTCTCCTGCCGGATAGCGCCCTGGCCTTTCAGCCCCATGACTATTCCGGGCTGTACATCCATCAGCTCGCCCACTTTTTCCTAATTATCTCTCTTTTCTTTTTTGTGATCAAAGCCCGCCAGGCTCACCTCTCTTCTCTCAAAGGCTGGCGATACATCATCGCCGGGACCTGGCTCCTCATGCTCTGGAGCGCCACCACCATGGTGGGCCATTTTCTTGACCTGTACATCCGTGCAGACGCGCTGTTCCTGCCACCCGGAGCAACCATCCCCCTGCTCCGCCTCGCCGGCTGGCAAGAGGCCCTGTACTATATCCTGAAACTCGATCACCTCATCGCCGTGCCGGCCATGTTTCTTTTTTATCGGGGCCTTAAATTGCTCCGGGATGGACAAGCACCATCATCTTCCCCAAGACAGGACCGCCCATGATCACCATCTCCATGCTCCCGGTCTGGCTTCTTGATTTTGGCGGCGCCGTGGCCCTCATCATTCTTTCAGGGCTATGCCTCAAGCATGCCCATGCCCTGGCCCGTGCCGACCGGGAAAGCCCCTTGGCCATCTTTCTCCTCTGGTTCTGCGGGGCGCTTTTTGCCCTTGCCCTGTCGCGCTCCAGCGGACACATCACCAAACATCTTCTCACCTTGTTCGGCAGGGAAGACCTCTGGCTGTTGCTGTCCCCGTTCAGCGGCTCGATCAACAGCATGGCCTTTATTGTCATCGCCTCGGTGACGCTTTTTTTCAACCGGATCGAAACCATCATGGACCGAATGGTGCGGGACCGCGAGAAGATCGAGAAAAACAGCCAGGATCTCTTCCGCCTGAACAAGGACATTGAAGCGGTCATCGCGGAGCGGACCCGAGCGAGCATGGCCCTGCGCATCGCCCACGAGGTACGCAACCCGGTCACCATTATCGGCGGCATGGTTCGCCGCCTTCTCAACGCCTATCCGGCAGAAGAAGAAGGCCGGTTGAAACTGGTCCACATCCTTGACCAAGCCCGCAAGCTTGAAAACCTGGTAAGCAAATTCGAATCGGTCCGACCGGAAGCAAAAAAGATTTTTGCCCCCCTGGATCTCAACCCCATTGTCACAGAGGCGGTGGAATCGTTGCAGGAAGAGGCCAGCGCCCGAGAAGTCAGCCTCCTGCCCACCCTCAGCCAGACCCCTCTTTTTTTCCATGGCAACAGCTCGCTTATCAAGATCGCCATTGCCCATCTGCTTCGAAACGCAGTAAACGCCTGCGGCAAGAACAACCAGATCATCATCGCCACGGAGATGACCTCGGCAGGCTGCCAGGTTAAAATTACCGATAATGGCACGGGGATCTCCAAGGAAATGCTTGAGGTTATCTTCGACCCCTATCTGCATGTCAGCCGACAGAGCACCGGCCTGGGCCTGCCCTATGTCAAACAGATCATCACCGAGCACATGGGCACTGTCACCGTCACCAGCGAACCGGGCAAGGGCGCCACGGTTTTGATCATCCTGCCAACCCACCTTGGCGAACTCACCGGCGTTGCCGGGGGCACCTACGCCATCTGAGGATTCTTTTCCTCTGCGTAACATCTGTACGCGGGTTGTTGAAAAACTCCGTTTTTCGGTAGCCCGCGTATGATGCAGGGAAGCATCGTCAATTTCAGCATGTTGCACATGCTGAAATTGTGAGGAATTGCAAAATTCACTTTTGCAATTCCGAAGTTGAAAAACACCACGGATGGCTTTTTCAACTTCTATTCGAAATACCCGACGTAATGTGCTATGGTGTGCGATTGTTCTTTTCCTCAACAGACAATCTCAGCGGATAATGCACACCCATGCTTGCCATCAACCAACTTTCCATCCAGTTCAGCTCCAAACACCTGTTCAAGAACGTCTCGGTCCGCGTCCATCCCGGCGAAAAAATCGGTCTGGTCGGCGTTAACGGCGCGGGCAAATCCACCCTGCTCAAGATCATGGCGGGCGTCAAGCATGTGGATGACGGCGTCCTGATCCGGTCAAAAAACATCAGCATCGGCTATCTGCCCCAGGAAATCGCCTCCTTTGCCCCAGGCCGCACCCTGTTTGACGAAGCGAAAACCGCCTTTGCCGAGGCCCTGGCCCTGCAAAAAGAGCTGGATCAAGTCAACCATGCCCTCGGCACGGTACCGCCGGAAGATCCCGGTTTCGCCGATCTGCTCCACCGCCAGGGAGACTTGCAGCACCGGCTGGACCAGTCCGATATCTTCACCATGGAGTCCCAGATTGAAAGGATTCTCCTGGGCTTGGGCTTTACCCAAAGCGATTTTGGCAAAGACAGCATCTCGTTCAGTGGCGGCTGGCTCATGCGGCTGATGCTGGCCAAGATTCTCCTGGCCAAGCCGGACCTCCTGCTGCTGGACGAACCCACCAACCATCTGGATATCGAATCGCTGACCTGGCTCGAAGAGTTCCTGCAAAATCACCGAGGCGCCATGGTGATGATCTCCCATGACCGCTCCTTTCTCGACAACCTCACCACCGTCACCTGGGAAATCTCCCTGGGCGATCTCACGGTCTACAAGGGCAATTACTCGAAATACCTGGTGGATAAAGCAAACCGGATGATCATCAAGCGGGCGGCCTATGAGAATCAGCAGGCCATGATCGAGCAAACCATGAAATTCGTGGACCGGTTCCGCTCCAAAGCCACCAAGGCCACCCAGGTGCAGAGCCGCCTCAAACAGCTGGACAAGATCGAGCTGATCGAGCTGGACGAAACGGAAAACACCATCGCCTTCCGCTTTCCGCCCTCACCGGCTTCCGGTAGAACCGTGCTGGAGATCGAAGGTCTGAACAAACAGTTCGGAGAGCAACCGGTTTTTCGCGACCTCTCCTTTACCCTGCAACGCGGCGAGAAGCTGGCCGTGCTCGGGGTCAACGGCGCGGGCAAATCCACCCTGGTCAAGATCCTGGCCGGCCTCGTCCCCCCGGACAGCGGAGCCATCCGCTTCGGCCACAATGTGACCATTTCCTACTTCGGCCAGCATCAGGCCCAGGAGCTTGACTCCCGTTACACGGTGCTGGAAACCCTGAGCCATGTGAGCAACGATTTGAGCGTCACCCAAACCCGCTCCCTGCTGGGCGCCTTCCTGTTTCGCGGCGATGATGTGGACAAGAAGGTGGGAGTACTCTCGGGCGGTGAAAAAAGCCGGGTGGCCCTGGCCAAGATGATCGCCACCCCGGCCAATCTCCTCATCCTGGACGAGCCCACCAACCATCTGGACATCCAATCCCAAGAGGTGTTGCAGGAGGCGATGCGCCAATACGACGGCTCCATCATCGTGGTTTCCCACAACCGTTATTTTGCCAACTCCTTTGTCGGCAAAGTTCTGGAGATCAAAGGCGGCCACGGCACCATCTTTGACGGCAATATCGACTATTATCTCCACAAGACCCATTTAGAAGCGGCCAACTCTCCGCAAAAAAAAGCTGCTGCGCCCAAAACCCAACCCGGCAGCCCGACCCCTGAGAAACAGGGGAAAAAGGGCAAGGACTCCCGAAAGCTCCAGGCAGACCTGCGCCAGCAAAAAACCCGAGAGATCGCCCCGCTCAAGAAGATCGTTGCCCAATCTGAACAGGAGATCGAACAGCTCGAAGGCCGGAAAACCCAGTTGGAACAGGCCATGGCCGACCCGGAGCTTTACCAGGATCAGGACCGGTTTGCCGAACTCAACAACGAATACACCGCACTCGGCAAGAGGCTGAAAAAAAGCTACGCGGATTGGGAGCAGGCCCAAGCCAAGATTGAAGAGGTCGAAGCCCGCTTTGCCGAAGAGTGTGGCGAGTAATTTTCCCTGCCGCAAATACGCGCATCGCACTTGACCGACGCCGCATTTGCCGGTATCTTCAACGCTTGTTTTTGGCTGCCACCACAAGGCCCGATTATCGTAAAAACAAACAGATATGCATATATTTATTTTTTATCCATTCCACCATTCTGGAGCCCCACCAATGAAAAAAATGTACCCGGTTACCAAGTTTGCCTGCACCCTCGCCTGCACCGCCATGCTGGCCTATGCTCCTGCCGCCTTTGCCGAACATGGCGAGCCCTCGGCCGCCGTGCCGGTCAAAAGCGCGGAGGCCACGGTCAAGGCCGCAGTCGCAGGCAACGACCAGTTCACCGGCCACAACGACAGCCACCACTTCGACGCCTTCCAGACCGGCCAAACCCCGACCCTCACCGTGGTCACCTGCTCCGATTCCCGGGTACACACCCAGTTGTTCGGCATGGACCCGGACAACAACATCTTCGTGGTCCGCAATATCGGCAACCAGGTCAAAACCGCAGAAGGCTCGATTGATTACGGGGTGCGCCATCTGCCCACCAAGATCCTCCTGATCCTGGGTCACTCCAGCTGCGGCGCGGTCAAGGCGGCCATGGGCGATTATTCCGGCGAAACCAAGGGCATCAAGGCCGAGCTGGACACCCTGAAACCGGTGATTGCCGCAGGCGAGAGCAGCGGCGACCTGAACGCACGCTGGAGCAAGAATGTGGAGCGCAACGTGGACTATCAGGTCAAAGCCGCCCTGGAGCTGTACAAGGAAAAGGTGCAGGCCAATGAGCTGACCGTGGTCGGCGCGGTCTATGACTTCAACGACCTCTACGGCAAGGGCCGCGGCAAGCTGGTGATCACCAACATCAACGGCGAGACCACCCCGAACAAGATCATGACCCATCCGGTGCTTAAAGAACTGAACCGGGGCGAGATCGTCAGCCACGTGGGCAGCCTGGCCCCGGCCCTCTAAGGCTATGGACCATTCCATCCGCCAGCAGATCGAGGAGCGCGAGGCCACAAGCCTCGCGCCCTATGCCGCCCTCAGCCGGGAGAGCAAGGGCCGACTCAGGCCCGAAGAGGAATGCCCCATCCGGGGCGCCTACCAGCGGGACCGGGATCGGATCATCCACTGCAAGTCCTTCCGCCGTCTCAAGCATAAAACCCAGGTGTTCCTAGCCCCCACCGGCGACCATTACCGGACCCGGCTCACCCATGTGCTCGAGGTCAGCCAGATCGCCCGGACCATCTCCGTGGCCCTGCGCCTCAACGGCCATCTCACCGAGGCCATCGCCCTGGGCCATGATCTCGGCCACACCCCCTTTGGCCACGCCGGGGAAGCGGTGCTGGACGAACTCTACCCCCAGGGTTTCCGCCATTACGAACAGAGCCTGCGGGTGGTGAACATCCTGGAAAAAAAGGGCGAGGGGCTCAACCTCACCGTCGAGGTGCTGGACGGCATTGCCAAGCATTCCAAGGGGAGACGCGAGATCCTGCCCCTGGATATCTCCGAGCTGCCTGCCACCATGGAAGGCCGAGTGGTGCGCATCGCCGACATCATCGCCTATGTGAACCACGATCTCGACGATGCGGTGCGGGCCGGGATTCTCAGCGAGTCGCAGATCCCCAGCCATCTCCAGAAGCTGTTCGGCTCCAGCCACTCCGGGCGGATCGGCAGCATGGTTTATGATCTCGTGGTCCAGACCCTGAAAAACGGGGGAGAAACCCTGAGCATGACCCCGCAACTGCTGGAGGGTATTGCCGAACTGCGCTCCTTTCTCTACGAAAACGTCTACGAGACCAACCGGGTACACGACGATTTCATCAAGGCCAAAAAGGTGCTCCGCGAGCTGTATGAATATTTCATCAACAAGGACGACCACTGGGAAAAGGTCATCGACTATGACGAGACGACCCCGCGGGAACAGATGGTCTGCGACTTCATTGCCGGCATGACCGACCGCTATGCCCTGGATCTCTATACCAATATTTTTCTCCCCAAACCCTGGAGTGTAATGTAACCGATGAGCGAAAACCCCTCCGCCGCACCCGGCGACCATGAGCTGGCCAAGGGCTACGAATTCAAAGAGGTTGAGGCCAGGTGGTACCAAAAATGGCTTGAGCAGAAGAACTTCCAGGCCACCATGGACGAGGGTAAGCCCTCTTTTTCCATCGTCATTCCGCCGCCCAACGTCACCGGCGTCCTCCATGTGGGCCATGCCCTGAACAACACCATGCAAGATGTCTTGGTTCGCTACAAGAGGATGTGCGGCTACAACACCCTCTGGGTGCCGGGCACCGACCACGCGGGCATCGCCACCCAGAACGTGGTGGAGCGCCAGCTCGCCACCGAGGGCAAGAGCCGCCACGATCTCGGCCGCGCCCAGTTCATCGAGCGGGTCTGGCAGTGGCGCGAGGAAAAAGGCGGCACCATCATCAACCAGCTCAAGCATCTGGGCTGCTCCTGCGACTGGGACCGAGAACGCTTCACCATGGACGAGGGGTTGTCCAAGGCGGTGCGCACCGTCTTTGTCCGCCTCTACAAAGAAGGGCTGATCTACAAGGGCGACTACATCGTCAACTGGTGCCCCCGCTGCAAAACCGCGCTCTCCGATGACGAGGTGGAGCACGAGGAGACGGCGGGCAAGCTCTACCACATCCGCTACCCCTACGCCGACGGCTCGGGCCACGTGGTGGTCGCCACCACCCGGCCCGAGACCATGTTGGGTGACACCGCCGTTGCCGTGCATCCCGACGACGAGCGTTATAGCCACCTGAAGGCCATCGGCATCAAGCTGCCCCTCACCGACCGCACCATCCCGGTGGTCTACGATCACCATGTGGAGCGGGAGTTCGGCACCGGCGCGCTCAAGGTCACCCCGTCCCACGACCGCAACGACTACGAGATCGGGTTGCGCCACAACCTCGAACGTCTCAATGTCATGGACGACTCCGGCTTCATGAACGAGGCAGCCGGCCCCTATGCCGGGCTGGAGCGTTTTGCCTGCCGGAAGCAGATCGTCGCCGATCTGGAGGCGCAGGGGTTCCTGGAAAAGATTGAGGAGTACGCCCATGCGGTGGGCCAGTGCTACCGCTGCAAAACCGTGGTCGAACCCACCACCTCGCTGCAATGGTTTGTTTCCGTCAAGCCCCTGGCTGCCCAGGCTGTGGCCGCAGTGCGCGACGGGCGGACCGCCATCCACCCCAAGACCTGGTACAACACCTTCTACGCCTGGATGGACAACATCCGCGACTGGTGCATCTCCCGCCAGATCTGGTGGGGCCATCAGATCCCGGCCTGGACCTGCGACGACTGCTCCCATTTCATGGTGGAGGAGCACGCCCCTGCCGTTTGCGAAAAATGCGGCTCCGCCAAGCTCACCCAGGAAACCGACGTGCTGGACACCTGGTTTAGCTCGGCCCTCTGGCCCTTCTCCACCCTGGGCTGGCCCGACGACACCAAGGAGCTGAAGTTCTTCTACCCCACCTCGGTGCTGATCACCAGCTTCGACATCCTCTTCTTCTGGGTGGCCAGGATGATGATGATGGGCATCCACATCATGGGCGAGGTGCCCTTCAAGGATGTCTACCTCCACGCCCTGGTCCGCGACAAGCACGGCAAGAAGATGAGCAAATCCACGGGCAACGTCATCGACCCGCTCGTAGTCATGGCCGAGTACGGCACCGACGCCCTGCGCTTCACCCTCACCGCCTTTGCCGCCCAGGGCCGCGAGATCAAGCTCGCCGAGGAGCGCATCGAAGGCTACCGCCACTTCATCAACAAGATATGGAACGCGGCCCGCTTCGCCCTCATGCACATCAAGGAGTGCGATCCCGCGATCAGCAACAATATCGACCCCTCCGCCCTGCCCCTGGCCCACCGCTGGATCCTGCACCGGCTCAACCAGGCGATCACCGAGACACGCCAGGCCCTGGACGACTACCGCTTCAACGACGCGGCCTCGGTCCTCTACCAGTTCATCTGGAACGAGTTCTGCGACTGGTACCTGGAATGGATCAAGAGCGACCTTTACGGCGACAACGTTACAGCCAAGGCCCAATCCCAGGCGGTGCTCCTGGCGGTGCTGGAAAACACGCTCAAGCTCCTGCACCCCATCACCCCGTTTGTCACCGAGGAGATCTGGCATGTCCTGCCCGGCGAGCGGACCAGCATCATGGTCGAAGCCTTCCCCACGGTGAATCCTGCCTGGGATAATCCCGAGGCTGCCGAACTGGCCGTGCTCTTCATGGGCATTGTCGGCGGCATCCGTAACATCCGCAGCGAGGCCATGATCCATCCCTCCGCCGAGATCGAGGTGCTGATCATCTGCCACGACGAAGGCAAACACGCAGGGCTGACCTCCCTTGCCGGTTCCCTCAAAACCCTGACCCGAACCGGCACCATGGCCGTGCAGAAGGAAGGGACCCGACCCAAGGGCGCGGCCTCTTATCTCTACACCGACATCGAGATCTTCGTGCCCCTGGCCGGACTGGTGGACGTGGACAAAGAGCAGGCCAAGCTGAAGAAGGATCAGGACAAGACCGAAGCCGAACTGGCCAGATGCCAGGGCAAACTGACCAATGAGAAATTCATGGCCAATGCCCCGGAAGAGGTGGTTGCCAAAGAACGGGAGAAGATTGGGGAGATGCAGGCGAAGTTGGAGAAGATCAAGGCCGGCATGGCCCGGTTGGCGGAGTTACGCTGAAGTTGGCGACCCGATCATCGGACATACCGGGGCATCCATTCCACCTGATCACAACATGCGGAGATAAAACATAAAAAATCAGGGGGCGGCCCTATTTTTCTTCAGAGCTTTCCCCTGGAGAGTTAGTCAACAAATCGACAACGTCCCGCCCCTATCCCCTGGCCCCGCCGAAGACGGCTGATAATCAAGAGGAAAGGCATGACGGACAAAATTCCACGTATTGCCCTGTCGGCTTTAGGAATGCATAAAAAAGCGGCTATTCATTTTGTGAAAAACCGCTATTTGATCAAGAATGTCCCAAGGCGGAAAGCCTTGCTAATCATTTAGTGAAAAGTATATTCCTTCCAAGGAATTTGGGCAGGATGAATATTTGCTAAAAAATTAACAATATCCTTACGCCCTCGGTATTTTGGAATACCTCTTGGATCTTGTCCCATAAGAACTATTGGCATGCCTGGAAAAAGAGGAGCAAAAGCGACCATCGCATCTTCGCTTTGCCCTGTAGAGTCAACTACATGTTTTTTTTTCACAACCACAATAGCAAATGTAACACCTTGTTCTTTTATTACAGCTCCTTGCACTTTCATAGATTACCCTCCCTTAATTCTCGCTATCTCGTGGAGGGAAGGGATCATTGCCAGGAGCTATAGTGTCTTTGCTCCTGATTCTGCCATCCACACCTTTTGTTGTTAGCTCTCCGCCGCCTTGATTTTCCAACATACCCCTGGCCGCTTTTATCGCCTCTTGCTGGGTATCATGAACACTTGACGCCCTGTTGGCATCATTTCTTTTATTAGCCCAGTCTCCATCTTCTCTTTTGTAGACCATCCGGTCACGATCTTTGCTCATCGTTGTCACCTGTTTAGATAAAATTTATTCAAATACCGAGCAGACTTAACCCAACCATTTTTTGTGCAAATTATCGCATGACCACCTCCTTTGCATTTTTGATCAAAGAATACTATGTCAACGCATACGACAATAAACACGAATATAAACTATGTCAATGATGGCAAAAAATAAAAACTATATAATCTTGTTTTTTAGTATTTCCAAATAGTTAGTAGTGTGATATTGTGAGGGATGAGTGGTCGAATAATACTTACGGGAGGCGGTTTTTATGCGATGGAGTGCAAAAAAAAGAATGGAGTTTATTGAGTCTCGCTTATTCTGGGAGGGCAAAATAAGCAGAAAAGATATTACCGATTTTTTTGATATTTCTATTCCTCAGGCAACAAAGGACATTAAGGCATATAGTGAATTGGCGCCGGAAAACATTCGGTATGACCCGAGAGCAAAACAATATGTAACTGGTCCTGATTTTAAATCAAAAATATCGCAACCATCAAGTGACAGTTATTTATCTCGCCTGAGGATTTCAAAAGAGAGTAAGGATAGAAATTATTTTTTTAATGGGCCTATTCCACCATTTTCAGAGATGCCACAATTTAGACGTTTTGTAGACACCGATGTACTTCGGACCCTCGTCAGAGCAATTCACAATAAAGACGCAATAAAAATAAATTATCAGTCCATGAGTTCCTCAAAGCCCAAAACGCGCTGGATTACCCCTCATTCTTTAGGGCATGATGGTTCAAGATGGCATGTACGTTCCCTGTGTCACAATGAAAAAATTTACAAAGATTTTAACTTAGGTAGGATTATAGAAATTAGTGATTCATCTTTACATGATATCGATCATTCTATTGATTATGAATGGCATAATGAAATCTCTGTCGTAATTGCCCCAAGTCAAGGATTGGAAGGTGGAAAAAAAGCATGCATAGAAAGAGATTATTGCATGAAAAATGGAAAATCTTCATTGAAAATTAAGGCCGCTTTTTTTTATTACTTTAAGTTAAGATTTTTGTTTAACGGGACACAGGAAGGTAAACAAGAAAATAAACAGCAAATTCAACTAGTGAATCTAGATGAAATAAACGCGAATATTAATTTGCTTAAGTCAATGTCTAAAAATAAAATCAATGAATTAATCACAGCGGGCAATTTTGCTACATTTATAGCTAGCTAACCGAGACATGAACTTCACTTGACGCCTTAACGTATCATGAAGGGGGATCTCAATTGACTCGAGGACTATTCGGAAGCTTGTTAACTGATGAAGGCTATACCGGCTCTGCGAAAGAATGGTACGTGGAGCTTCTTCGGACTGATATGTATTGGTATGAGCTCATTGTCAATGGACACGCTGAGATTGATACAAAAAGACATATTTTTAGCCAAATGAAGCAGCTGAAGGAAAAGGTGGAGATTAATCTTGAGAAGAGATTTGTTTACTTTATATGCACAAGAAAAAAAGTTAGATTCTGCTCAAAAACAAAGGCGTTGCTCGTTCCAGAAGAAGGAAAGCTTAGGTTAACTGTCGAGATAGGCCGGGAGCGAACATGTCGGGAAATTTTAGTTGACGCGCTGTTTGAAGAGTCTGGTGTTCCTGTAGGCGTGGAGATTGAAGAAACGGGACGATTCATTTCATTTTGTCACAGTACGGGAAGAAAAATGGTTTTTTCTATTCATGATTTTCTGCGTGAATTTAAAATCAATCTCGGAATTGATACGGTTATTCAGTATGTTGGATACACTGAGAATCCAAACAGTAGGCCATTAAATGGTGTGCATGGTGGCTTAAGCAAGGTTTTGTACAGAGTATCAAATGAAGACAATGATATTTTTTTCACATTTAATTTATTTAAGGTTACTACCTTTGCAGAAAACAACAAATACAATGTTAATTTCTTTGTTGCAAACTCAATGACTGACGAGGTAAAGGTCGATAAAGAGGGATATGTCATTGAGAAATGCTTTATATTCTATTTTGACTCTAAGAATCAGACAGATAATAAACCAAACGAAAAGAGAGAAATAGAAAATAATTTATTAGAATTTGCAGAAAAGCACAACATAGGATCTGTGTCGATACATTATGAGGTAGATGATGACTGCGAGTACTACAATTTTTCTTCTTCGAATGTTGAGGCTAAACACCAACACGTATTTACAACAAGGTTAAAAAACAATCAATTATTTATTGAAAACGGTGCGGCATTGTTCGAGCAATATGTAACGCCATGGGCATAACAAAGCGCTGCACTCTGGTAAATTTTCCGCTGCGGTCAAATTTGCCGGGAAGCGATGCATCAACGTTATGGGGACCAAAGAGTGCCGAAGGGGACGTTCCTGCTTTATTGACTTAGCGAAGCTCACACGAAGGCACCAGCCAAATCAACTCTTGTGAGTATCCTCAAAAACAAATTTGACAAACCTCCGCCCCCAAATTATAATCTAGACAGACTAGACAAAAAATATGGAGGTTGACTATGAGCCACGCATGGCAACTACAAGAAGCAAAAAACAAGTTTAGCAATCTGGTTGAGCGCGCACAGCAGGAAGGCCCCCAGGTAGTCACAAAGCATGGGAAAGCGGCTGTCGTTGTGCTCTCGGTGGACGATTACAAAAAGATCACCAAGCCAAAGGATAGCCTGGTTGAGTTTTTACAGAAATCTCCCCTTGGTGACCTGGAGCTGGATCTTTCCAGGGACAAAAATACGCCACGGGATGTGGCGCTATGAGATACCTCCTTGACACCTGTGTGATCTCAGAACTTGCCAAGTCTGAGCCGAACAAAAAGGTGGTGGCATGGGTAACTCAGAATGATGAAGAAAATTTTTATTTATCCTCGCTGACCTTTGGAGAACTCTATAAAGGGATTGCCAAATTGCCGCCTTCCAAACGCAAAGAAAATCTGCTCCAGTGGGTTGAGCATGACCTGAAAGACCGATTTGAAACCAGAATCATCGATATAACCCTGAAAATTGCCAAGCACTGGGGGGAAACACAGGGGATATGCGAGTCGCAAGGCCGCCCCATGCCGACCATGGATGGCCTCATTGCCGCAACAGGCCTAGCCCATGATTTAACCGTGGTGACCAGAAATATAGCGGATATGCAACAAAGCGGCGTCTCGCTTCTCAATCCGTGGGAATAAAACGATACGAAAACATCCCATAGCCATGCATCGTTCCAAAACCTGGCTAATCCTGGCCCTCAGCGCCCTCGGACAAGATCTGTGAAATTATAACCGAGAACCCAAGTCTTATGGTAAGTTAGTAAACAAAGCAACAACGTCCCGCTCAGCCCGTTAGTTTTCTAAAGGAGCACAAGCCCATGGAAAACAAAAATCCAACTGATTTGAAAATTTCAGACTGGTTGGATGAAAGGGAAGCAGAGAATGTGGATGTATCCCAAATCTCCTTGCCTGAAGACCAGGCTTACGATGAAGACCCGGATGAAACTATTTTTTTCGAAGAGTTTAAATCGTGCGGGTTTCTCTGCACGGAGAATCATCCCTTTGCTACGGTCGAGCGCTTTGGCCACTGGTATTACAGCAGAGGGCAAGACAAAACAGCCGGTATTCACTCAACAAAAATAAAGTGGAGATTGTTTACCAAGGATAAAGATCTCGCCATCCAAACGGCTAAAGCACACATCGAATAAAAAAGGGGGGATAAGCCCCTAAACAAACCCAACCACCACTCCCCTTCCTCGCCCGACATTTTTTTAGTTCTCTCAAGCAAGGCCAGATCAGCTGGCCCTTGTTTTCTCCAGCCATTGATCGTACAGATCAAAAAAACAAGATCCAAAAGGTAGATATGTTTAAGAGTATAACAAGCCTTATTTACCACATTGCAATCCTTGTCCTAAGCGCTACCATTGCTCTCTCGCTGCCATACACAGGCAAGCTCATTGCCGACAATTACCTGACCTACTGGACACTCATCGAAAGCGAAAAGGCCTTCCTCATCTCCGTGGAAATCGCGGTGGCGGTACTGCTCATCATGCTTTTCAACTATTTGGTGAGTAATTGGAAAAACAGGAAATTCTCTAAAATGGCGCGCAATGACATGGGCCTTGTTCTTGCCGCGCATCCAAAAAGTTTTCGGGTAAAAAAACGGCTCAAAAAGTTCAAGGAACAGCAGGGCATGGAAAAGGATGTAATGCTGATTGGATCAACGGGTTTTAATACCTTTGTAAACCCGGAGAGCGACTTGCATCACATCATCCAGAATTGTCGTGGAGCAAAGATCATGCTCCTGAACCCCTTCGGGGAAGGCGCATGTCTCCGGGCAAAGAGCATTCCTGATCCGGAGATCACCCTTGAACATTTCAAGGAGCAGATAACAAAAAGCATCGAGTTTTTAAAGGGTCTTAAAGTCCTCCAAAAAGACATAACACTGAAGCTCTACGAGGAAACCCCCTTGTTTAAGCTTACCGTCCTCGGAGATTATGTCTTTATGAAGTATTATCATGCCGGACTGAACGTCCAGGAGATGCCGGAATACATCTTTAAGCATTCTTCCAACCATGGCAGCATGTTCCATCCCCTCTATCAATTTTTTCTTTCGAGATGGCGCGATTCGACTATTCCGGAATACGATTTTGAATCGGACGAGCTGGTATACAGGGATAATGCCGGCAATGAAATTAAAAGAGAGAAGCTTGTTAGCTTAACAATTAACCCCGCATGCGTTAATTGTTAAGCTAAGCAAAGCAGCGAAAGAATCAACCATTACGGTAATCCCACAATTATTTCTCGAAAAATTTATTACACGAGCCAGCTCCTTTTTTAAATTAAGCTCATTGCTTTACACCTATTTTAAGAACCGGCACCAATTCAATAATGCGGGGCAGGCAAGAGCATAAGGAAACATCTTTTAATCATGCGTAGTTCAAAAATCTGGCTGATCCTGGCCCTCGCTATTCTTGCCTCGATTGTTGGTTGCGATTCCCACGAAATGGTGGTGACCCTGACCCGCGATGAGATTCAGGCCCGCGTTGCGCCCCATTTCCCCATCACCAAGAACTGGTTGGTGCTTAAGGTCGCTCTCAGTGAGCCGGAGATTTTTCTGTCCGAGGGCGCAAATCAGATCGGAATCAATACGCGGGTCGAGCTGAATATTCCCCTGCTCAAACCGATTTCCGGATATTTGGGGATCGCAGCGGTGCCGCGTTACGATGTGGAATCCAAATCGTTCTATCTCGATCAAGCCACGGTGGAACGGTTGGACCTGCCAGAACTCATGCCCGAGCTACAGGCCAAGGCTCGATCCGCCATTGAATCCATGGCGCGGCAAGAACTTGGCAAACATCCGATATACGAACTCAAGGGCAGAAATCTCAAAGAAATCACCGCAGCCTATACCCTCCGCGAGGTGCAGGTGCGAGACGGGAAACTGCGGGCGATTTTTACCCTGCCGCTGTGAGATAAAAAAACGCCTGCGCAGCCTTGGCCGGGTCAATGGCTTTTCCCCTTGCGACACCGGGGAAACATCTCTATTATAAGAACAGGCTTTTTCACCTACATTATTGCCTCACACAGGAGTAACGGAAGTGACCTCTTCAGATTTTTTCTCACTGCTCAGCGCCGTAAGCCTTTTTGCCATTGCCATCGCCCTGGTGCCAACCTTTTTGCAATTTCGCCGCACTTTGCAGAAACTGGAGGTTTTCATCGAGGCCTTGAACACGCATGTGGACCCGATGTGCCAGTCCCTGACCGAGGCGGCCAACGAGATCCAGCTTCTCTCCATTTCCTTGAGCGACAAGCTGGAAAAAACGGACACGGTCATCTACACCGCCCAGAAGTCAGCTGAGGCCCTGCTCACCACCACCACGCTGATCAAGGAAACAGTAAGCCCATTTATCACCACTCTGGGCGGTTTCAGCGCCGGGATCATGGCCTTCTCTCATTTTCTCAACCGATCATGGAAAACCCCCAAAAAAGGAGACTGATATGAGCAGAGACAATTGCGACAATTCCAGCACCGCAGTATTGGCCTTCCTGGCCGGCACCGTAGTGGGCGCAGCCATCGCCCTGTTGACCGCCCCGAAGACCGGGCAGGAAACACGGGAAATGCTGGCCGATTATGGGGCCGAGCTGAAGGAAAGGGCCAAGACCTTTCCCGATGACTTCCAGGAATACAAGGAAACCGCCATTGAGCGGAGCAAGGAGATGATCGCCAAGGGCAAGGAACTCATCAGCCGCGGCACGGACCTGGCCGCGCAAGGCAAGGAATTTCTCGACGAGAAGAAAAGAACCCTCAGCGAGGCCATCGAGGCAGGAAAGATCGCCATGCAGGAAGAGCGGGAAGCCCTGGCCCACAAGCTGGAAGAGAAGGATTAGCGCACCTTTGGTTGTTGCCTCCCCTCCCTTGACGGGAGGGGATTGAGGGGAGGGTGACGTTGCAAATTGAGTCCGCACTGGCAAGTTCCCCCGCCCCCTAGCCCCCTCCCGCAAGGGGAGGAGGAACTTACAAAAAAAGCGACGACCTCAGAACAAGGAGACCGCCGCTTTTTTTTGCATCTCCAGACACACCGATCACCGCTTATTCTTTCCCGCCTCGCCTGCCCGCCCGCCCCAATTCAGCTTGTTGCGCAGAATCTCGAAATAATCCTTCTGGGGAGAACAAATGAGCCGCAACTGCCTTTCCGAGGCAACCACCTCCAAGGTGTCACCGGCCGACATTTCCCAGGCAGGCTGGCCATCGACAATGACCTTGACCTCGTTGGCCTGCTCGGCAAGCCGGGTGGTAAGGCACACCGAGGCAGGAAGTAGCACCGGACGGCTTTCCAGCATGAACGGGCAAATCGGCGTAACCAGGATGGATTGCAAGGCCGGACTGACGATGGGCCCGCCAGCGGAAAGGTTATAGGCTGTGGAACCGGTGGGCGTGGAAAAGATCAAGCCATCCGCCCGGTAGGTTGTGATGTACTCCTGATCGGCCCAGGTGCTCAACTGGGCAAGCCGGTCAGCGCTGCCCTTGCTGACCACGACATCATTCAGGGCATAGCGCCAGTCAGCCGTCTCTTCTCCATGATGAAGCCGGGCCTTGAGCATCAGCCTTTTCTCAACCACCACCTGCCCGGCCAGAATCCTTTCCAAAACCTCATAGCGCTCGCCGACCGCCACTTCGGTCAAAAAACCGAGGTCGCCGAGATTCACCCCGACCACCGGCACCTGGAGCCGACTTGCCTGGTCCGCTACATGGAGCAGGGTGCCGTCCCCGCCCAAGATGATAAGCAGGTCCATATCATCGGCAATGGTATCGACTGCGGCAACAATCCCCCGCTCACCCAGCCAGGGGAGCAGTTCCCTGCTCATCCCCAGAGCGGCGGACGAATCCTTTTTGCAGATGATCCCAACCTTGCGGATTTCCATTACAACCCCAACCTATTTGCCAGTACCGGAGACCATAAGCCGCCCGAGTTCGCAGGAACGATTGGTGGCCGCCTCCACCGCGTTGGTGACCAGAGCCCTAAAAGCCCCCTTTTCAAGCTCGTGCAGGCCGGCAATGGTAGTGCCGCCGGGCGAAGTCACCATGGCCCGCAATTCGGCGGGATGTTTGTTCCCGTCCAGCGCCAACAGCACGGAGCCAAGCACGGTTTGCAGGGCAAGGCTCTGCGCCACGGGTCGGGCCAGGCCCACCTTGACCCCGGCATCGATCAATGCCTCGATAAAGGTGAACACATAGGCCGGACCGCTGCCGCTCAAGCCGGTAACCGCATCGAGATAGGACTCGTCCAGCACAAAGCTCACGCCCACCGCATTGAAAATGCTGGTGGCCACGGCCATATCCTCAGGACTCACGCCCTTGCCAGGGCTCAGGGCGGAAGCGCCCTTGAGCACAATGGCCGGGGTGTTGGGCATGACCCGGATAACCCGGCAGCCACACCCGGAAACCGCGCCTTCCAGCACGGCCAGCGGGATGCCTGCGGCAATGGAGATAATCAGATGATGGGCCTTGATCTTCTCACGGGAATCGCTGAGCACCGCCCCTATCACCTGCGGCTTGACCGCCAGGATAACAACCTTGCACTCTGCCCAGACAGCCGTGGCCTCTGAAACCGCAGCGACCTTATACTCCTTTTGCAACAAGGCCTGCCGGTCTGTGCTGGGGTCGGCAACCAGAATCTGTCCGGCCTCGACCAGCCCTGCTCCGGTGATGCCCTTGATCAGGGCTTCGGCCATCAACCCTCCGCCGACAAAGCCAAGTTTTCCTGAAAAACCCATATCCTGCTCCTTATGGTTAGCTAGGCCGGGCTTGAAAAACCAGGCCATGTTGGATCAATAATAATACTACTGTATTGGTAATCGTTCGCTAGACGCGCAAAATTTCCGACTGCCCCAGTGGTTGTAACCGTTCAGCAGTGCCGTAGATGCGCGAAAGAGGCCTGTCCGCTATACATTATGGCATACGGACAGGCCGATGACAGCTAAGCGAGCCCAGCGAGACTGCGAAGCAGATGCGGCGCGGCTGAACGGTTACCAACATCATACCAATTTCCCCCGCCATTGCAAGCAGGATTCATGGAAACACCCCAACCGCCGG
>CAYTVV010000028.1:0-28217 GCA_964441875.1 uncultured Desulfurivibrio sp.
TGCTCCACCCAGAGATGCGCCTCCTGGATGGCCGGGGTCACCGGCGAGGGCACATTGATGGTCAGGTCGGCCAAGCCGATGAGCCTGCCGCCGTCCTTGCCGGTGAGCACCGCGGTTTGCAACCCCAGGCTCTTGGCCGCCTCCACCGCCTTGATCACATTGGGCGAGTTGCCGCTCGTTGAGATGCCCAGGGCCAGATCACCTTCCTTGCCCAGGGCCAGAATCTGCTTGCTGAAGATATCATCAAAGGAAAAGTCGTTGCCGATGCTGGTGAGGATGGAGCTGTCCGTGGTCAGGGCCATGGCGGGCAGGGGCGGCCGGTCGATCATGAAGCGGTTGACGAACTCGGCGGCCATGTGCTGGGCATCGGCGGCGCTGCCGCCGTTGCCGAAGATCATCAGCTTGTTGCCGCGCTTGATGGTGTCGATCATCGCCTGGGCCAGTTGCTTGATGGCTGCCATCTGGGTGGCGACCAATGCTTCCTTGGCGGCGATGGAGTGTTTTAGGCTTTCGCGGATAAGCTGGTCCATGGAATCCTCTATATAATGGTCAAGGTAAATGAAGGCAAAATAGTCCAGCGGCGTTTTTTTGTCAATACAAGCAGGAAGCAGGGGAGGGCAAAGCCGGGCCGGCCGGAATTGTCGCTCCCCACATCTCTTGCCTGCGAAAACTGCAACCCGCTGATTGACAGCCGCGCATGAAAACGCCTATGATTTGGTATAATCGCCACGCGAACGGCCAAAGCGAATACTACAACAGGCATCACTGAATGATCTCTTTCCGCCTGCGTACCCATCTGATTATTTATTGCACGGCCATCACCCTGCTGCTGACCGTCGCGCTCATCGCCATGTATGCCAGCATTTTCAAGGAATATGCCATCAACAACCTTTCCGCCTATGGCAAGGCGATCACCATCAGCACCTCCTTTGCCGTGGTCGAAGATCTGGTCACCGAAGACTACACCCCCCTTCTGGACTATGTGAGGGCGTCTTCTTCCCTTGCCAATGTGGACCTCATCCAGGTCGCGAACAGCCAGGGAAATATCCTGGCCGCCTCCGAAGTGCGGCTGATCGGCACCACCATGGCGGAAGACCCCACAGGGAGCTGTGTTTCCAAGGAACAGGGGATCTGTGTCAGGATCGACTTCCCCCATGAGCAGATGGTGGTCACCGCGCCCATCGCCGTTGGCGAGATGGTGTTTGGAAGAACCAGGGTCTTTCTGTCCATGAAACCGATCCTTGCCCATCTGCATGCGATGCAGAGAAACGCGGCGCTCACCGGCCTTGGCTTCTGGATTTTCGCCGTTCTTGCCGGCTCGTTTCTGGCCCAGCGCATGAGCGAGCCGGTCAGGCGGTTCATGCAGGCGACCGACAGCATCAGCCAGGGCGATTTCAATGTGGAAATCCCGACGCCCAGGGGAGTGCTGGAGTTGAAGCATTTTTCCCTGGCCCTGCAAGTCATGGCCAACACCATAGCGTCCAGAGAGCTTGCCCTCCAGAACTCCGAGAGAAAGTTCAGGCATCTGTTCGAACGGGCCATGGAGGGGATCTTCGTGGCCAACGAAAAAGGGGAGCTTCTTGATGTGAATCCGGCGTTCATCTCCATACTCGGCGAGGATTCGCGGGAGACCGTGCTCGGCAGGAATCTGTTTGCCAGCATTTTTGAAAATGAGGACACTTTTTCCCGGTTCAGAGAGCAGATAGCCACGCGGGGTTTTGCCAAGGATTACGAACTGACCCTTATCGCAAACAACAGCACCCCCATCATTGCCTCCTTGACCTGCCATGTGGTTCGGGGATTTGACGGGGTTGTGACCAAATACGAGGGGCTGATCCACGACATCACCGAACAGAAGACTGCGGAACGCGAGATTGCCCGAATCCGCAATTACCTGAACAACATCATCGAATCAATGCCCTCCATGCTCGTGACCCTGGACGTCGATTCCACGGTTACCCAATGGAATACCGCGGCCTGCAAGCTCACCGGCGTCTCCTCCCGTGAGGCAATCGGCAAAAAGATCTATGATATTGCCCCGCTCTTCAATAAATACACCCAGCAGGTCGATGCGACCAACCACAGCCGGGATACGGTGACCCTCCACCGCGAACAGGTGGGCCAGGACACCAACCATTTCTACAACCTGACCTTCTTTCCCCTGGTTGCCAACGGCACCGCCGGGGTGGCCATCCGCCTCGACGACATCACCGAGCTTGAGAACAAGGAACATCTATTGCGGCAGGCCCAGAAGATGGAATCCATTGGCACCCTTGCCGGGGGCCTGGCCCATGATTTCAACAACGTTTTGGCCGCCATTCTGGGCAATCTCTCCCTGCTCCAGTACAAACTCAAAAGCCCCCAAGGCCTGTCAATCACCGAGACAGGGGCGTATCTTGAGCGCATGGAAACAGCCGGGCAGCGGGCCGTGGACATGGTGCGGCAGTTGCTCACCTTGTCCCGCAAGCAGCAGATCGATCTGGTGCCCGTGGACCTGAACCTCTCCCTCAAGCATGTCCGCAAGATCGGGGAGAACACCTTTGACAAGTCTGTGCAGGTGGTGGAGCATCCGGCGCCAACGCCGGCTTATGTGCTTGCGGACACCACCGAGATAGAGCAGGTTCTGCTGAACCTCTGCATCAATGCGGTGCATGCCATGACCATCATGCGGGAAGCTCCGCCCTGGGGCGGCACCCTGACCGTGGCCATCGAAAAGATCACGGTGGACCAAGTGTTCCAGAAGAAACACCCCGAGGCAATCGGCAGCGCCTATTGGCGGATCTCGGTGAGCGACACCGGGGTGGGCATGGACACCAAGACCGCAGCCAAGATCTTCGATCCGTTTTTCACCACCAAGGAGCAAGGCAAGGGCACCGGCCTCGGTCTGGCCATGGTGTACAATATCGTCCGCCAGCAGCAGGGCTTCATCGATGTCTATTCGGAACCGGGGCTCGGCTCCACCTTCAACGTTTATCTGCCCCTGCTGGTCCGCGAAGGCGAACTCCCCCCCGTCGGGCAGAAACCCGCTATTGTCCGGGGAGAGGGTCTGATCCTGCTGGTGGATGACGATGAGCTCATCCGGAACATGGCGGAAGAGATATTGCAAGCCGTGGGCTACACGGTGCTCACCGCGGCCAACGGCCAGGAGGGGGTCGATCTCTACCGGCAGCATCAGGACCGGATCAGGGCGGTGCTGCTCGACATGGCCATGCCGGTCATGTCCGGCCGGGAGGCCTTTCTCGAGATGCAAAAAATCAATCCGGAGGTGAAGGTGCTCCTTGCCTCGGGATTTCGTAAGGACAACCGGGTGGACGAGATCCTCCAGCTCGGGGTAAAGGATTTTCTGCAAAAGCCCTACACCATTATCGGCCTGGCCCTTGCCATCAAGAAGGTCATTGATTCCTAAAAACCAGCGGGTTTCGAAATACTTTTCTGAGAGGAGATACTCAGGATGAAAAAGGCATTGTCCGCTGTCGCGGCGCTGGGGCTGGTCGTGGGGCTTGCACCCGCGGCCCTTGCCGTTGAGTTCAAAATAAGCGGCAAGTATCTACTTGAGGGCGCCTACCTCTCCGATGCCCGAGGCAATGGCCTTGATCCGACCAAGGCGGCAGGGGAAAATACCCCCCCCGACGCCTACTTCCTGCACACCTTTGAAATCAGGCCCATCATGCAGGTAACTGACAAGATCTCCATGTTTTCCACCATTCGCCTGGCGGACGACACCTTCTGGGGCAACCAGACCGGCGGCGACACAAATGACCTGGCCACCAACAACAACGTCTATGTCCACCTGCTGTACATGGACTATGACTCGCCTGTGGGCAAGGTCCGCCTTGGCCGGGGGTCGGTTAACCAGTACGGCACAAATTTCATGGATTTTGACAACCGTGCCGACCAGGTCGCATGGTGGCCCGGTTTTGTGGAAAAACCCTGGAGCGTTCTGCTCTACACCTTAAAAAACACCGACAATTTTCAGGCAACCCCAGGTGCCGGCGACACGGATTTCGATGTCTATGTAGCCAGGCTATATTACACGACCAACAGCCTGGATTCCGGCATCCACTATGGCTACTACAACAATATGACCACCAGCACCAAGGCCGACCGGAAGCAGGCGGTGATTGCCTATGGCAAGTACAAGATGGAGAACTACTTTGTCAACAGCGAGCTCTCCCATTTTTTCGGTTCGGTGAAGCAGGATGTGGAAACTGGTCTCAAGAATCGCGATTATGATTCCTGGGCGGGCATGCTCCAGGTCGGCGGCAGATTCGAGGCCCTGACCCCCAGCCTCATGTACTTTTACGCCTCGGGGCAGGATCGGAATGCCACCGCAGCCAACGGCGGAGACATTGAAAATGCCCTTGGCGGCAACGGCACCGGTGATCGATTCGAGCCTCTGTACATCCTCACAGGTCGTCATACCGGCATGCTGAACAACGATGTTTTCAGCGGTCAGACCACGGCCATGAGCCGGGACGGCGTGCATGCCCTGGTGCTGGCGGCTGATTGTGCGGTTTCAAACCGCCTGACCCTGCACGGCGCCGTTGCCTGGGGCAAGGCGGACAAGGTCAATATTGCCGACAAGGATGATGAATACGGCAGGGAGTACAATCTGGGGGCGGCCTACAAACTGCTCGATAACCTAAGCTACGAGGCCCATTTCGGGTATCTTGAAACCGGGGATTACTTCGAATCCGAGACAAACCTCAACGACAGCCAGACCGAGAATGTCTCCATCCTGACCCATTCGCTGACCATGACCTTCTGAGCTAGACACTCAGACGCATGCTGATGTCCACGGCCCTGGCGGAATGGGTGAGCGCCCCCACGGAGATAAGATCAACCCCGGTCTCGGCAATCTCTCGGACATTGGCGAGATTCACCCCGCCGGAGGCCTCCACCAAGGCACGGCCCGCAATCAAGGTCACGGCCTGACGCATCAGGGCCGGGGCCATGTTGTCCAGCATGATGATCTCGACCCCGCAGGCCAGGCATTCCTCCACCTGGGCCAGGTTTTCGGTCTCAACCTCGATTTTCAGGGTGTGCGGCGCCTTGTCTCGAAGGGTCTGCACCGCCTGGGTAATGGAGCCGCAGGCCGCGATATGGTTGTCCTTGAGCAGGATGCCGTCGGCCAGGCTGAAGCGGTGATTGTGGCCGCCGCCGACCCGAACCGCGTATTTTTCCATGGCCCTCAAGCCGGGGGTGGTCTTACGGGTGTCGATGATCCTCACCGGCAGCCCCTCGACCTCGCGGACAAAAGCGGCGGTTAGGGTGGCGATGCCGCTCATCCGCTGGACCAGATTGAGGGCCAAGCGCTCGGCGCTGAGGAGATCCCGCACCGGACCCTGCGCGGAAAAGATGTGCTCGCCTTGCAGGGCTCTTTCGCCGTCTTTTTTTAGAGCCGTACAGACAATGCGGGGGTTGCGGGTGGTGAAGACCAGGGGGGCGATCTCGTCGAGTCCGGCCACCACGAAGTCTTCCTTGGCGACAAATACAGCCTGTCCCTCCTGATCCGGTGAAAATACCGAATCGGTGGTGATGTCGCCCTGGCCGATGTCTTCCTCAAGAAACTGCTGCAACTGCCTTGCCACCTGCCTATCCATAAACCTCTCCCGGATCGCCTTTGTCTTCGTTGTGTGGAAGCCTCTTGATATCTGCCCGGCAGGCCCCATGTCAAGAAGAAAGGAGGCTCTTGGGGCGTTTCAATGTTTACTGGCATATTGGCGAGGCCTATGGTACAGAGAGAAGCTGTAAGGGTTAAAGTCAATGACTTCGGGAGGTTGGATGCAGGATTTTTCCGTGCTCAATATTTTTCTGCTGGTCCTTGGCGGGAACCTGGCCGGCGGCGGCTCCTTTCTCACCATCCCCCTCCTGGTCAAATAAGCCATGTTCACCTTTCTCCATGCCGCGGATATCCATCTCGACAGCCCGCTGCGCGGCCTGGAGGGCTATGCCGACGCACCGGTTGCCCAACTCCGCCAGGCAACCAGGCGGGCATTCGACAACCTGATCGATCTGGCCATTGAGGAGCAGGTCGCCTTTGTCCTTTTGTCCGGCGATCTCTACGACGGCGACTGGAAGGATTACAATACCGGCCTGTATTTCATCGACCGGATATCCCGGCTGCGCAAGGAAAATATCCGGGTCTTCCTGACCTCGGGCAACCATGATGCGGCAAGCCAGATCACCAAAGCCCTGCGTCTGCCGGACAATATCCATCTCTTTTCCACAAAACAGCCCGAAACCGTAACCATCGAACCGCTCGGGGTTGCATTGCACGGCCAGGGCTACCATACCAGGGCCCTGGCCGAAAATATTGCCCGCAATTACCCCCAGGCTCTCCCGCATTATCTGAACATCGGCCTGCTCCACACTTCTCTCACCGGCAGACAGAACCATGAACCCTATGCCCCGTGCTCCCTCGACGACTTGAAGGCCAAAGGCTACGACTACTGGGCCCTTGGTCACGTCCACATCCGCGAGGAGGTGAGCCGATCGCCTTGGATCGTTTTTCCCGGCAATATCCAGGGCCGACATATCCATGAGACCGGAGCAAAAGGAGCCACCCTGGTGCGGGTGGAGGAGGGGCGCATCACCGCCGTCGAGCACCGCGATCTTGATGTACTGCGCTGGCTGTTGTGCCGGGTTGATCTTACGGACTGCGCCACAGTGGATCTGACCATCGACGCGGTGCGGCAGGCCATGGAGGCTCAACAGGCCAAGGCCGAGGGAAGGCCCCTGGCGATTCGCCTGCAACTGGTTGGAACAAGCCCGGTCCATGCCGAACTCCACCGTGATTCCGCAGCCCTGACCGAGGAATTTCGCGGCCTTGCCGCAGGGCTCGGCGAGCTGTGGCTGGAAAAGGTGCAGTTTGCCACCCAGCGGCCCGTGGCGCTTGCGGCAGACCTCGGCGAGGAAACGCCCATGGCGGATATGGTCCGGGCCATTGATTGTCTGGATTTTGCGCCGACAGCGCTTGCGGAGCTGGTGCCGGAAATCGGGGTGCTGCTGAGCAAACTGCCGCCGGAACTTCTGCATGAAGGCGGACTGGTTTCCAATGATCCCCCGACGCAGGCCAGCGGCCTCGGCGAAGAGATCAAGGAAATGCTCCTCGCCAAATTGCTGGGGCAGGGGGGAAGCCGGTGAAGATTACCCGACTCGAACTCAAGGCTTTTGGCCGTTTCACCGACCGTACCCTGGAGCTAGGCCCTGGCCTGCACATCGTGCACGGCCCCAACGAGGCAGGGAAAAGCACCACCCTCAGAGCGCTCAAGGCCTGGCTTTTCGGATTTCCCGAACGAACCCTGGATAATTTCCTCCATGCCAATGACCAGTTATCGGTGGGCGGATGCCTGCAAGCGGAAGATGGCCGGGAGCTGGCTTTTTTCCGGCGCAAGAAGAGAAAAGCGGACATCCTTGATCCGCAGGGCAACCCGCTTGCCGCCGAGACACTGGCCGCCTTTCTGCCCATCGCCGAGCAGACGGTTTTTGAATCGCTCTACGGTCTGACCCACGAGGATCTTATCAAAGGCGGCGAGGATATTCTGGCCCAGAAAGGCGAGGTGGGCCAGGCCCTGTTCTCGGCAGGCGCAGGAATCTCTTCCCTGCGCGGGGTGCTTGCCGGACTGGAAAGCGAGGCCGAGGCCCTGTTCACGGCGCGTGGGACAAAACGGGAGATCAACGAGGCCCTGGCCGCCTACAAGGAAACCCAGAAGATCGTGCGGGATACCTCGCTTTCCAGCCGGGACTGGCACGAACTCAACGATGGATTGCATGCGGCGCAGGTTGCCCTGAAGGCCATCGAAGAACTACATGGGCAAAAAGACCGGCGCAGGCGGCAACTGGAACGCATCCGGCAACTGCTGCCCCAGCTTGCCCTACGCAATGCGCTCCGGCAGCAACTTGCCGAAATGGGCCAGGTCGTGGAGCTGCCCGATGATTTTGCCTCCCGGCGCCAGGAGATCGAAAGGGCGCTCCACACCTTGACCCACAAGGAAACCGTTGTTGCGGCTAAACTCACGGAGATGCAGGAAAAAATAACGGCTGTTTTCGCCCGTCAGCCAGTGCTTGAGGCGGAAGATGCCATTGAGGAGCTGCACCAGCGCCTGGGAGAATACAAAAAGGGCAGGGAAGACCGGCCCCGTCTTGAAGGCATGCGGATCAGCAACAAGGGGGAGGCTGCCGATCTTCTCAGACTGGTGCGGCAGGATATCTCTTTGGAGCAGGTGGAGACCCTCCGGGCTGTTTCCGGCAGGCGAAAGATCATCGGGCATCTGGCAGCCAAGCACGAAGGCTTGCAGCAGGGCCTGGGCCAAACCGGAAAACGACTGCTGGAGATTAGCGGGGAACTGGAGAAGATCGACAGGGAGCTGGCCGGATTGCCGTTGGCCAAAAACACGGCAGGACTGAGCCAGGCCCTGCGGATGGCCAGAAAAGCCGGAGGACTCGATGCGGACTTGGCGGACAAGACCAGGATTATAGAAGAAAAAAGGCGCACCTGCCTTCAGGCCCTGGAGCGGCTGCCCCTCTGGTCCGGCAGTCTTGCGGATTTCCTGGCCTTGCCACTCCCTCTGTCGGAAACAGTGCGAAAATACGAAGCGATTTTTAATGAACAGACGGCACGACAGAGGGAAAGCCAACAGGAACAGGACCGCCTGCACAGAAGGCTGACCGAGGTACAGGCCGATATCCGCCAGCGGGAAACATCCGGAAACGCGCCCACGGAAGAAGAGCTTGTCCTGATTAGAACCCAGCGCGACAAGGGTTGGGAGCTGCTCCGCCGCCAGTGGCTCAAAGGCGAAGACCTGGCCGGAGAAGATGCCGCCTTTGGCCAGGACCTGCCCCTGCCCGAGGCCTATGAAAAAAAAGTGGCCCTGGCGGATACGCTGGCGGATCGTCTCCGCCGCGAGGCAGACCGGGTCCAGGCCTTTGCAGCCTTGCGGGCAGAGCAGCAGAACCTCGAAGGGACGCTGGCCGAACTGGAAAGCAAGGCGGCCCAGTTCGGCCTGGCTTGTACGGCCATGGAGACGGAGTGGCGCAGCCTGTGGCAGCCCTGCGCAATCATTCCCCTTTCTCCGGCAGAGATGCTGGCCTGGCTCAGCGGGACCGCCACGCTCCGACTCAGCGCGGAGGAATTGCAGACAAAGGAAGTCGAGCTGGAAAGAAAAAGCTCGGAGCAGGAGAAAATCAACGCGGCCCTGCTCCGGGAACTTGCCGAGCTTGGGGAACACACCCCGGCCCAGACTCATGAACTTGAGCCGCTCCTGCTCCAGGTTGAGGATGCCCTGGAGCGGCTGACGGCCATTGAAGAGCGGCGACAGAAGCTTTTTGAAAAGAAAGCGGCACTGGAAGGGGAACACCTCCAGACGGAAAATGAGAAGGCCAGCTTCACCGAGGAGCTTGGGCTCTGGCGGCAGGAGTGGCAGGAGGTGGTTGGCAGCCTTGGCGGCGACCGGCAGATCCACCCTGCCGAGGCCGGGGATGTGCTGGAAAATCTGCACACCTGTTTTGCCCGACTAAAAGAGGCCGACGAGCTTCGCAAACGGATTGAGGGCATCGACCGTGACGCCGGGCGATTCGAGGAGGCGGCTCTGGCCCTGGCGCAGAAAATTGCCCCTGCGCTCATGGGGCAACCGGCCGGGCAGATCGTGGCGCAGCTCAAGACCCTGCTCAATCAGGCAAGAAACGACCGCACCCTCCACGCCCGGTATACCCAGGAAACACATGAGGCCACCGAGGAGCAGCTTCGTCTGGCGGAAGAAACGATTCTGGCCCGGCATCAGCTTGCGGAACTCTGCCGCCTGGCCGGGAAGGTTTTGCCGGAGGAACTGGAAGCAGCGGAAAAACGCTCGGCCCAATACCGCAGTCTGTTAGACCGTCTCACGCAAACCGAGAAGATTTTGCTCGAAGGCGCGGACGGCCTTTCCCTTGCCGATCTGGAACTCCAGGCCGCAAAAATCGACCCGGATGCACTTCCTGAAGAAATCGCCCGGCTTGGCCAGGAAATCGAGCAGGAATTGGCCCCGGAAGGCAAGCGGCTCAACGTGCTCATCGGAGAAAAAAGAAACCAGCTCCGGCAGATGGACGGCAATGCCAAGGCCGCCGAAGCGGCGGAGCAGGGCGCCCGGTTGCTCGCCAAACTCCGGCGGCTGGCGGAGCGCTATATCCAACTCAAGGTGGCCGGGCATGTTCTAAAAAGCGAGATCGAGCGGTTTCGCAGCGAAAACCAGACCCCGATCCTGGCCATCACCTCCCGTTATTTCAGCGAACTCACCCTGGGCTCCTTTGCCGGATTGCTGACCGATGAAAATGACCAGGGCGAGCCGGTGTTGGTGGGGGCACGGCCAAACGGCGCCAGGGTTTTGGTGGAGCGGATGAGCTCCGGCACCCGGGACCAACTCTATCTCGCCCTGCGCCTGGCCTCTTTGGAATGGCGATTGGCAAGCCATGAGCCCATGCCATTCATCCTTGACGACATCCTGGTGAACGCCGACGACGCCCGGTCCAAAGCAGCGCTGAAGATCCTGAGTGAGCTGGCCGCCAAGACCCAGGTTATTCTCTTTACCCACCACCGCCGGATCGTTGACGAGGCGATTCAACTCGCCCCAATCTCCGGGCTCCAGGTGCATGAGCTGGGGACATAACGGAATCATGCATTTTTACGGAACATTTATCCTGCCGTGCGTGTCAGACAAGCGTGGCATGATTTGACCTTGTCAAAAAAATATTCAACCCTCAATCCAGAAAGGAGGCTTCACCTCATGGCAGCACAACCCGAGCAATCTCCCGCAGGCGGCTTTAAAAAAGAAATCGTGCTTCTCATCGGCCTTGGCTGCCTGATCATCGGCTTTCTCTCTGGGATCGTTTTCAGCATCTACAAGACTCCGGCAGGTGGGGGAGCGGTCAAGGTTGCCGCAGGCCAGCCGGAAGCCCAGGCCGGAAAACTCACTGCCGAGCAGACCCAGCTTCTGTTGCAGCTTGAGCTTGAGGTGCAGAAAAACCCCAACAACGCCGAGGCCTGGACCAACCTTGGCCATCTGTATTTTGACTCCGACCAGGCGGACAAGGCGATCACCGCCTACAACAAGTCCCTGGCCCTGGCTCCGAACAATGCCGATGTGCTCACCGATCTCGGGGTCATGTACCGACGGGCGGGCAATTCGCAGCAGGCCGTCGCTTCTTTTGACAAAGCGATTCAGGCAAATCCCAAGCATGAAACCGCCCGGTTCAACAAGGGAATTGTTTTGCTCTACGACCTCAAGGATCAGCCTGGCGGTATTGCCGCCTGGCAAGGACTGGTCAGCCTCAACCCAATGGCCACGGCGCCCAACGGCCAGTTGATCAGCGAGATGCTCAAGGAAATGCAGGACAAAAAGATGAACTAAAAAAATCGTCACCCCGGCGAAGGCCGGGGTCCAGCCTTGTCGCTATTACCTGAAAAGACTGACTGGATTCCGGCTTTCGCCGGAATGACGGAATGCCTGCCGGATACCACCCGGAAAAAAATTCTTTGACATCAACGTGTTACAGTAATATTCTAAAAACAGAATTTCAGGGGAGGACCGGCGGCATTACACGACAAGGGGGGAACTTCCCCTCTGGGGCGAATTTGTATGGGCCAAGAACATCGGCGGGCGACACGGTTCAACGTCAGCATGGCGGTCACGCTTATCCTGCGGGACACGAAAAACAGGCTGGCTCTTGCCGACCCTGTTATTGGCGCCTTGGTTGACCTCTCGCTCTACGGCGCCCGCCTGTCCGTTCCCCACATCCGCACCGGCAACTACCATCTTTTTTATGCCTGTAACGATGATCCCCACAAGGTCATCCATCTCGAAGTGATCGATAGAGAAGAGGGCGACAGGCTTGTTATTCCCGCCCATCCCGTCTGGTTCGACCATGTTCTTTCCGCCCCGGCCAAGCACTTTGAGCTGGGGCTGGAATTTCTCGTTCCCCCGGAAGACCCCAACATTGCGCGGCTGCACGCTTTTCTCGCCATCCACCCCTCTTTGGAAGGCGGCTGGCTGAAAAGACTTTTTCGCCTTGGCTAGGGTATGATTTTCCGCAGATGCTGAACCTCCGGCAATCTCTGCCGCAACCCTTGTATCTCCGGGGCGTTGTCCAACCACTGCCCCGCCAGGCCTAGTATGGTTCGGGCCTGGTCTCGGCACTCGGCGTTCAGCCGGTAGATGATCCAATTCCCCTCCTTGCGGAAGGAAACCAGCCCGGCATCTTCCAAAATACGAAGATGCTTGGATACCGTAGGCTGAGCCACGCCAAGAAGCGCGGTCAACTCACAGACGCACAGCTCCCGCTCTCCCAGCATCGTGACGATCTTGACTCGGTTCTGGTCGGACAGCGCCTTCATCAGCCGGACAAATTCTTTCATGCATATCCCCACATTGTCTCACTACGGCTTCTGTGCAGGCTCCGGGGCCGCCTCGGGTAACATTGGGGAAAGAATGTGAAACGGCAGCAGCAGCGTTCTTTTGACGATATTCACCAGACCCTCGCCCACCGCGCTCGGCGGCAGAAGCGTAACCTGAGGGTCGCTGGCCTTGCCCGTTACCCCGACCGGGAAGGTGACCAGGGTGGCGGTCTCCCCGCCAATGACCCGACCCACCAGCGGCACCTTGCTGACAATGGCGTCAAGGGTTTTAAACGGGGAGATCATGACCACGACATCCAGCTCGAAGGTGCTGAGATTCATCTTGCCCCTGGCAAAGAGGTTGAGCCCTTCGCCGCGCACCACCGCCTCGTCGATGATCAAGTCGTTGTCTTTCACATGGGTCTTCAAATGAAGATCCGTGTAGGGAAAGCCCTTGGAAGACGTCCCGGCGCCATCCCCCCCTTGGCCCATGCTAAACAGATCCGTGATATTGACCACACTGAAGATCTTTGAAAGAAGCTTCATGCGCAGAATACGCCCCTGATGGGAATCGATCTGTAGATTCCCGTCCTTCCAGTTGTTCAACATCCCCTCCAGCCGACCATTGAGGGAAAATTCGCCTTCAATGATATCCTGCGGATAGCCAAGACAGGGCAGCACGGTTTCAAACCGAGGCGGGGTGGGGCAGGCGCTGTTTAAGGAAAAATGGCTTGTGCCCAGCTCGGGGGTGGAAAACCATTCGCCGGTGGTGTCCAGACAGCAGAGCCGGCCATTGGTTATGAGCGCGGACATCCTCCACTGGGGATGAATCCTGAATTCGCCCTGCAACGGCTGCCAGACCAAGGTGGAAGGCGCAGTCTCCTCAGGCTTGGGGCCGGAGGTGAATTCATCCACATCAAAGACCACGGTGCCGGTGATATTCCAGGGGGGGGGCTGCTGGGCCTCCTCGGAAGAAGCTGGCTTGCGGCCCCTGTCCTTGAGCCGTTTCAGGTCGTCCTGTAAATCGAGCAGTGTTTTCTTGGAAAGCGCCGGAGAGGCAAGATCGAGCTTCAGGGCAAGCCCGGTGGCAACCCGCGAAACCAGCCCATTGACCACCATGGATTCCTTGTCGTTAAAAGCGCAGGCCAGGCGTTTCACCTTGAGATCCTTGCCAACCCCTGCCAGACGAAGCTCTTGAATATCAACAAAGCGTTCGGCCTCCTCATCCATGAACCAGCGCAGATCCGTGGCTTCAAGCTGCCCGCTGAAGGCCACCTTGTTTGGGTCTAAAGGCAGATAGAGCTGAAAATCTCCGGCAATCTTGCCCCGGAGCAGGTTTTTTCGCTCCAGCAGCTGATCAACGGTTTGCTTGGATAATTCCCCTTTCCAGGAGAAGAGAAAGGTTTCCTTGGTGTTGTCCAGAAAATCCAGGGTGATCGTGGCGTCTTCCTTGCCGCCGTATACATGGGCCGCCATTTTCAGAGGGTCGTCCTTGGCGAATTCCAGGGAAAAATCAGCCTTTGGGGGGCTGCTGAATAGAGTACCCTCCGGCCGGATCAGGCCCTTGGCATGGGTTTTTCCTTCTTGGAGATCGATCTGCAAGGATTCAACCTGGAAGGGGAGATGCGGGAAAAGGGAAGGGGAAACAAGATGGCGATCCTTGAGCCACTGCCCCAAGCCCTGTCCGACCTTTCCTTGTAGGGACACCTTGCCGCGCAACGCGGTGAGAGCCTGATGGGTCAAGGAGGCGCCCAGGGTGAAGGAATCGCCGAAGACGGAACCAGTGGCATTGACAACGGTGATTGCGGTGTTCGAAAAATGCCCCTTTCCCTGTTTTATTCGAATCGGTTCGGGCAAAAATGGCGTTTCCACGGCAAGATTCTGTACAAGAAAATCCGTGTCCGCCTTCCACAGCTTGGGTTCCGAGGCCTTCCCAGAGAGCGTGGTATTCCGCAGCTCAATCCTGCCATCGGCTCGGGTGATGTTTTCGTGCAGAGCCCCGCTTATCTCCTTGAAATAGGAGAGGTCTTCCTTTTCCAGCTCTTTCGCGGCCAGCACTGCCTCAAGCTGGGTTACCTCCAGAAGGGTATCGTCCGGCCAACGCACCTGCCCGGCTGCCTTTTTCACCACATGGGGGCCATAGGCGCCCCGCACGTTCCGCCATTGCACCAGAGGCGGGGCAATGGTCATCCCCCCGCCCGCGACGGCGAAATCCCAGGCCAGCGGCGCATAGCGGCCCTTGCCCGCCATGGTGGCAACCTCAAGGGCGACCTTGAAATTCCTCAGGTGATCGCCCAGATGCAGATGGCCTGTAGCCCGGCCCGAGACCCCGCTGAACTTGGCCAGTTCATCCTGAAAGGGCTGGTGCGCGACGAGACGCTTCAAAACATCTGGAAGTTCAGCCAGATCGGCGTCAAGGTCAACATCGAGCTTGAAGGTGAAATCATCATCCGGCAGCCCCAGAACCAAGTGGCCGTTCTTACCGCGGCTGTTGCCCATCCTGCCTTCCTCGGCATCCACGATGAGCAAGCCCTTTTCGATCCGCATCTTGCCCTTGGTATTGGTGAGAAGCAGCTCTCCCTCCGGGATTTTGACGGTGGCGTCGATCTCCTCGGCAATGACGTACATCTTGCGGGCATAATGAAAATCAGCCGCCGTGCCCTTGAAGCTGTAGCTGGCCTTGCCCGCCATGCCGCCCTGCACTATGTCGCCCACCTTTTTGGCGATCTCGTTCTCCCCCCACATGGAGAGAACCGCCTCACGAATCTTGGTCAGATCAAGATCCTCGCCCTTGAGGTCGATCTGCCACACCGGCGCGGCGCCTGCCGCATCGCCTGCGGAACGCCGCACCGTACCGGCGAGTTTGAGCCCTGGTTCATGCATTTCAAATTCATTGAGCGTCAACAGCAGATCGTCGCCATCCTTGACAAAGGCCAGATCGACAAACCCGCAGTTCAGCAGAATTTTTTTATCCTTGGGAAATGCCAGCAGGCAGGGGGCATCGCCCTCGATTTTGCCGGTGATTTTGTCAAACCCGCGGCCCTCAAGGCTGCCGCTGAGATTGAGCGGGGAATCGGCGGGCGTGAGTTTGCCCTGGGCAAAGGAATAAAATATTTCATGGAGATTGAAATTGCGGCAGGCAAACTTCATTCGGTAGGATGCATCCTCCCGAAGATACTCCCCGGATACGGCAAGATGCTCACCATCCGCAGGCTTGCCGGACAGATCAAAATCAACGGCGGCAAGGCTTATCGCCACACTGCCGTTCAGGGCTTTCATGGTGAAATCCTTGCTGCGCAGAACAGGCCACTGACTGTTGGCGGCAACCTGCAATGTCCCATTGCGGATCACAATTTTCAGGCCGGCAAGTTCGGGATCAGGAGGTTCGGAGAGCGCGGTTGGAAACCGTTTCACCCTGATCTCCGGGTTCACCAAAACAACCGTGCCGATCCGAACCTTGCCACGGAATAACGACCACCAATCCGGATACACCTTGGCCATGGGCGCGACCAAAGCGGTCTCTTCGCTGGCAAAACGGGTGTTGCGCAGGTTAAGATGGGGCAGAGGCAGCCAGGCCCATTCCAGACGGTCGGTTTGCAGAGCACCCTCCAGTCTGGCATTTACCTGGGTGCTCATCCGCGCTTTGAGGGCGTCAAGGTCAACAAACCGCGGCAGCAGCACTATCGGGCCAAGGACCCCTAATAGTCCGACAATGGCGCAGGCAAGGATGATCCTGTTTCTGAGGCGCGGGTTGGAGATGCGTGGCAGTTTCATAGAGTATCGAAGGCTGGGCCGCTGGCGACCGGCATATGGCTAGGATTGGCTGCGGGCGGGAATAAAAAACGCGCCTGGCAGCTCTGTAATATATCAACAGGGATACTAGCACAACTTGTCGAGCCTATAAATTGATTTCCTTGGATTTGCCAAACTATATTCAAGAAAAGCGCTCCTTGTGGTTCTACCGGGAACCCTACCCACGGCAGACGGTTTTTGCGGCAGATTTACCTTGTCAGTTCGGGCGCAATGGCGTAATTTCTCAGGAAATTCAAGCTCACAGGCAGAAAAAATATGACACAGACACGCATCGGGGTGATCGGGGTAGGGTATCTCGGCAAGTTCCACGCCCAAAAGTACATGGCAAACCCGGAAGTGGAGCTGGTGGGGGTGGCGGATCTCAATCCGGCCTACGCCGCCGAGGTTGCCGCAGCCTGTAATACCACCGCCTTTGCCGATTATCAGGCGCTGCTCGATCAGGTCGATGCGGTGAGCGTGGTGGTGCCCACCAGCCTGCACCACCAAGTGGCCCGGGTCTGTCTCCTGGCAGGCAAGGACGTGATGCTGGAAAAGCCCATGACCACCACGCTGGCCGAGGCCGACGATCTCATCGCCCTGGCCGACAAGGGGCAGCGCATCCTTCAGGTCGGCCATATCGAGCAGTACAATCCCGCCGTACTGGCCATGGCCGAACACCTCACCCAACCACTGTTCATCGAGTCGCACCGAATCCATGTCTTCAAGCCAAGAGGCCTTGATGTCGACGTGGTCCTCGACCTGATGATCCACGACATCGACATTGTCTTAAGCATCGTCAAATCACCCATCGCCTCCATGCATCCGGTGGGCATGCCGGTGTTCACCCAGACCACGGATATCGCCAATGTCCGCCTGATCTTTGAAAACGGCTGCACCGCCAATCTCACCGTAAGCCGCATCTCCAAGGACAATATCCGGCGGCTCCGGGTGTTCCAGCCCCATTCCTTCGTGGCGGTTGATTACGGCAAGAAAGAGATCACCGTGATCAAGCCGGGCAAGGAGCTGGACGCCAACGGCATGCCCCAGGAGGAGATCATCTCTTCCTGCTACCTGCATCAGGACGCCCTGGAAATGGAGCTAAAGGATTTTGTCAAGAATGTCCGCAACCGGACCCAGGCAAAGGTCTCCGGCCGGGAAGGACGACTGGCCCTGGCCGTGGCCCAGGAGATCATGGCCCGAATCAAAGAACATGCCGACACCCATCGCCAGCTGTTCCATGGTTGAGCCAATCATGGAAGCCCCCTTGCTGATCATGATCGTGGCCGGCGAGGCCTCCGGCGACATGCACGGGGCAAAGCTCATCGCCGCCATGCGGGAGCAAGCCCCTGATCTTGCCGTCTGCGGCATCGGCGGACCGGCCTTGGCCGCCCAGGGGGTGGAGATTCTCTACGATTCCTCGCAACTGGCCGTGGTGGGCATCGTCGAGGTCATCAGCCATTTTCGCTTCATCCGCGAGGCCATGCAAGCCCTTGAAAAACGGCTGCGAGAACAGCCGCCCCGCCTGTTGATCCTCATCGACTATCCCGATTTCAATCTGATCCTGGCTAAAAAAGCCAAGCGACTGGGCATCCCGGTCTTCTACTACATCAGCCCCCAGGTCTGGGCCTGGCGCAGCGGGCGGGTCAAAACCATCAAGAAACTGGTGGATCGCATGGCCGTGATCCTGCCCTTTGAAAAGGATTTCTACCAAAAACGCGGGATGGAGGTGGAGTATGTGGGCCACCCTCTCATGGACACGGTGCACGCCGCCAGGCCGCGAGCGGAGTTTCTGCAATCCCTGGGCATTGCCCCGGACAGCCAGGTAATCGGCATCCTGCCGGGCAGTCGAAAACGGGAGATAGCCGGGATGCTCCCGGTCTTCCTGGCCGCGGCAAAACTGATGCAGGCGCAGTTGGTCGAACCGGTTTTTCTCCTGCCCCTGGCCCCGACCCTGAGCGAGGATGATCTTCTGGCCCATGGCCTGGCCGAGGCGGGGGTAGAGGTGCGGGTGATCCGAGAGAACCGCTACGAGCTCATGGCCGCCTGCGACGCAGTGATGGCGGCCTCGGGCACGGTTTCCCTGGAGCTGGCCATTCTGGACGTGCCCATGGTTGTTTCCTACCGGGTTTCGCCGCTCACCTATTTTCTGGGGCGGCGCTTGATCAAGGTCCAATACGCCTCTCTGGTCAATCTGGTGGCCGGGCGGGAGGTGGTGCCGGAGCTGCTCCAGGATGAGGCGGTGCCCGAAAGAATTGCCGACGCCACCGTGCGCCTTGTTGCGAATCAGGCGGAACGCATCCGCATGCTGGAAGGTCTTGCCGAGGTCCGGGAACGGCTGGGCGGGGCAGGGGCCTCGGCCCGGACTGCACGATTGGCCTTGAACCTGGCGCAGAGAGAAGCTTAAGAGCTTGTTTACGGACAAGCTCTTAAGCTTCTTACTCCCCCTTGCTCTTCGACTCGCGGAGCAAATGCGTATTTTCCGCCATCACCTTGTCGTAGCAGTGCGGGCAGATGCCATGGGTAAAGAGAATATCGCTGTGCTGCTGCAAATAAGCCTCCAACTCGTGCCAGGCGTTTCTGTCGTCTCTGATTTTCCGGCAATAGGAGCAAATGGGCAGCAGGCTCTGAAGGTTTTTCAACTCCCGTGTCCGGGAACAAACCAACTCCTCAAGTTCGGCGTTTTTTGCTTCCAAGGCTAGAAGCAAAGCCCGGTTTTCCTGTCTGAGCTGATACCGCTCCACCGCATGGATGATAGCGATGCGCAGCTCTCCGCTGGCCCAGGGCTTGAGGATATAACGGTACACATGGCCCTGGTTGATCGCGGCCATGATATCGTCCGGTTCGGAATAGCCGGTGATCATGATCCGTTCCGTGTGGGGAGCAAGCTCCCGAGCCCGGGCCAGAACCTCGGCCCCGGACAGACCCGGCATGCGTTGGTCGGAGAGGATCAGGGCAAGCCCGTCCTCTTGGGCTATGATCTCCAAGGCTTCCTCCCCGGAAGAGGCCAGCAGTATCTCATATTCCTCCGCAAAGGTCTGTTGGAAGTTGCTCCGGTTGACCTCCTCGTCATCGATGAACAACAGACGCGCCCGGTTGTTCATCCCTTGGCCCCCTCAAAGCTCCGGATGCGCTCCGCCAACTCCTTTCTGCGTTGAGCAACAAGCTCTTTAATCTCCTGCCCCAGAGCATAGGTGCCCACCGCGTTGCCGATGGTAAGCCGCAGCTGCTCCTCCTTCCAGGGTTTAACAAAATAGCGGTACACCTCCGCCTTGTTGATGGCCTCGATCAGCTCATGGACCTCGGTGTAGGCGCTGATGATCATCCGGATGGTGTCCGGGTACGCCTCCCGGATTTTGGCCAGCAGCTCGATGCCGCTCATCCCCGGCATCCTCTGGTCGGAGACTACCAGGGCCATCTCTCCCTCCTGTCCAAGAAGGGCCAGCGCCGCCTGCCCGGAATCGGCCGTGAAGATTTCGAAATCATCACACAATGTTTCCCGAAAATTGATCAGATTGATCTCCTCGTCGTCCACATACAGCACCCGCCCTTTCTTCTTGTCCATACTCGGTCCTTCCTTCTTAGTTATTGACTTTCGTCACCTGTACCGCACAATATTCCTGATTCCTGGGGAGCACTATCTCGAACTCCGCGCCCTGTCCCGGTTCACTGCGCACCAGAATCGTCCCCCGATGCTTTTTGACGATGCCAAACGACACGCTCAGACCAAGCCCCGTGCCCTTGCCGATCTCCTTGGTGGTGAAGAAGGGATCGAATATCTTCCTCTGAATATGTTCGGGGATGCCGGGGCCGTTGTCCTTGAAGAGCACATGCACGGCATCCTCCGAGCTGAAGGTGCGGATCAGCAGGGAACCCTTGTCCGGCTGGGCATGGACCGCGTTGATGATCAGATTCATGAACACCTGATTAAGCTGCCCCTGGGAGCCGGGCACTTTGGGCAGGTCCGCCGCAAACTCCCTGATCACCTCCATCTTGTGCTTATACTCGGGCAGAGCCAGGGCCAGGGTGCTTTCCAGGCACTGATTGATGCTTATCTGGCAAGAAAGATCGTCGTCGGGCCGGGAAAAATTCTTAAGATCGGTGACGATCTTGCTGGTGCGCCGCGCCCCTTCCCGAATATTGCCCATGAGCAGCTCGATGCTCTGCATCAACTCGGCCACCCGGCCCGAATCCGGGCAGCTCTGCTCCCCATGGCCTTCCAGAATCAGGCGCAGCTCATCCAGGCGTTTTCCCAAAGGAGGCAGAGCGCCGGTAATGAAGTTGGTGGTGTTGTTGACCTCATGGGCCACCCCGGCGACCAACTGGCCAACAGCCCCCATCTTCTCCGATTGCACCAGCTGGGCCTGAGCCTCCTTGAGTTCCCGCATGGCCATGGTGAGTTCGGCGGTGCGGATGACCACTTTTTCTTCAAGCTTCTCGTTCATCTGGGCGATGGTGGCGAATGATCCGTCGAGCTGGCTGACCAGTTGCTTGAAGCTATTGTCGAGCTGACCAAGCTCATCGGTTGTTTTTTCTTTTTCTTTTTCTTTTTTTTCTTCTTCCGTCGTACCCAGCCGGGTTCTCAGAGAGGCGACCATGACGCGCAGCGGTCTGACCACATCCCGTGCCAACAGGAGGGCCATAAACAGGGAAATGGGCAGAAAGGAAAGAAAGATCAGCACCGCATGCCGGATGATCTGCTCCATGCCCCGTTCGTACAGGATGCGGCTGATAACAATCTGTACGCCGCCCAACGGGGTAGCCGCGGCCGGTTCTTTGCCCGTGTCGAAATACAGAGAGTTTTGGTCGCTGGACTGCCCGGCGGTCATGATCCTCCGACAGAACACGAAATAATGTTCCTGACGCCAGTGGGCGCCGGGAGTCTCTCCGCCGGCGGTTGTGTGTTCCGCCATGAATCCGGCGAGGCGACCCGTTTCCTCCGGCCTAGGGGCGGCTTTCCCAGCCTGCGGTGCGAAACGGGAAAAGATCAGGCCGCCGTTCTTGTCGTAGATAAATACGGCAACGATATCAGTCGCCCCTAGGATCGCCTCCACATTCGCGCTGACCTGCTTCATGTTCATGAAAAAAAGAGGGGTTTCCAGGTTACGGGCCAGCACTGCGGAAATGAATTTCCCCTTGTTGTATGTTTGGTCCAGCAGAGTCTGCCTCTGGATCTGGCCAAAAAGCAGAATCAGGCTGCTGCCGCAGATAACCAGAACCCCCAGAAAGGTGAAGAACAGCTTCAGGCGGTAGCTCAGCGGCAGCCAGAACTTTCTCCCGATCCAGTGCAGGTCCAGAGGGTTCATCGTCCGGCCTCCGGGGTGTAGGTGGCGTCGATGGCGGCGGGGGCGTATGTGACGCCCAGCCGCTCAAGCACCGTGGGGTTGACCACCACCCTGACCTTGCGGGGCGGACTAAGAACGGGGGTGTCTCCCCCCAGGCCGTCGCGGAGGACATGGCCCCCAAGTTCGGCTGCCTGGGCGCCCATGTCAACGGTGTCGAAGGTGACAGCCACGGCAGCGCCCTGCGCCAGGTATTTTTCCGAAAAGCTGATGATGGGAACACGATTTTTCATGGAGAATTCCAGCAGGCTGCCCAAGACCTGCGGTGCGGTGAGCTGCGGATCGGGCAACAGCCAGTAGGCGTCGATCTTGCCGATCAGCTCCTGGAGCGTCCCCGGCACGTTGGTCTGGCTGTCGAATTTCTTGAACAGCAGCGTCTGAACAGAGGCCACCGGCGAGAGCAGCGCTTCCTGTACCCACTGGCCGGACTGGGCCGGGTTGTAGAGGACGCCGATGGCGCGGACCTTGGGCAGCGCCTTGTTGATCACGGCCAGTTGGCGGGACGGTTGAATGCGCATCTCGATGCCCAAAAAGTTTTTGGGCATCGCCGCCGTGGCCGAGGGCGCCAGCAGGTAGATCACCGGCACCTCCCGAAGCTCCCTGGCGAACTCCAGGGCCTGATCGCCGATGGCCACCACCAGCCGAGCAGATTGCATCTGTTTCTTCAGGGAAAAAGTATCTATTGCCTGTTGCCCGGAAAGTAGCACCTGTGTTACGCTATTGCCACCGATGCTTTTCGGGCCCGAGGCCGGATGCTGGCCGAACCAGACTTTTTCAAAACCCTGGCGGGCCTCCTCGTAGGGCTTGAGCGGTGAAGACTGGAGCAAAATGCAGTCCAGCGCCCAGGCCGGAGCAGACACGGCAAGAAGCAGCAGCGCTATGAGGAAGATACACTTTTTCACCGGCAAACCGACCCGTTGGCAAGGGGAGAACCAAATGTAACAGCATACCATATATTGTAGTCTAGAACCTTGCGCACCATTGCGCAAGCTAGAGATCACGGCTCCCAGCGTGCGAGGAGACCGGCTGTAACCCGGGGGGGACAGACTATCGCGCATAACCTTTTAGAATCATGCGTAATATTTCATTTTTTTCCTTGGGAGGCCCATATGCCGCATCCGTATTTTTTCGGTACTCGTATCTCCACCGGAACCACCTTTTTTCTCCTCGCCATGCTGCCCACCCTGAGCAGTGCCGCCGAACCGGGCGGGACCTCAAACCCCATGTCCATGTACTTCGACGACTCCCAGATGGTGGAGGTCGCCACCCGCGCCCCCAAACCCATGCGTCAGGTGGCGGAGAACGTTACCGTCATCACGGCGGAAGAGATCGAGAGTATGCATGTGCATACGGTTTCCGAGGTGCTCAGCCGCGAATCCGCCATGTTCATGACCTTCTTCGGACAGGATTTTGGCAGCTCGGCAAACCATTACACCTTGGGCAGTAACACCTATCACACCCTGGTTCTTATCGATGGGGTACGGCTCAACGGAGCATCCGGCGGGGATGCTTTTACCAATTTTATTCCGCTCGGCATTGTCAAGCGAATCGAGATCATCAAGGGCCCTGCCTCCTCAACCTGGGGCTCGTCCTTGGGTGGCGTGGTGAATATCATCACCAAGGACACCGGAAACACTGCCGTTCCGCAAGTCAGTCTCGGCGCAAGTTACGGCGAGGCCGCAAGCAAGGAAACCAGCATAGAGGCAGCAGGCAAGGCAGGAACGGTGGGATATTTCATCCATGCCGGCGCCATGGATTCAAATGGCCTGGAGGGAAGAAGGTTCTTTGACCGGGAGTCGGTCTTTGCCAAGGCGCGAATCCCTCTCTCCGACATGACAAGCGTAAACGTCTTTGGCGGGTACAGCGATCCTTCATTCAGGCCTGGAGATTTCTATAGTCAGGATATCGATGAGGTAGAGCATATCCGTAATTTTTGGGGAGCGGTGCAGCTTGACCACCAGTTCTCCAAGGCTTTTAATCTCCATGTGGAAGCAACCCGCTATGACCGGGATTTTATCAAAGAAAAGCAAACCTTGGGGCTGGTGGGGGTGGGATTCTTTGGCGGCTTCCCCGGCGCCTATTACACCGATAATTACAATGAATTGACCGAGGCGTTGAATAGCCGCCTGACATATAATCAGGATTGGTATGCCATTACCCTTGGAGCGGAAACGAGTCGCAATGAGCTAGGCTATTATTACGATTACGGGCCTCAATGGGGTGGGCCTGCTAGCTCAACCCCGATTGCCGGCAAGGATGAACGCCAAGGGTATTATGCAAATGTTACCTTCAATCTGGGCAATTTCTCGCTGACCCCAGGGGTCAGATACGACAACCTGTCCGCCAGCAAGGACTTTCTCAGCCCTTCCTTGGGTGCAACCTATATGCTCGCCACGGATACCCTTTTGCGGGCCTCCGTGGCCAAAGGGTTTTCAGCGCCATATCTATCGTTGATATACGGGACTGCTGGATATCTGCCCAGCCCAAACTTGAAACCGGAAGTCATCAACTCCTTCCAGGCAGGGATAGAAACAACCAGAATAGACTTTCTGCGGATCAAGGCCACCCTTTTTCACCAAGCCATAACAGATAAATGGTTTCCAAACGACGACACCCTTCTTTGGGAAAATCAGGGGAAAGAAACATTGCAAGGTCTGGATCTGGAAGCAAAAACCAACCCCTGGCATGACCTCTCTGTTACCGCCAATGGCGCCTATGTGCTGATGAACACCGATGATCTCGACAATGCGGAGATGTATAGCGCCAATCTCACCCTGAATTACGATGCCACGGCTTCTGTCAAGACACAGCTTGCTGGCCGATATATCTGGTGGAATGCTTTCAACCTCAACGAAAATCCGAAGCATGACACCTTTGTCTGGGATGCCAGTGTTACAAAGACGCTGTCCTGGAAAACAACGAACGCGGATATCTTTCTTGCCGCCCACAACCTGTTCAACGGCAGCCAGTACTGGGACTACGAATACCCCAACCCCGGACGCTGGGTAGAGGCAGGGATGCGGTTCAGATTTTAATTGCCCAACGTATCACGGTGTTGGTATCCTATGTATGTGTCTTGTTTTTTTTACGTTTCATCACCCATAACTCTATGGAGGGAAGAATGAAGAAAAATGGACTGCTTGTGTTGAGCAAAGGGAAGGATATTAAAGCTGTTGCCGCAATGGCCACCTGCTGCAAGGGTGTACCCTCGGCAACGAAATAGGCATTGCTGGTGCAATTGTACAAAGGAGGGCTTCGGCCCTCCTTTTTTTGTTTTTGCCGCAACCCCAAGGAGTCTGCCATGCAGCTCACGCCATATCTGATTTTCTTCCCCCATCCCGATGACCTCGGCCAGGTGGTGCTGTTCGCCGCCAAAACCGGTGCCCTCATTGTGCTACCGCAGGAGGATTTTTCCCGTCTGCAACAGGGCAGGGCGGAGGCGGAGCATATCGAGCCCCTTGTGGAAATGGGCTTTCTGGTTGAGAGCGTTGAGCAGGAGCGCCAGGCGGTGTACGGCTTTCTGGACGAAATCAACCGGGTCAATCCCACCCTGACCGTGGCTGTTGTCCTGGGCATGAACTGCAACTTTGCTTGCAGGTACTGCTTCCAGGGCGGCCAAAAAAACGGGAAATCCATGGATGACAGAACGGCGGACCAGATGGTCGCCTTCATTCAGGAGCGTTTCCGGCCAGGCAAACAGAAATTGCAACTCCAGATTTACGGCGGCGAGCCGCTGCTCTACACCAATCGGATCATCTCCCTGGCCCGGCAACTCAAGCCTTTTGTGGAAGAGCAGGGCGGCGAGCTTTCCATCGATTTGGTTACCAACGGCTCGCTCCTCACTCCGCAGGTGGTGGAGGCGCTGAACCAGTGGGGGCTGGACGGGGTCAAGGTCACGTTGGACGGGCCGCCGGAAAATCACGACCATTTCCGTCCCTTCAAAAACGGCTCGCCGAGCTTCGCGACCATCGTGGCTAATCTGAAGGATATCCGCGGCAAGACCAAAATCCGCCTGGGCGGCAACTATACCTCTGAAAACTACCGGAGCTTCCCGCCCATTCTCGACCATCTGGCCGCGCAGGGCCTCACCCCGGACACGGTGGAACTGGTCAACTTCAACATCGTCATGCAGGTAAACGGTGTGAGCGAGGGCAATGCCTACCATGGCGGCTGTTGCAACGTGAACGAGCCCTGGCTGCGGGAAGCGACCCTCCATGTGCGCGAGGAGGTATTCCGGCGGGGATACCCCATTGCCGAGCCTGGCCCGCAGCCCTGCGCCGTGGAGGTAGAGGACGCCTTCACCGTAAATCACGACGGCAGCCTGTATAAGTGCGTGACCTGGGCCGGAAACGAACGGTTCAGGATTGGCGATATCTGGCAGGGGATCGACTCCGGCTACCGGGAAACCCATCATCTGGGCCATTGGAAAAAAGAGGTGGAGTGCCGGGAGTGTAAATACCTGCCCCTCTGCTTTGGCGGCTGCCGCTACATGGCCTTCCAGCGTGAGGGGAGCATGACACGGGTGGATTGCCAGAAGGATTTTCTGGATACGACGTTTACGAAGATGCTGACGCAGGATCTGAAATACCGGTACGCGGTCAAGGCCGCTCCTACCCCAAATCCCGCTGCCTGATCGCCTCGTAGAGCACCACTGCCGCAGCCATGCCTAAGTTGATGCTGCGGATATTGGGGTTGGACATGGGGATGGTGGCGCAGCGTTCTTGATACAGGGAGATGATCTCCTCGGGCAGCCCTTTGGTTTCGCGGCCGAAGATCAGATAATCGCCGGGCTGGTAACGCGCCTCGGTGTACGACCGCTCCACCTTGGTGGTGAAAAAGTGCAGACGCAGCTCGTCCTGGGCCGCGAGAAACTCCTCGAAACTCTCCCAGTAGCGGATATCCACAAACTTCCAGTAATCAAGCCCGGCCCGTCTCAGATGCTTGTCATCGGTGGAAAAACCCAGAGGCCGAACCAGGTGCAGGATGGTGTCCGTGGCGCCGCAGAGCCGGGAAATGCTCCCGGTGTTGGGGGGAATCTCCGGCTCGACCAGAACGATATGGAAAGGGGCAGGGGAGGGCAAGGGGATTAGAGCATGGAAATCGGGGTGTCCGGGGTCACCACCACATTTTTTACCACAATGACTTTGGGGTCATCCAGGCTGCTGGCCAACTGGGTAAGCGACTGCAAATCCTGGTGAAAGAGAACCAACTGGGTTCCCGCCAGCTGGGAACGCGGGCGAAACTTGACATTGAAGGGGTTGGAAAACACCCCGTTTTGGGCCATTCGGTAATCAAGGTGTGGGCCGGTGGCTATACCGGTGGAACCGACATAGCCGATGATCTGTTTTTGCTGCACCCTGGCTCCGTCCTTGATGCTGTCGGCGAAGCGGGAGAGGTGGGCATAATAGGTCTGGTAGCCGCCGCCATGGTCAATAATGATCAGCTTGCCGAAGCCGCCTTTCCAGCCGGAAAAATTCACCCGGCCGTCGGAGGTGGCCATGACCGGGGTGCCTGTCGGCGCGGCAAGATCAACGCCCAGGTGGGGGCGGACAATATCCAGAACCGGATGGAGGCGGTGATAGGAAAAGCCCGAGGAAACCCTGGCCATGGGGATGGGGGAGCGGATGAACGATTCGCCCAGCTCGTTGCCCCGGTGATCGAAATAAGCGGTCTTTCCGCCCTGGTCAAAATAATAGCCCTCGAGCTGGCCGACTTCCTTGCTGTTGTATCGCGCCACCAGAATCTTGCCGTAGCCGACAAACTGGTTGTTTTTGTAATATTTTTCAAAGACCAGCTCAAAGGTATCGCCAAACCGGATTTCGGTGTTGAAATCGATCTTTGAGGCAAAGATGTCCGCAAAGCTGTAGATGAGCTTGGGTTCTTCCTTAAAGGCACTGAGCGCGGCAAAAAGGGAGGATTCGATCCTGCCCCGCAGTTTCACGGTGCGGCAATCAAGGGCGACATCAAGCTTCTTGGCCTTGAGCGCGCCCTCGGCGGTGCGCTCGATGGCATGGATCTCAAGGGGGCCTGATTCGTACAGACATTTGACCAGACTGCCATCGTCATCAAGGGTCAGGGTATAGCGGTCATTGGGCTTCATCTCCCGAAAATCCATCACGCCGTCAAAGGCGGTGATCACCGACTCCCGAACCTCTTCATCAACCCCGTTGGAGCGGAAGGAAGAACTCAGCGAATCCCCGGGACGGATCTCTCCGACAATCTCCCGGACGTTGGACAGAAATTCTCCTGTTTCGCCGGAAGCGTGAGCATCGAGCTCCGCCTTGATGGGTTGCCCATCCACGGCATAAAGAAAAAAAGCGACAACCAAGGCGAGGGAAACACCAATGGTGAGAAAATGGGTGGTGTTTAAGAAGATAACCAGATGTCTTTGTGTATGGTTGTGGAAGCGGGCCAATCCACGGGAAAGGGCGGCAAGGCAAGGAGGACACACCCGAAAAATGGAAGCCTTACCCATCTTGCGGATCAGGGCGAACAGGTTGATTTTTTCTATCATTAACTAATACTCCATTCCATAGGATTGTGGCGGACACTCACGCTTTCATATGGATGACTGCTTGATTAACATGTCTTGTTTAGCAAGATCAGGCGACTATTACAAGTTTCTTTTCCCTGTCAATTTCTCCGGCATCATGGTTTTCTGAGACATATCGGGAAAATACTGCCCCAAACAATTTGTTCGGTTGAAAAAAAAATAAAAG
>CAYTVV010000029.1:0-28117 GCA_964441875.1 uncultured Desulfurivibrio sp.
TGGGCCAGATCCTCAAGGAAGGGGAGCCCATTGTTTCCCTCCAGGCCATGGACCCTATTTTCATCAATTTCATGCTGCCCCAGCAGGAGCTGTCCCGCATCCAGCCGGGGTTCCCGGTGCGGATAACTTCCGACGCCCTACCCGGCCAAACCGTGACCGGCAAGATCACCGCCATCAACCCACAGGCTGACAACGCCACCCGCAATATCAAGATGCAGGCCACTGCGGCGAACAAGGAAGAACACCTACGCCCCGGCATGTTCGCCACGGTGGCCGTGGTGCTGCCCGGCAAAAATCAGGTGCTGACCCTTCCCGCCACCGCCGTGCTCCCCGCCCCATACGGCGATTCGGTTTTTGTGGTTGAAGAGCGGAAAGACGAAAAAACCGGCAAGCCCGGCCTGACAGTGCGTCAGCAGTTTGTCCGCCTCGGAGAAAGGCGCGGCGATTTCGTCGCCATTGTTTCGGGTCTGGATGCAGGGGCCACCGTGGTCAGCTCCGGGGTGTTCAAGCTGCGCAACGGCCAGTCAGTAGTGATCGACAACGCCCTGAACCCGAAGTTCGACCTGAATCCCAAACCGGACAATAGTTGACGACCTCGCAACAACCCAAAAAAGTCACAGGTCCGCAACATGAACTCAACAAACCACAAAGCAATAACCGTTGTAATCGCGGTTTTTTTGCGATTTCAACAACAGTTAAGCCGCTGAGTCACGACCCATGAAATTCACCGATCTTTTCATCCGCCGCCCCGTGCTTGCCATGGTGATCAGTCTGCTCATCATCATTGCCGGATTGCAGGCCCTGCGCAGCCTCAATGTCCGCCAGTTTCCCAAGAGCGAGAACGCGGCGGTCACCGTAACCACCGTCTATGTCGGGGCCAATGCCGAACTGGTGCGGGGCTTCATCACCACCCCCTTGGAACGGGCCATTGCCGCAGCCGACGGCATCGAGTATCTGGAATCGCAGAGCGCACAAGGCGTCTCCACCATCACCGTTCGCCTGAAACTCAACTATGACGCCACCAAGGCCCTGGCCGAAATCGGCTCCAAGGTGGATCAGGTCCGCCGCGATCTGCCGCCCGAGGCCGAGGTCCCGGTGATCAACATCGAATCGGCGGACAGCAAATTCGCCTCGGCCTATCTCAGTTTCACCTCCGATGTTCTTACCCAGAACGAAATCACCGATTATCTGACCCGGGTGGTGCAGCCCCGCCTTTCCTCCATCGCAGGCGTACAGCGCGCCGAAGTTCTCGGCGCCCGCACCTTTGCCATGCGCGTCTGGCTCAAGCCAGAACGCATGGCCGCCTACAACGTCACCCCCGCCCAAGTTCGCAAGGCCCTGGCCGTCAACAACTATCTGGCTGCTCTGGGTCAGACCAAGGGCTCGCTCATTCAGGTCAACCTCACCGCCGACACCAACCTGCGTTCGGTGGCGGAATTCAAGCGCCTGGTGGTCCGAGAACAGGACGGGGCCACAGTCCGCCTGGAAGACATCAGCGACGTGTCGCTCGGCGCGGAAAACTATGACGCAGAGGTGCGTTTTTCAGGACAGACCGCCACCTTCATGGGGATTTGGCCCCTGCCCAACGCCAACTCCCTGGATGTGATCAAGCTGGTCCGCACTGAAATGGCGTCCATTGAAAAAGACCTACCCACCGGCCTCAAGGGGCGCATCGCCTACGACGCCACGGCTTACATCGATAACGCCATCAACGAGGTCCTCAAGACTCTAGGCGACACCCTGTTCATCGTGATGGTGGTCATCTTCCTCTTCCTCGGCTCCTTCCGCTCGGTGCTGATCCCGATAGTGGCCATTCCCCTGTCCCTGATCGGCGGCCTGTTTCTGATGCAGGTCTTCGGCTTCAGTATCAACCTGCTCACCCTGCTGGCCATCGTCCTTTCCGTGGGATTGGTGGTGGACGACGCCATCGTGGTGGTGGAAAACGTCGAACGCCACCTCGGCCAAGGCAAATCCCCGCTGGACGCGGCCCTGCTGGGTGCCCGCGAACTGGTGGGGCCGATCATCGCCATGACCATCACCCTGGCGGCAGTCTATACGCCCATCGGCTTCCAGGGCGGACTCACCGGCTCGCTCTTTCGGGAGTTCGCCTTCACCCTGGCCGGGGCAGTGACCATCTCCGGGGTGGTGGCCCTGACCCTGTCTCCGATGATGTCGGCCAAGCTGCTCAAGCCAGGAATCGAAGAGCATGGCCTGGCAGGCAGGATCGCCCGTGATTTTGCCCGGCTGCGCACCGCATACGGCCGGGGTTTGGACGCCACCCTTGCAGCCAGACCCGCAGTCTACACGGTCTGGATCGTCATCAGCCTGCTCAGCATCCCCATGTTCACCATGTCGGCCAAGGAACTCGCCCCCACCGAGGATCAGGGAGTCATCTTCGGCATCGTGGACGCGGCGGCCAACTCCACCCTGGACCAGACCCGCGCCTATACCGCTGCCGCCAACAAGGTCTTTCTCTCGGTGCCGGAAACGGACTTCACCTTCCAGATCACCCAGCCCACCTCCGGGTTCAGCGGCTTGGTTACCAAGCCTTGGGACCAGAGGAAGCGTTCGGTTTTTGCGATCATGCCCGAAGTGCAACAAAAGCTTCAGGCCCTGCCCGGCGTGCGGATCTTCCCGGTCTTGCAGCCCTCGCTCCCGGGCGGCGGCCAATTTCCGGTGGAGTTCATCCTGGCCTCCACCGCGGAAGCCCCACAGATCCTGGAATTTGCCCAACAGATCCAGCAGAAGGCCATGCAGAGCGGGATGTTCGCCTTCCCGCCCATCATCGACATGAAGATCGACCAGCCCCAGTCAGAGTTCGTCATCGACCGCGACAAGGTGGCTGACCTGGGCCTCAGCCTGGAACAGGTAGGCGCGGACTTAGGCGCCATGGTGGGCGGCAACTTCGTCAACCGCTTCGACATCGCCGGCCGCAGCTACAAGGTCATTCCCCAGATCGCCCGAACCGACCGCCTCAACCCGGAGCAACTGAGAAATATCCACATCACCGGGCCGAATGGCCAGCTGGTGCCGCTTTCCACCGTGGCCACCATCAAGGACTCCACAGTGCCCCGTTCCCTGAACCGTTTCCAGCAGCTGAACGCGGTCAAAATCAGCGGTGTCTCGGTGCGCCCTCTGGACGAGGCCCTGCGCTATCTGGAAGACGAGGCGGCCAAGGTCCTGCCCAAGGGCTATGTGCTTGACTACACCGGCGAATCCCGCCAACTGCGCAGCGAGGGCAACAAGTTCCTGCCTGCCTTCGGCCTGGCCGTGATCCTGATCTTTCTGGTCCTGGCCGCCCAGTTCAACAGCTTCCGCGACCCCTTTGTCATCCTGGCCGGTTCGGTGCCCCTGGCCATGTTCGGCGCCTTGATCTTCACCTTTCTGAAGATCCCCGACCCCAACACCCCCTTCTGGACCCACGGCTGGACCACCACCCTCAACATCTATTCGCAAGTAGGATTGGTGACCCTGGTCGGTCTGGTGGCGAAAAACGGCATCCTCATCGTCGAATTCGCCAACAAGCTTCAGGAGCAGGGCCATGCCAAACTGGCCGCCATCCGCGAGGCCTCCATGACCCGGTTGCGCCCCATCCTCATGACCAGTACCGCCACGGTGGCCGGGCATTTCCCCCTGACTCTGGTCACCGGGGCAGGGGCCGCCTCCCGGAACTCCATCGGCCTGGTGCTGGTGGGCGGCATGGCGGTGGGTACCCTGTTTACCCTCTTCGTGGTGCCTTCCATCTACATGCTGGTGGCCCGCGACCATGGACAAGACCGGCTGCCGGAGGCCAACCCCAACGAACCGGAAACCATCCGCCCATGAATACGGCAGAGATCTGGAACGCCCTGGGCTCCGTGCCGGAGGAAGAGATGGCCCATGTGGCCACCCGGCTTTTTGCCCTGTACGAGGCCCGGCTCCAGCAAAACCCGGACGACCCGGAGGCCCTGCATTTTTTCAGCAACCTCGATCTGGCCATCACCCAGACCTGTCAATGCAACAGCAACAGACGATAACCCGCCGGAGTCGGACCGCTTCTGCCGTGGTCAGCGCAGCGCTATTGCTCCTCGGCCTTGTTTCCGCCCACCCAAGCCAGGCGCAAAAAAGCAGCGTTGATGCAATGTGCATGCTGGAAGAACACAATGCCCTGCGCTCCACCGTCGGCGCCCAGAAATTGCGCTGGTCCGACGCCCTTGCCCGGCAAGCCACGACCTGGGCCGACAAGCTCAAAAAATCCGGCTGCGCCATGCAACACAGCCATGGCAAGTTTGGGGAGAATCTCTACTGGGCCAGCGCCCAGAAAACAGGCAGCAGAAACAAGGGCAAGAGCGCCTGGAGCTGGAGCCTGACCCCGCAACCCATTAAGGAAAAAACCGTGGTCGCCGCTTGGGCCACTGAACAGCCGTGGTACTCTCGGGCCAGCAACACCTGCGGCGCGCCGCCCGGCAAAACCTGCGGCCATTACACCCAGATGGTCTGGGCAGGCACCAGGGAAATCGGCTGCGCCAAAGCCGTGTGCGACGATAGCTCCCAGGTCTGGGTGTGCAACTACGCGCCGGCCGGAAATGTGATCGGGCAACGCCCCTACTGACCGCACCAGCCCCATGCCGGGCAACCCTCAAACTTGCCCGCCTCTTCCTGAACCCCTCGACAGCAACCCCCAATCCCGCTATGATGTAGCAAATACATCAGCCGGGAGAGGACGCGCGCCATGGACCAACAGATCGAATCACTGAACACCATCGCCAACCGGGCCACCGCCTTTCTGGTGGACTACAGTTTTCAGGTGGTCGGGGCCATCATCATCCTCGTTGCCGGGGTTTTCCTTGGCAATTGGGTGGCCGCCGCCGTGGCCAAGCTCTGTGAAAACCGGGGGGTTGATGTCACCTTGCGCCATTTCTTGTCCTCCCTGGCCAAGATCGTGGTGATCGCCTTTGCGGTGCTCATTGCCTTAAACAAATTCGGGATCACCATTGCCCCGTTCATCGCGGCTATCGGCGCGGCAGCCTTCGGCGCCACCTATGCCCTCCAGGGTCCGCTCTCCAACTACGGGGCCGGGCTGGCCATCATCCTGGGCCGTACCTTTATCGTGGGCGATACCATCACGGTGGCCGGGGTCTTCGGGGTGGTGGAAGAGGTTACCCTGGCCCACACCAACCTGCTCACCGAAGACGGGGTAAAGATCACCGTGCCCAACAAGCATATTGTCGGGGAGATTCTGCATAATTCCGGGGAGTACCGCATTGTGGAAAACTCGGTGGGCATCAGCTACGGCGCCGATCCCGTCCAGGCCATCGGGGTCATCAGCCAGGCCATCGCCGGATTTCCCCAAATCAAAAGCGGGCCTGCGCCGCAGATCGGCATTGATGATTTCCGGGATTCCTCGGTGGCCATCGGCTACCGCTACTGGGCGCCCACCCGGCGATACATCGAAACCATGCATGCCGTGAACCTGGCTGTTTTTAAGGAGCTTGGCCGGGCCGGGATCAGCATTCCCTTCCCGCAACGGGTGATCACCATTAGTAAGGATCAAACCATTTCATGAGAACAAAAAAGACCTGGAACACCGCAACGTTACTCAAGCTGGCGACCTATGCCTCCACCGCCACGGCGGTGGTACTCATCGGGGTCAAGGGCGTGGCCTGGTTCATGACCGGCTCCGTAAGCGTCATGGCCTCCCTGGTGGACTCGCTCATGGACGCGGCCGCCTCGCTGATCAACCTGTTTGCCGTGCGCTATTCGCTCAAATCTGCGGACGAAGATCACCAGTTCGGGCACGGCAAGGCGGAATCCCTGGCCGGACTCGGTCAAGCCTGCTTTATTGCCGGTTCGGCCATCTTTCTGCTTATGCACACCGCCGAACGCCTGCACCACCCGCAACCCCTGCAAGAGGTCAGTGTCGGCCTTTGGGTCATGGTCTTTGCCATTGGCGCCACCCTGGGGCTCCTGGCCTTTCAGGGCTTTGTCATCAAAAAAACCAATTCCTCCGCCATCCGTGCCGATGCCCTGCATTACAAAACCGATCTGCTCACCAACACGGCCACCATCTGCGCCCTGTTTTTCGCCGCCTCGGGCTGGCCCCTGTTGGACCCGTTGGGGGCGCTGGCCATTGCCGGGTACATCCTTTACAGCGCCTGGCAGATCGGCCAGGAAGCCATGCAGGTTCTCATGGATCGCGAACTTCCAGAAGAAATCCGCCAGCGCATCTGCGATATCGTCCTGGCCCATACAGTCGTGCTCGGCATCCACGACCTGCGCACCCGACAGTCCGGGCAGACCATGCACATCCAACTCCATCTGGACCTTGATCAGGGCCTGCCCCTTGCCGAGGCGCACCGGGTGGCGGATGAGGTTGAGTACGCCATCATGACCGCTTTTCCCCAGGCCGATGTCATCATCCACCAGGACCCACGCAACCCGGCCCGCTACCGCCGCAATCCCCAAGAATGCCTTGAGCTGCCCACAAATCGCGAGAGTTGACCGCCTCCCCGCCAAGCCCCTTCTTTGCCGTTGACCGCCCAACCCGCACAGGGTACAAGAAGAAAATTCTCACACGCACCAGCCAAAAAGGTGATTATCTTGAAAACAATTATACAAACCGCGCTTGCCTATGGCCTGGCCCTGGCTGCGATCTTCGGCTTCTGGTGTGCTATCGGCCAGCCGCGCCCGATCCCGGAGGCGGAACTGGCTGCCCACCACACCCTGCAATGCGTGTCCTACGCGCCCTTTGAAAAGGACCAATCCCCCTTTGATTTTGCCAAGGGCATGACCATTGCCCCCGCTCGGATCGACGCGGATCTGGCCATCCTCTCCCATCGTTTTTCCTGCATCCGCACCTATTCGGTGGCCGGGCTGGAGGCCTTGCCTGAGTACGCGGAAAAATACGGGATGCAGGTGCTCCTTGGCGCCTGGGTAGGAGCAGACCCAAAGCTCAATCAGCAGGAGCTGCAAAAGGTGGTCGAACTTGCCAAACGCCATCCGGCAAGCGTCCGGGCGGTGGTGGTGGGCAACGAAGCCCTGCTCCGCCGGGAGATCACCGGCCCACAGCTCGCCGAATACATCCAGCAGGTCAAGGCCGCCTTGCCTGGGGTGCCGGTGACCTACGCCGATGTCTGGGAGTTTTGGCTCAAGCATCCGGAGGTGGCCCAAGCCACTGATTTTGTCATGATCCACATCCTGCCCTACTGGGAGGACAACCCGGTTGGCATCGACCAGGCCATGGCCCACATTAAAAAGATTCGGGAAGAGATCGGCTCAAAGATTCCGGGTAAGGAGATCGTCATCGGCGAAACCGGCTGGCCCTCCCAAGGACGGATGCGGGAAGCAGCGCTGCCCAGCCTGGAAAATCAGGCCCGTTTTATCCGCGGCTTCGTTGCCCTGGCCGAGCAGGAGCATTGGCAATACAACCTGATCGAGGCCTTTGACCAGCCGTGGAAGCGCATCAAGGAAGGCGCGGTGGGCGGCTACTGGGGCCTGTACAGCCCGGAGCGAACCGACAAGCACATCCTCTCCGGGCCGGTCTCAAACTTTTCCAACTGGCGGATGCTATTTGCCCAATCCGCGGCCATTGCCCTAATGACCCTGCTCATTGTCCGTGGCCATGGCTCCATGGGCGCAACCCGCTGGCTGCAATTTTCCGCAGCCATGGCCGGCGGCGCCATTCTTATTGTGCTGCAAGGGCATCAGTTTTCCATCATCTCCACCAACAACTATGAATACCTCTGGGCCGGTCTTGTTCTCTCGCTGAGCGCCAGCGTCTACCTCCTGGCCCTCAAAGCCATCGCTTCCGGCACCATGCCCAGGCACCTCAGCTTGGATGGGGCCATGGACTTTCTGCGGGGTAAATCCCGCCTCAGCCCAGAAGCCGTATACGGCGCTCTGCGGCTGGGGGTAATCACCTGCGCCCTGATCGCCGTGCTTGGTCTGGTCCTGGACGCCCGCTACCGGAGCTTCAACAACTTCGCCTTTGCCATCCCCGCCCTAGCCTATGCCTGGTTTTCCCGCGGGCAGGATGGTCAAATCTGCCAGGGCATGCTCGAACGGCTCAGCGCCCTGCTGCTCGCCGCTGGGGCGGTGGCGATTCTGATCAACGAAACCCCGCTGAACTGGCAAGCCGATATCTGGGTGGGCATTTGCCTGCTCCTGGCCTGGCCGCTTTGGCGGGAAAGCCGGACCATCTCGTTGCGCCCCCTGCTGCCCTTTGGCCTTCTGGTGCTTGGCGCCTTTGCTGCCTTCACGGCCCTGCGCCACGGGGTCTTTATCTCGGAACGGCTGGTTGGGGTGTGCGCGGATACGCCGGACAAAACCATCTGCCTGGTCCGCTCCATGATCGGCCGTTTGATGTACAATCAGGTCTTTGCCTGGACGAGCATTACCCTTGCCGGGCTTGCCGTCTGGCGCAACTCGGTGTGCTTGTGTACCCTGGCCCTGGTCGCCAGCCTGGCCGGACTTGCCTTTTACAATGTCAATCTGGCGGCCCTGGCCTTTGTCCTGGCCGGACTGACCTTGGTCCACCGGAAAAACACCCAAGAAACTTCCGCATGACCGATACCCAGAGCAAAAATATCCTGCAAGAAGGCCTCACCGCCATGGGCATCGCCCTGGACAGCGAGGCCCAGAAGCGGCTTGTGGCCTACTGTGCCGAGCTGCTCCGCTGGAGCGCCAAGATCAATCTGGTGGCCAAAGCCCCGTTGCGCGAAATCTGGGAGACACATTTTCTCGACTCCCTGAGCCTACTCCGGCTCCTCTCCCCGCTGGGAGGCGCACAGCCGCAGCTCCTCGACATCGGCACCGGCGCGGGATTTCCCGGCTTGGCCCTCAAGGCGGCCCGGCCGGAACTGCCGGTCATCCTGGTGGAGCCCCGCCAGAAACGGATTTCTTTTTTACGCCATGTGATCAGAACCCTGGGGCTGAACGATATCGAGGTGCTCTGCGGCCGTCTGGAGAAAGGCTCCGCCGAGGTGGACGGCCAAACCCTTTCCGTGCCCATCATCACCAGCCGCGCCTTCACCAACATCGGTGAATTTCTCCTGCACACCGCCGCAGTCAACCCAAAGGACGGCCAAGTCATCTGCATGAAAGGCCCCAGGGCCGAAGAGGAGATCGCGACCTGGCGGGCGGAGCAACCAAACAGCCCCTACCGCTTGCAAGAGATCGTCGCACTGACCCTGCCCTTTTCCGGCAAGGTCCGCAATCTTGTCGTTTTCACTAAAGAAGGCTAAGCACCATGTCCACTCACAAGACTCCAGCCATCATGTTCCAAGGCACCTGCTCCAACGCAGGCAAATCGGTGCTCACCGCCGCCCTGTGCCGTATCCTGTTGCAGGATGGGTTGCGGGTCGCCCCGTTCAAGGCCCAGAACATGTCGCTCAACTCCTTTGTCACCAGAGACGGCGGCGAAATGGGCCGAGCCCAAGTGGTGCAGGCCCAGGCGGCCCGCCTCGACCCTGATGTGCGCATGAACCCGATCCTGCTCAAGCCCTCCAGCGACACGGGCAGCCAGGTCATTCTCCTCGGCAAGCCCGTGGGCAACATGACGGTGAACGATTATCTGGCCTACAAACCCCAAGCCTTTGTCGCGGTGCAGGAGGCCTACGATTCCCTGGCCAGCGAATACGAGGTCATGGTCCTGGAAGGGGCGGGGAGTCCTGCCGAGGTGAACCTCAAGGCCCACGACATCGTCAACATGCCCATGGCCCGGCATGCTCAAGCATCGGTTCTGCTGGTGGGGGATATCGACCGGGGCGGGGTGTTCGCCTCCTTTGTCGGGACCATGGAGATTTTGGACGACTGGGAGCGGGAGTTGATTGCCGGATACGTGGTGAACCGCTTCCGGGGCCAGAAATCTCTGCTCACCGAGGCGCTTACTTACATGGAACAAAGAACCGGCAAGCCAGTACTGGGCGTGGTGGACTACCTGGCCAACCTGGGGTTGCCCGAAGAGGATTCGGTGAACTTCAAGACCGGGCTTTTCAGCCCGCACCGGCCTGCGGGCGAGCATGTCACCGTGGCGCTCATCGACCTGCCGCATATCTCAAACTTCACTGATTTTGAGCCGTTTCTGGCCGAGCCGGACCTGTTTGTCAAGATCGCCAGAACCCCGGCCGATCTTGCTGGGGCGGACGCGGTGATCCTGCCGGGCAGCAAAAACGTAATCGCCGACCTCAAGTGGCTGTTTAACTCCGGCCTGGCCGAGGCCCTCAAAAAATACAGCCAGGAAGGGCGCGAGATCATCGGCATCTGCGGCGGCTTCCAGATGCTGGGCCGAAGCATCGACGACCCCTACCATATCGAGTCCAACGGAGAAACCCTGGCGGGCCTCGGCCTGCTCGAGCTTGCCACGGTGCTGGAAAAAGACAAAACCCTGACCCGGCAGAGCGGCAGCCATCTCACCTCGGGCCTTGCGGTACACGGCTACGAGATCCACCACGGCCAGAGCCGGGCCAGCGAGACCTGCGATATCCTCCATTTCAGCAACGGGGAAAGCGGCGGGGTGGGCAACCCCTCGCACACCATCTGGGGCACCTATCTGCACGGCATCTTCGACGCAGACCCCTTCCGGCGCTGGTTCATCGACCGGTTACGGAAGAAACAGGGGCTTGCCCCACTCAAAAAGGTGCAGGCCGCCTATGACCTGGAACCAGCCTTTGACCGGCTGGCCGAAGCGGTGCGCAGCCAGATCGACATGACCGCCATCTACCGGTTGCTTAAAAAATGATGCCCTCACCAAAAGTCGTCACCCCGGCGAAGGTCGGGGCTCAGTGCAGTCGCAGCTTATTACAATTCTGAATCGGAGTCTCGTTTGCTCGCTTACCTCCGGCCTTCGCCGGGGTGACGACCAAAAACCTTTGTTGTGTGAGTCCAGCGAAAAATGATCTACCTCGAATACCAGATACTGATCGCCATTCTCCTGGATCAGCTGCTCGGCGACCCGCGCTGGCTGCCGCATCCGGTCCGCCTCATCGGCGCAGCCTGCAACGGATGCGAGCGGATCACCCGCGCCCTTCTCCCCCCCTTTGCGGCCGGGATCTGCTCCGTTGCCCTGGTTCTGGGGCTTACTGCGGCAACGACCTGGGCCGTGATTGCAGGAGCAAGCCTCCTCCACCCCTGGCTGGGAACCGCAGCATCCATCCTCCTGCTCTACACCACCATCGCAGCCCGCGATCTGGTCAGCCACAGCAGACAGGTATATGCGGCCCTGGCCGTGGGCGATCTGGCCGAAGCCCGCAAGCGGGTGGGGATGATCGTTGGCCGGGATACGGCCAATCTTAACGGGGAAGGGGTGGCAAGGGCGGCGGTGGAATCGGTGGCGGAAAGCATGGTGGACGGGGTGACAGCCCCGCTCTTTTTCGCGGTGCTGGGCGGACCCATGGCTGCCCTGCTCTACAAGGCGATCAACACCATGGACTCCATGTTCGGCTACAAAAACGAACGGTATCTCAAGTTCGGTTGGGCTGCGGCCCGGTTGGATGATCTGGCCAATTTTATCCCGGCCAGGATTACCTCCCTGATGATCCCGGCTGCGGCATTCCTCATGCGCCTTGATTCGAAAGGCTCGCTCTTCATCCTTCTGCGGGATCGCCTCCGGCACGCCAGCCCCAATTCAGGCCACACCGAAGCAGCAGTGGCAGGCGCCCTGGGCGTGCAGTTGGGCGGGACAAACCTCTATTTCGGCAAGGTGGTGGCTAAACCCGCCATCGGCGAGGCCACCCGGCCCATTGAGCCGCAAGACATCCTCCGCGCCAACCGCCTCATGTTAGTTTCCTCGGCCATAACCCTGCTGGCTTTTCTCGCCCTGCGGCACCAGTGCCTTGCCTTGATCTCCGGGCAGTAAAACGGATCACACCAAAGAATAGTAACCGTTCAGCAGCGCCGCTTCGCTGCTGCCGCAGATGCGCGTGTCAATTGTCGGCAGAAGTGTCCGACAAAGAGGCCTGTCCGCCATACACACGGTATGCGGACAGGCCGATGACAGCTAAGCGAGCGCAGCGAGACTGCGAAGCAGATGCGGTGCTGCTGAACGGTTACTATCTATTTCACCCCATAATTCCCAAGGGCTTCCAGGTACGGCCCGAACAGCTCGTTGTAATCGTTCATCCCCCTTTTCAGGATGATGGAGAAATGGCTGGCGTCGCTGTCATGCACCACCAGATTGGCGCTATTGGCCAAGGCTTCCAGGTCGTAGAGGGTGCGGAATTCCGGGCCAATCAGGACATAAAAGATATAGCGCCGCTTGACCATGGCCATTTCCCGCAGATGCTGGTGGACCGTGGAACCATCCAAATCCCCCCCCTCAAACCTGCTGTGCAGCACCACCGCCTCAAAATTCATGAACTGCATCTTGGAGATAGCCTCTTCCGCAGAGCGGGCATAAGTAGGCTGGTAGCCCATCTCGCCAAAGGCCATGGTCACCTGGGTGGATATCTCCTCGTCCCCGATCATGATCAGGGCGTGGGGCACATTCTCAACCGCTTCCCTTTCGCTGTACACCCCGCTGGACAGCCAGCCGAGATCGGGCGGTTTGGGCGCGTCGGGAGGCAAGCGCACCGGCTGGGGTTTTTTCTGGACCGCAGCCACCATTCCCACCGCAGCCTGATCCTCATTGCCGGTGTGCTCGGCAAAAAGCACGTCCATCAAGGCGCCCGACACCTGACCGACCACCGAGCCATCGGCGTTCAGCTCGATGGGCTGTTTGCATTTCGGGCAGCCGATCTTCAGGGTTCTCCCCACGGAGAGCGAGGCAAGGGCGGTCTTAATCTTTTCAAGTTGGGCTTCACTCAGCATGAGGGTCTGCTGACAATGGGGACATTGGGCAAGCATGGTTTCCTCCGATAGTAAGCTGTCAGCTTAAAGCTATAAGCTGTAGGCTGTAATGGCCCCTAAAACCCAGAGCGCCGCTTCTCTTCCTGCTTCACATCCATGCCCAGGCCGGTGATCCCGGTGGTGGACTCGCCTCGGGCGGCCTTGATGCTGTCCAGCCCACGGTTGACCGCGGTTTTTCGGGTGCAGTAGCTGGCGGCGGTCTCCTCGGTGATCAGCCCGTCCTCGTACAATTCGAGAATATGCTGATCAAAGGTCTGCCAGCCAAGGGCCTTGGCATCGGCAATAATGTCATAATAGGTCTTGTCTTCCGTTTCCCCGTTCATGATCAGCTCCCGCACCCGCAAGCTCATGCCCATGATCTCGAAGGCCGCCACCCGACCGCCGCCCACCTTGGGCAGAAGCCGTTGGCAAACGATCCAGCGGATGGTGTCCACCAACCGGTTGCGCACCTGGGCCTGTTCTTCCTGATCGAACATGCCCAGGATACGGTTGATGGTTTGGCCCGCGTCCACGGTGTGCAGGGTGGAAAGCACCAGATGCCCTGTTTCCGCGGCGGACAGACCGATCTCCATGGTCTCGCGGTCGCGCATCTCGCCGACCAGAATGACCTTGGGCGCCTGGCGCAATGCGGCCCGCAGGCCCGAGGCAAAGGAATCGAAATCGTTGCCCAGTTCCCGCTGGTTAAAGGTCGCCATCTTGTGCTGGTGCACATACTCGATGGGGTCTTCCAGGGTGACGATGTGCACCGGCTTTTCGTCGTTGATCTTGTCCAGCAACGCGGCCAGACTGGTGGATTTACCGGAACCGGTGGCGCCGGTAACAAGAATAATGCCGTTGCGCTCCCCGGCCATATTATGGAAAAGCTTGGGCAGGTTCAGCTGGCTGATGGTCGGGATCTGCATTTCCAGCTTCCGCAGCACCGTGGAAAGATTGGTCTTCTGGGAAAAAATGTTCACCCGGAACCGGGCCTTTTGCCCCAGCCAGTAGGAAAGATCGCAGGAACCGTGCTTGACCAGATCATCGAGCAGCCTCTTGTTGCCGCCGATGAGGTTGAGGGCGAACACCTCTGCCTGAAACGGAGAGATGGCCTCCACCGGCGGCTCCACCGGCACCGGCACTAGCTGCCCGGAGGTCTCCACCTGTAGGGGCTTGCCCACCGTGATATTGAGGTCGGAAACATTGCCGTAGGTTTCCAACATGCTGGTGATCCAGTAATCTATTTCCGTCTGTTTCATGGGTGTCCCCTCTCCAACATGTTCCGTAACCTGCCCAACCCGATGCCCTGCTAGGATTGTATAAGAACGGGCCGGATTCTGACAACTATTTCTTTTTCACCAAAAAATACAGCGTGCCGGGATGCTTCATGTTGCCGGCCGCCGCCTCGGCATACGACCCAGCCCCCCAGAACAGATCAAGCCGCCCGGCCCCGGTGATGGCGGAGCCGGAATCCTGATTCACCACAAAGCGGCCCAAGGGCTCCCAACCGATGATCTCGCCTGCCGCATTGACCCGTGGCTTGCGGGTGGTCAGAAAACCCAGCCCCCCCGGCGGGAAGCAGTCCTGATCCAGGGCCACAGAGCGGCCAGGGGTCAGGGGCTCGCCCAGGCAACCCATGGGGCCGACCGCGGCATCATCCCCCCAACGGAAAAAGACAAAGGACTCGTTATAATGCAGGATGGCCTCCTGCTCCTCGGGGTGCTCCTTGAGATAGCGAACGATCTTGGGCATGGTCGCCTCTTCCCGACGCATGACGCCTTTTTCCACCAGCAGTTTCCCGATGCTGCGGTACTCCTGCCCGTTTTTTGCGGCGAACTGCACCCGCCGCAGGGAGCCGTCCGCCAGCTGGATCTGGCCGGAGCCTTGGACGTGTAGGATAAAGGCATCCACCGGATCAGCGAGATACACCAACTCCTGTCCAGCCAGCAGCTGGCCCTTCTCGATCTCGGCCCGGGTAGGATAGGGAACCAGGCTGCCGTTCTCCATCCGGCCTGTCTTCTTCTCCTTCCCTTTCCCGACCGGGAGGGAAACCAGATCCGAGGGCTTGCGGTATAAGGGGTAACGGTAGGTGGCGGTCGGTGTCAGGCTGGCCTGGAAAAGGGGCTCAAAATAGCCGGTGAGGAAAATTTTGTGGTCAGCGGCCCTGCCCTTTGCCTGGCAGAGGGTGAACTCTTGTTTAAGGATAGCGGTCAAGGCCTGGGGCGAAGGTTGTTCCGCAATGATCCGCTTGAAGGCGAGCAGGGATTCGATGAGCCAGCCCACGGAATATTCCTCCCCGCAGAGGACAAAGGCCTTTTCCCCAGGAAGCTGTCTGAGATAGTGCACGCTCCGGTCAATGGCCGGGCCGAGTGACTCATAGGCCAGATCATCTTGGAGCAGTGGCAGTTCCGCCACCAGGGGCACGGTGGCAGCCTGGCCGCATTGGGCCGTCGCCGGCAGAGGCAAGGCAAAAACCAGCCCACAACCCAGAATAATCAGGCCGGAAAAAATCCGTATTGTTTCCGCCAAGGTCCGCATCCGCTCCGCGCCTCCTTTCTGCTGTCTGAACGCGTTGCACCATAGCAGAAAATATCCCAAAATGCACCGGGCGAAACACGATTCACAAGACCCATCGTCCCGCCACGGTCCGGTCTTTTGCAAGGCGGACTATATGACATGTATTATAGATAAAAAATGCAACTGTCCAGCAGCGCCGCTTCGCTGCTGCCACAGATGCGCGAAAGAGGTCTGCGAAGTGTGCTGTTGCACATGAGCAGGCCGATGACAGCTAAGCGAGTACCGCGAGACTGCGAAGCAGATGTGGTGCTGCTGGACAGTTACAAAAAAATGTGGCAATTGTCGCAGACACTCGTTATATATCCCTACCCACTTAGGTATATATCCCTATATCCCCGGTCTTAGAAAATTTCGGAGGTACTCATGAGCGACGATAAAAAAATTGAAAGCATGATGCAGGAAAAACGCCTTTTCGCCCCGCCGGCCGCGGGACAAAAGCAGGCCCATGTAAAGAGCATGGCCGAGTACGAAGCCCTGTACCAGCGCTCCATGGAAGACCCGGAAGGCTTCTGGGGTGATCGCGCCAAGGAGCTGCTCACCTGGGAAAAGCCGTGGACCAAGGTGCTTGAGGCGGACATGCACAAGCCCGAGATCAAATGGTTCCAGGGCGGCCGACTGAATGTTTCTTATAACTGCCTGGATCGCCATCTGGAAAACGGCCGCCGCAACAAGGCCGCCATCATCTTCCAAGGCGAGCCCGAGGAAGATGTCCGGGTCTACACCTACCAGATGCTGCACACCGAGGTCTGCCGCTTCGCCAACGTACTCAAGAAGATGGGGGTAAAAAAAGGCGACCGGGTGGCCGTGTATCTGCCCATGATCCCCGAGCTTTCCATTACCCTGCTGGCCTGCACCCGGATCGGCGCCATCCACAGCGTGGTCTTCGCCGGTTTCTCCGCCCAGAGCCTGAAAAGCCGCATCCAGGACTGCGAGGCCAAGGTGCTGGTCACCGCCGATGCGGTGCTGCGGGCTGGCAAAACCATCCCGCTCAAACCCGCTGCCGACGATGCCCTCCAGGGCTGCGATTCCGTCAAACAGTGCATCGTGGTCAAACGGGCCGGCAACGAGATTACCATGCAGTCAGGCCGTGACTTCTGGTGGCACACGGAAATGGCCGCCGACGGCATCACCGGCCAGTGCGCCCCGGAAAGCATGGAAGCGGAGGACAACCTCTTCATCCTCTACACCTCCGGCTCCACCGGCAAACCCAAGGGCGTGGTCCATACGACCGGCGGCTATCTGACCTATGCCGCGCACACCACCCAGTGGGTCTTCGACATGAAAGACGATGACGTGCACTGGTGTACCGCCGATATCGGCTGGATCACCGGCCACAGCTATATCCTGTACGGGCCGCTGGCCCTGGGCGCCACCACCCTGATGTTCGAAGGCGTGCCTTCCTGGCCCGCCCCAGACCGTTTCTGGCATATCTGCGAGAAGTTCGGGGTCAACATCTTCTACACCGCGCCCACCGTTATTCGCGCCCTGATGCGGGAAGGCTCCAAGTGGACGGAAAAATACGACCTCTCCTCCCTGCGCGTCTTGGGGTCGGTGGGTGAGCCCATCAATCCGGAAGCATGGATGTGGTACCACGAGCACATCGGCAAGAGCAAACTGCCCATTGTCGATACCTGGTGGCAGACCGAAACCGGCGGCATCATGATCTCCGGCCTGCCCTTTGCCACCCCGCTCAAGCCCGGTTCGGCCACCCGGCCCCTGCCCGGCATCGACGCGGCCATCCTCCGCGAGGACGGCTCCGAGGCGGCCCCCAACGAGGGCGGGCATCTGGTGATCCGTAAACCATGGCCCGGCATGCTCCGCGGCGTGTACCGCGATCCGGGCCGCTACAAAAAAACCTATTTCACCCGCTACGAGGGGATCTACGACCCGGAAGACGGGGCGAGAAAGGATGAGGACGGCTACTTCTGGGTCATGGGCCGCTTGGACGACGTGATCAATGTCTCCGGCCACCGCCTGGGCACCGCCGAGATCGAATCCGCCCTGGTCGCCCATCCGCAGGTGGCTGAGGCGGCGGTGGTCGGCGCGCCCCATGAGATCAAGGGCCAGACCATCTACGCCTATGTTTCCTTGAAGTCCGGGATCGAACCTTCCGACGAGCTGCGCGCCGCCTTGCGCACCCATGTGCGCAAAGAGATCGGACCCATCGCCACCCCGGAGTTCATCCAGTTTGCCGACGGGCTGCCCAAGACCAGAAGCGGCAAGATCATGCGGAGAATCCTGCGCAAGATCTCGGCAGGTGAGACCGAAGCCCATGACTTCGGCGATATCTCCACCCTGGCCGATCCTTCCGTGGTCTCCACCCTGGTGGACGGCAGCAAGGATTTCGTCAAGTAAGCAAAGCCCTTCATAGCATCACAACAAAAAAGGAGACGGGGGAAGATTCCCCGTCTCCTTTTTTGTTGCATCCGGGAATTTTGAGGAAGGCGGCGGCGATGGACTTTCCGCTGTTTCTCTTTCTTCCTTTTGCGTGCCCAAAAGAAGAAACAAGAAAAAGGCACCCCAGCCAGTCCTGGCCCTGCGGGCTTCTCTTACTTCTTGACGAAGGCAGGACAAATGGGGGAGATTCCCATTTGTCCTGCCGCAATTGTGATTTTTCAAACTGACCCACTGGCCACTATCCCCTTTGCTTCCCCCGCCTTTTCAGGTATTTTGACCGGGCAGACCCACGTTGCCCGTCAAAAACCTTCGCATAAGGCGCATCCATGGCTTCCATCGAGTTGTTGATTTCCACCCTCTCCGGCTGGATCTGGGGACCACCCATGCTGGCGCTCCTGGTGGGCACCGGCCTGTACCTGACCGTGATCCTGCGCGGCATGCAGTTTCGCGCCCTGCCCCACGCCCTGCGGCTGATCTGGCACAAGGAGCATGCCGGCGACGGCGACATAAGCCATTTTGCCGCGTTGATGACGGCCCTGGCCGCCACGGTGGGGATCGGCAACATCGTCGGCGTGGCCACGGCCATCAGCCTCGGCGGGCCAGGGGCCGTGTTCTGGATGTGGATGACCGGCCTGGTCGGCATGGCCACCAAGTACGCGGAAGCGGTGCTGGCTGTAAAGTACCGGGAAAAAGGCGAACACGGCATGCGCGGCGGCCCCATGTACTATCTGGCCAAGGGCGCGGGTTTGCCCAAGCTGGCCTGGCTCTTCGCCCTGTTCACCGCCCTGGCCACCTTCGGCATCGGCAATATGACCCAGGCCAATGCCGTGGCCACCATCTTTCAATCGACCTTCGGCGTCGAACCCTGGCTCACCGGCACCGTGCTGATGCTCCTAACCGGGTTGGTGATTCTGGGGGGCATCAAGTCCATCGGCCGGTTCACCTCGTTTCTGGTGCCGTTCATGATCGTCGGCTACACCGGCGCTTCGCTGCTGGTGCTGGCGCTCAACCTCGGCGAAATCCCCCACGCCCTGGCCCTGATTTTCCAACACGCCTTCACCCCGGCCGCAGCCAGCGGCGGCTTTGCCGGTTCGGTGGTGGCCGCCTCCATGCGCTACGGCATCGCCCGCGGCGTTTTTTCCAATGAGTCGGGGCTGGGCTCGGCCCCCATTGCCGCTGCCGCCGCCCGGACCAAAGATCCGGTCAAACAGGCGCTGGTGAGCATGACCCAAACCTTCATCGACACCCTAGTGGTCTGCACCATGACCGCCATGGTGATCCTGACCAGCCACGCCTGGCTGGAAGGGGTTGCCCCTGGACAACTGACCAGCGTCAGCTTCGGCCAAACTTTGGGCCATGCCGGGGTGGTGATTGTCGCCGTGGCCACGGCGCTCTTCGCTTACTCCACCCTGATCGGCTGGAATTACTATGGGGAAAAGGCCATTGAATATCTGGCAGGCCGCCGCGCCATTGCTCCCTACCGGGTGGTCTTCGTTGCGGTGGTGATTGTGGGGGCGATGATGAAACTGGAATTCGTCTGGAACTTCTCCGACCTGATGAACGGGATGATGGCCATCCCCAATATTGTCGGCTTGCTGCTGCTCTCCCAGGTGGTCAAGGCGGAAACCGAGCGATATTTTAAGCGCTAAGACGCAAACCACAGACAGCCGAGACCAACACCGCTACTCCTTAAGTTTTTCCGCCAGTTCCGCGGCAACCATGGCGTAGCGGTTGGAGTTGTTCCATTTGGTGATGGCTTGAAAATTCGGATAGCCTGCCACGTATCGCATGCCGCCGTCCCGCAGCTCAAGGCCGACAATGGTGAGCTCCTTGTTGTCCGGGGACTGCGGCAGGTCGACATCCTGGATCTTTTTGACCTCCGCACGGGAAACAAAGCCTTTCCGCCCCTGGGCATAGGCTTTTTCCAGCTTCTCCCCTTTCAACTTCTTGCCGATTTCCCGATAAATCGGGGCATTGAAGGTCCAGCCTGATTTTTTTAGATAATTGGCAATGCTGGCCAGGACATCGGGCACCGATTCCCAGACATCACGGCGGCCATCCCCGTCAAAATCCACGGCATACCTGCGAAAACTTGAGGGGATGAACTGGGTCTGACCAAAGGCCCCGCCATAGGAGCCGGTGATCGCCAACGGATCAACCCCGTTTTCCCGACAGAGCAAAAGGTATTCGATGAGCTGTTCCCGATAAAACTTGCTCCGGCGCGGGTAGGCGTCAAACATGGTGTTGAGGGTCTGAAACATGCTGAAGGCCCCCTTGTGCTTGCCAAACTGGGTTTCGATCCCCCAAATGGCCACGACAACCTCCCGCTCGACCCCCAGCTCGTTTTCAACCCGGTCCAGCACCTCGCGGTGTTCACAGAGCAGCCGCTTGCCCTGCTCGATCATCTGCGGGGTGATAAACCGGGGAGAATACACGAAATAGGGCTTGGCTTCCCACTGGGTGTCCATGAGCTGCAACACCCGTTTCTTGATGGTAACACCGGCAAAGAGACGGTCCAACTCTTCCTGGCTGAAGCAGTGCCGCGACACCAATTCCTGGAACAACTCCTGATAGCGCGGACTGGTAAGATCAATGGCCTGGCCGTCTTCAACCTGCCCGGCAGGCAGCGGCGACGGCTTGACGGCAGGGACAGGAGCGGGCGGCGGTTCGACGGCCACCGGCGGCTGCCCCACACCGGCATCGGTCCTTACCAAGGTCGGCGAACTACAGGAAACGACGACGCAGGACAAAAGAAGAGAGACAACAACGGTTCTATGCAACACGGAAAAACTCATGGGGAAAACACCTCGAAAAATTTCTGAAAAAAGTCCTCCGCCTGCCCGGCGGGCAGGGCGTTGATCCCGGCCGCCGCAGCCCTGCCGCCGCCCGTGGCAAAAGCGCGGCACAGGCTGTCCGCCCCGGTCCGCCGGGCAAGGGGCGCACGCACGCTGACCATAAAAGTGGTGTCGCCGTTGTCCACCAGCAGGGCGTGGGCCGTATCCGGCCGCTCCCTGGCCCTTTCATTGCTGAATACCCCGGCTATCCGGCTGGCCCATTTTTCCGCGGGAAAGACAAAAATCCGGCCCGTGACCGTTTCCCGCAAGGCCGGCACCGCATTGGCCCGCCGCAGATCATCGGCAAAACCCTGGCGCAACAGGGCAAGGAGTTCGGCCTCTTCGCAAAAGGCCAGGGGATCGGCATAGGGCTTTATTGCCGCATAGAGATCCTGGGGCGGCACATGCAGATCAGCCACCTTCCGGCCGTAGCCGTTGTAGTTCATCAACTCGCCCAACTCCCGCAACCGCTCGATCTGAGTCTCGGCCAAATGCAGAGAAGTTGCGGCCTTGCGGGCCGAAGCGTGCAGATTGTCACCAAAGGCGGCAGCCACGGCCCAAGCTCGAAAACGACCGGCCAACAGGGCATCGACCATGAGGGAGGTGCAGATCTCGGGGCTGGGATCAAGATGGGCAATCAGGTTGGGGCTGGGCGGAAGATCACCGGCGTAATGGTGATCCACATAGAAAACCCGACAGGACTCAAGCAGTTGCAGCAAAGCCGTCCTGTTGCTGTCCAAGGAGATATCCAGCACGGTGAGCTCAGCCCCCCGCACCTGGGCCACCTGGTCAAGCAACCGGATATCCCGCTTGACCCCGGTCACCAACGTGGCCTCCCGAGGTTCTGCCAACCGGAGTTGGTGCAGGGCGCAGATGCCGTCGGCATCGCCGTTGAAGATGTCGTAATATGCCGTGGCCATGCAAGTCGCCGCCCTGATTTCCCCTGCCTTCCGGATCACGAAATCAGAGATTAGCCTTCCCCAAGCGGGCAACGCGACCGACACCATCAAGGGAAAAGATGAGCATCACCCGCTGGTCATCGGGAGTCCTGGTTGTCTCCAGCTCCATCATCCAGCAAGCAGGTTGATAGATCAGGCGCACGCGGGACTCCACCGTATGATCCTCGGAAAATGACTTGTTCAGATAAGCAGTGGCGGTGAGGGTTTCGGTCAGCCGCGTCCCCACCATGCCGATCAGGTCATGGGTCGACTCTCCCAAATCGGTATAAAAATAGGGGGCGACCATGCCGCTGTCCTTCAAATACCGATAATTGAGGCCAACCATATGCCCTCCGGCAAAACTGTACTGATTGACCAGCTCATACCGGGTCACACCTTTTCCGTACACGCTCTCGTTGGTCTGGTAGCCCAGGGCCCAGTTCGGCACCGGATACACCGTCGTCTCAAACCTAAGATCGGACCAGTCATACCGGTTGCCTTCCTGGGGCAACCCTAGACTTTCCGGGTTTTCCTGGCGCAGATCATAGGTCTGCAAGATCTTGAACAAGCCGAGATTGCGGTTCCAGAAGCCCCCACGTTCGCTGGAGCCACCGGCTTCAAAATAATTATTGAGCTGCCAGGTCAACCAGTTTCTTCTCTCCAGGCGATCCACGCTGTCAAAATAGGTATTCGCGCCCAGGGTGCCATCGAGACTTGGCAGTTCCTGGGTTCTCGTGATGTATTCGTACAGGAGATTGGGCCGCACCATGTGCTCAAGCCAACCGCTGTTTCCCAGATCAAAATCGCGCAGGAAGATGGTCGCCATATTCCCGGTAAAATCATAGGCCTGTCGGTCCTGAAAAGTGTCTTTGTCCCAGGAGGAGTTCCCGTAGGATTCAAGCTGATAGGCAGTCTCCCGCGCCCCGCCGCTGACCTTGCCCTCAAGCCATCCGCCCCGGGGTAGAAAAGTGATCAGCTTGGGATGCAGATCCAGACGCTGGGCGCCGATCCCATCTGATCGCCAGTAATTGACGTATTCCGACTCCCAGGCCGTGCTCATCCGGGTTCCGCTGACGGGTATGCGCCCGGTGAAATCAAGCCGGGGCAACGCCTGCAAGGGGCTGATCGGCCGGGGCAGAAAGGAATATTCCCCCGCTTCCAGCACATTATTTCCGTTATCCGCGCCAAGTTGGATGTCGAGGGCTGTATTCTGTCTGGTCCGCAGTTCGGCGCTGGCAACCATGTTGGACCAGGATTTAATCAGCTGAAAGGAAGACTCCCGCTCAAAAATGGTTTCCTCCCGCAGGTCACGGCCGAACTCGTCCAGAAACAAAAGGTTGCTCGCCGTATAGCCCATGGAGCCTTCCTTGAATTCCTGTAGGTAATCCTGGTCGGAAACAAGATCAAGGTCAAGCCTGCCGGTCAGGTGATCGCCGAAATCATGATTGGCCTTGCCCCGAAGCCAATACCGGTTGGTCTCTCGCCGGATGAGTCCGTCTTTTTTATATTCATCCGTAAGATCCGCGCCATCGACAAGATCATCATGCATGTAACTAAGCATGAATGTCCCATAAGACTCAGGCCCTTTCACATAGCGGAACTCGCCGCCATACTGGACTCCCCGATTGGCGAGATAGCCGGGATACAGGGTGATGTCGGTGCTGGGGGAGACATTGAGGAAAACAGGAACCATGAGGCCAAAGCCACTCCGAGTGGAGTTCGACCATTCCGGAAAGAGTACCCCGGTTTCACGTTTGGTCTTGGCGGGGAAGGTAAAATACGGGGTATAAGCCAGGGGCGCGTCTTTTACATGGAAGACGGCGTTGGTCATCTGGGCCATGCCGTCTACGGTGAGCTTGGTCGTGGTGCTGGTAAACGACCAGGGGGTGCTTTTGCCCTCTTCCGGTTTACAAGCAGTGGCCCAGCCTTTTTTCAGGGTATAGGTGAATTCACCGGTTTTCACCACCTCTTCCCCGGTGACAAACATGTGGGTTTCGGCCATGAAGATGGTGGAATCGGTAAAGGTGCCGGTCTCGGTCTCAAGATCCATATCCGCGCTGTTGGCGGTGATCTCGTCTGCGTCCGAGAGGATGTAGACATTGCCCCGGGCCTTGATCGTGCCGCGTTCCTTATCATAACGGGCCCAGTCCGCCCGGATGAACATGCCGCCTGGCCCCAGGCCCTTGGGCCGGATCACGATAACATTGCCCTCGGCCAGAATACTGTCCGGGTCATTGAGATGGACCATGCTGTCCGCCGTGATTTCCCAGGGAATGGGCTTGGCCGACGCCGGAGCGGCGGGACCCAAGCCGACAATGGCGGCCAACGTCACCACGATGCACAGGACGCCGCCTGGAGTTATCCGTCTGTCTGCCATGTCTTCCCCGTCAGGTATGATGCGAGGCGAAAGCCGGCTCAGCCCCGTACCCTGCGCCCTTGCCTTCAATCCTCAATCCGCCTGCCGGTTGCAGGCATCATCTCGCAAAACTGCGCCGGTGCTGCCCGAGGTCACCATTCTGGCATAACGAGCCACGTAGCCGGTGGTGATCTTCGGCGCGGGCGGCTGCCATTTGTTCTGCCGCTGAGCCAGAATCCCTTCCGCCACGACCAGTTCGATGGACTTGTGCCGGATATCAATGGTGATTTTATCACCTTCTTCGATAAGGGCAATGGGGCCGCCGTCCGCCGCTTCCGGCGAAACATGGCCGATACAAGCTCCCTGGGTTCCGCCGCTGAAACGTCCGTCGGTGATCAGGGCCACGCTCTTGCCAAGCCCCATGCCGACAATGGCCGAGGTCGGGGAGAGCATCTCCGGCATGCCGGGTCCGCCCTTGGGGCCGCAGTAGCGGATGACCACCACGTCTCCGGCCTTGATTTTGCCGCCCAGGATAGCGGCCTGGGCCTCGTCCTCGGATTCGAACACCCGGGCCGGGCCGCTGTGCTTGAGCATCTCTTCAGACACCGCCGACTGCTTGACCACGCAACCGTCCGGGGCCAGATTGCCATAAAGCACCGCGATGCCGCCGAATGGATGGTACGGCTCATCCACGGGCCGGATGATGTCGGCATCCCGCACCCGGACCTTTTCCAGATTCTCGCACAGGGTTTTGCCGGTAACGGTCATGACCTCCAGATTAAGCCCTGCCTCGGTGTTGGTCAGTTCGCGCATCACCGCCGGCACTCCGCCGGCCTCGTCCAACTGCTGTAGGCTGTGCGGCCCGCCGGGAATCAGGCTACAGAGGTGGGGCACCCGCTCGCTCACCTCATTGAACAGGGCCAGGGGCAGATCCACCCCGGCCTCGCGGGCGATGGCAGGCACATGCAAAACGGTATTGGTGGAGCAGCCCAGGGCCATATCGATGGCCATGGCGTTTTCAAAGGCCGCACGGGTGGCGATATCCCGGGGGCGGATGTCCTCGGCCAGCAGGCGCATCACCGCCATGCCCGCCTCCTTGGCCAGCCGAATTCGGGCCGCAGCCACCGCCGGAATGGTGCCGTTGCCCGGCAGACCAAGGCCAATGGCCTCGGTAAGGCAGTTCATGGAATTGGCGGTGAACATCCCGGCGCAGGAGCCGCAGCCGGGGCAGGCATGGTCTTCAAGCTCGTCCAGTTCTTCCGCGCTCATGGTCTCGGCCTTCACCCGGCCAACCCCTTCAAACACACTGACCAGATGCACGTCCTTGCCGCGGAAACGCCCGGTGAGCATGGGCCCGCCGCTCACCATGATGGCCGGAATATTGACTCGCAGCATAGCCATGAGCATACCGGGCGTTGCTTTGTCGCAGTTGGGAATCATCACCATGGCGTCAAAGGGGTGAGCCGTGGCCATGATCTCCACCGAATCGGCGATAATCTCGCGACTGGCCAGGGAATACTTCATGCCCTTGTGGTTCATGGCCAGGCCATCACAGACCCCGATGGTCCCGAAGGCGATTGGGGTGCCTCCGGCAATGCGAATCCCGGTTTTCACCGCCTCCACAATCTTATCAAGATGCATATGACCGGGAACGATTTCACTGTGGGCATGCGCAATACCGATCAAAGGCCGCCTGATCTCCTCGTTGGTATAGCCCATGGCCTTCAACAAGGAACGATGCGGCGCCCGCTCCACCCCTTTGCGTAATGCATCACTGCGCATCTTTTTCATAGGTCGATTCCCGTCAATTGTCCTGAATTTTTCATACTTTCATCAAAACTTGAGAATACTAGCAGGACGCTGCCTGCTGTCAAGGCAAAAGTCTCCTGCCGCCTAAATTTGGAGAGAATGGCGCGTGCCAAATCGCGCTAAATAACACACACCGCTCCCGATTAAAAAAAATACCTCCTGCGGCCATGGTTATGTTACATTGTACACAAAGGAGACAACCACATGGAAACCTCAACAATAACGGTCAGGATTCCCTTGAGCATCAAGGAACAGTTGAGCCATCTTGCCGAAGCCACGCACCGCAGCAAATCATGGCTCGCAGCCGAGGCCTTGAACCGGTATTTGGAGCTGAACGCCTGGCAGGTGGCGGAGATTCAGAATGGGCTACAAGAGGCAGAACGCAAGGAATTTGCCACGGAAGAAGAAGTAGATGCGGAATTTACCAAATGGCCGGTTGAATGAAAATCCGCTGGACCCGAACGGCTCTGCGCAATCTCGCCGCCGAAGCAGAATATATTGCCCGAGACAGCCCAACCGCCGCCGGAAAAACACTGGCCCGGATCAAAAACGCGGTCAATCTTCTTGCCGGTCAACCGTCCATGGGCCGGGCAGGAAGAGTGCCAGACACCCGCGAACTCATCATCCCGGAAACCCCATACATCATCCCATACCGGATACATGACGGGCAGATTGAAATTCTGCGAGTATTTCACACGGCCAGAAAATGGCCGAATGACCTGTGAAAACAACACGATAAAATGTATGAAAATCAAACAATACCAAGTAGATGCCTTTACAACCCGAGTATTCGAAGGAAATCCCGCAGCCGTGTGTCCGTTGGCAAGTTGGCTGGCCGATGAACTCCTTCAAGCCATCGCGCAGGAAAATAATTTATCCGAGACAGCCTTCTTTGTGCCCTCGGAGAAAGGTTTCGCGTTACGTTGGTTCACCCCGGTCAAGGAAGTTGATCTCTGCGGCCATGCAACCTTGGCATCGGCACATATCATCTTCGAAGCTCTTGCCTACCCCAAACAGACCATCACCTTTGAAACACGTCGCGGCGAATTAATCGTCGAGCAGAAGGGAAAGTTGCTGGAAATGAATTTTCCAGCATATCCACCAATGCCCCATGAGCTTTCCGAAACCTTGGTCAAGGGGCTTGGCCAGCGCCCCATTGAGGTTTTAGTCGCCGACGATTACTTAGCCGTATTTGATAGTGAAGCAACCATTCGCGCTATCACGCCCAACCTAGCTTTGCTAGGCGAGCTTGATTTGCGTGGTGTCATCATTACCGCTCCCGGAACAGCCGTGGATTTTGTCAGCCGCTTCTTTGCTCCCAAGTTCGGTATTCCAGAAGACCCCGTCACAGGTTCCGCCCATTGTGCGCTTGCGCCGTTCTGGGCCGAAAAGCTTGGCAAGAGCATCCTGACCGCCAGACAAGTTTCCAAGCGTGGTGGCGAGATCACTTGCGAAATGAAAGCTGATCGCGTGCTTCTCTCTGGATATGCGGTCACGTTCATGGAGGCGGAAATCACCCTCTCAACCTAAGTTGCCTGGTGGCAAGCCATAACCCTTGACGTTACATAACCCAATGCGTTATAGTTTGTCATGATTCTTGATTTCCACTGCGGTGAGACGAAAAAGATTTGGCAGGGTGTGGTCTCGCGCCAACTGCCACGAGAGATGCAACAGGTTGCCCTGCGCAAGCTCTTCATGCTCGACAAGGCTCAGACCTTGGACGACTTGCGCATCCCTCCCGCGAATCGGCTGGAGCCCCTCAGAAATAAGCGCAGAGGGCAACACAGCATCCGCATCAATGATCAGTGGCGAATCTACTTTATCTGGACGGAACGTGGGCCGTCCAGGGTTGAAATCGTGGATTATCACTGAACAGCGACCCCAACGAGGTACGAGCACGTGGAAAAACTAAAAAATATCCATCCCGGCGAAATCCTGCTTGAGGAGTTCCTCAAGCCGATGCAGATCAGCCAGAATGGGCTGGCCCGCGCCATCGGCGTACCGCCGCGCCGCATCAATGAAATTGTCTTGGGGAGGCGTGCCGTTACGGCGGATACCGCTCTTCGTCTGGCACAGGCGTTTGGCAACTCGGTCCAGTTCTGGATGGGACTACAGGATGAGTTTGCGGTGCGCGAGGCCAGAGAGGCCATCGCCCACAAGCTCGCCGCCATCCAACGCCTGGCCGCCTGAAATTGATGGCGGGGGCATTGTGGCTCAACAGATTTGCCTTGCCAAGAGCCACGGATTGTTATACCTTGCCAAACAAGCAAAAATCCCCTACCAGCGGAGGGAATGACCTGCAACCCTTGACGCTCAGACCTCTATCCTCAGCCGTTTCGCTTCGGACCCGTAGAACCCCATGAAATATGTATTTGGCCCGGTCAATTCCCGCCGTCTGGGAATTTCAC
>CAYTVV010000030.1:0-27872 GCA_964441875.1 uncultured Desulfurivibrio sp.
ACGATATCGCCTGGAACTCCGAGGTCTCCTACGGCAACATCTTTCATCAGGCCGAAGTGGAGTTTTCCACCTTCAACTTCGAGCAGGCCAATGTGACGGCCCTGCTCTCGTTTTTCGACACCTTTGAATCTGAGGCCCACCGGCTGCTGGACGTGGAGCTGATCCTGCCCGCCTACGACTACTGCCTCAAGTGTTCGCACACCTTCAACCTGCTGGACGCACGAAAGGCCATCAGCGTGGCGGAACGGACCCGGTACATCGGCAGGATCAGGAATATTGCGAGAAAGGTTGCGGAAAAGTTTGTGGCCCAGCGGGAGAAAATGGGATATCCGTTACTGAAGGCAAAAGGCTGAAAGCTCTTGCCTTACTCTGTATAATTTGGCGGAAGTGCATGGGAATCGAACCCACCCACCAGGCTGTTAACCCGGTGCACCGGATTTGAAGTCCGGGAGAGCCACCAGAGCCCTTTCCACTTCCATCCGCTGGGGCCAAGATATAATGTTGGCCCCAGGGAAACAACATTTTTCTTTTTTTAACAAAAGAGTCTGGGCAGCAGGGAAAAAATACGGTACATATGGCTCGACTTGAGGCAAACATGGGGTTTGTCTTTTGACGGTGTTACGCCGAGTTTGAACAGACAAAGGAGTACGGAACGATGGAATGCGAGCGCTTACAGAGGCTTGTCAAATCATGGTATGCCCAAGTCCAGGAAGAGTCCATGGCGCCCGCCCGCATGGCTTCCTTCATGGAAAAGCACATTGCTGAATGTGCCTTTTGTCTTGCAGATCCGCTGGTGCGACAAGATATTATAAAAATCACCGCCATAATCCTACCCCCGACAAAAATCCGCAAGCCTTCTGCGGAGGAAGACGATGAACTTGTCGCCGGACCGGAAGAGGCATCAGACACCTCCACGGACGATGACCTGCCCGGAGACGATGAGGCCGGAACCGAGGATGAGGAAACCGATGACGACGTCGAGACTCTGGAAGATGAGCTTGAGGATGACGATTTGGAGGATGACGAATAACTCCACCCCGGATCACAGGATATAAAAAAAGCGCTCCCCTTGGTTCCTTGGGAGCGCTTTTTTTATTGGGCAAAGACCCGTCGCAAGCAGCGAGCGGGGAAACACCCCTTTTTTTACCCGCAGCTATGCTTCATCGTGAGGGGGGTTCTTTTCCTTACGCTTTCGCACAACCAGCGCCACAATAATCGCAACGCCGACAACCGGGGCCAATATGGGAGAAAAGGCAAAGAGCAGAGCCAGGAAAAAAACCGCCAACACCGCCAGCAATACCATTGAGGTCCCGGCAAGCACCAACGCCACAAGAGCCAAGGCCCCCACCACTGCAAGCCCGGCAACCAGCAATCCTCCCGTGACACAAGCAACTCCCCGCAGGCCGCCAATCTCCTCGCCATTGATGATAATTGAACAATTGCCACTTGAGGCGCCGAGATAATACAAAAGCAGCATCAGCCCCGCAGCAACGAACACTACCCATGGAAACGCTTTCTTGAACACGCTCCTCTCCTTGTTCTCCTGAGGCGTAAACGATACAGACCGACTGCGACATAAAAAAAGCTCCCGTCCGATATAACAGAATCGAAGCGAGAGCTTTTTATATATTACAACCCGCGATAATTTCAACGAGTTATGTTGTAAACTGGTGGCGATGCAGGGACTTGAACCCCGGACACTACGGATATGAGCCGTATGCTCTAACCAGCTGAGCTACATCGCCATGCAAAAAGAAGTCCTTATATTCAAGATTTTGCGGCAATTGTCAACCACAAAAAAGCCCCCGAGGGTTCCGCGCACGAAAAACCCGGGGGCTACTTATAGGACAAAGGAAACAGCAGGAGGTACGGCTCTTACATCATGCCGCCCATGCCGCCCATTCCACCCATGCCGCCCATACCGCCAGGCATGCCGCCGCCAGCGCCACCCTTATCTTCTTCGGGATGCTCGGCAATCATGCACTCGGTGGTAAGCAGCAGGCCGGAAACGCTGGCTGCATTCTGCAACGCAAAGCGCGTTACCTTGGCAGGATCGATGACCCCTGCTTCAATCAGGTCTTCAAACTTCTCGGTGTCGGCGTTGAAGCCCTTGGAGCCCTTCATGTTCTTGACATGCTCCACAATCACCGAGCCTTCAAGGCCGGCGTTGTTGGCGATCTGACGCACCGGCTCTTCGAGAGCCCGAGCCACGATCTGCTTGCCAAGCTCCATCTCAGGGGTAAGCTTGAGTTTCTTGAGAGCATCCAGGCAGCGCAGATAGGCAACGCCGCCGCCGGGAACAATGCCCTCTTCCACTGCGGCGCGGGTAGCGTTCAGTGCATCTTCCACCCGAGCCTTCTTCTCTTTCATCTCGATCTCGGTGGCTGCACCGACATTGATCACCGCAACGCCGCCGATCAACTTGGCCAGACGCTCCTGGAGCTTCTCGCGGTCGTAGTCGGAGGTGGAGGTGTCGATCTGAGCGCGGATCTGCTTGACCCGAGCGGCGAGACTTTTCTTGTCGCCGGCGCCATCAACGATGGTGGTGGTGTCCTTATCCATGACAATGCGCTTGGCAGTGCCGAGATCTTTGATGGTGACATTTTCCAGCTTGATCCCGAGATCCTCGGTGATCACCTGGCCGCCGGTGAGGGTGGCGATATCTTCCAGCATGGCCTTGCGGCGGTCGCCAAAGCCAGGGGCCTTGACGGCAGCTACATTCAGGGTGCCGCGCAGCTTGTTGACCACCAGGGTAGCCAGGGCCTCGCCGTCCACGTCCTCGGCGATGATGCACAGGGGCCGACCCAACTTGGCGATCTGCTCCAGGATGGGGAGCAGATCCTTCATGCTGCCGATCTTCTTCTCGTTGATCAGGATGAGGGGCTCTTCCAGGCTCACCACCATCTTCTCGGCATCGGTGACAAAATACGGAGAGAGGTAGCCGCGGTCAAACTGCATGCCTTCAACCACGTCCAGGGTGGTCTCCATGCCCTTGGCTTCTTCCACGGTGATAACGCCTTCCTTGCCGACCTTGTCCATGGCCTCGGCGATGATGTTGCCGATGGTGGAGTCGTTGTTGGCGGAGATGGTGCCGACCTGGGCAATTTCCTTCTGCTCCTTGGTGGGCTTGGCGATTTTCTTCAACTCGGCAACCACAGCCTCAACAGCCTTGTCGATGCCGCGCTTGATGTCCATGGGATTATTGCCGGCCGCAACCAACTTGGAACCCTCGGCATAAATGGCCTGGGCCAGGATGGTGGCGGTGGTGGTGCCGTCGCCGGCCACGTCGGAGGTCTTGGAGGCAACCTCTTTAACCATCTGGGCGCCCATGTTCTCGAAGCGATCCTTTACCTCGATCTCCTTGGCAACGGAAACACCGTCCTTGGTGATGATGGGCGCGCCGTAGGATTTCTCGATCAGGACATTGCGGCCCTTGGGACCAAGCGTTACCTTCACGGCATTAGCCAGGATGTTTACGCCATTCAGGATGGACTCACGGGCTTTCACCCCATATTTGATATCTTTTGCAGCCATGATGATAATTCTCCTTTCCGTCTAATCTCAAAAAATTACACAACTTGTCGGAGTAACGAGTTACAAACGTCGGTTATTTTCCCTCAAGAACCCCGAGAACATCGTCCTCGCGCATGATGAGGTAGTCCTCGCCATCGATCTTGATTTCGTTGCCGCCATATTTGGAAAACAGAACCCTATCGCCGGCCTTGAGATCCATCGCCACCCGATCGCCTTTCTCGTTAAGGCGACCCTTGCCCACGGCGACAACCTTGCCCTCGGCTGGTTTTTCCTTGGCGCTGTCGGGGATAAAGAGCCCACCCTTGGTTTTCAGCTCTTCCTCCAGTCTTTTGATCAGTATCCGATCATTCAACGGACGAATTTTCATGTAATGCCTCCAGTTGTGTTTGGTAATGTATTGTGTTTAACCACGAAACGAAACAACGGGCAATAAGTGCCCGAAGCGTTTCCCGACCCGTAAACGAAGCGGCAGGGAAGACCGCTTTGCGCGGCGCTTTCCTGCCTTGATGGCCACATAATATGTATCGGGCCTTAAAAAATCAAGAGCGGCTGTTTACTTTTTTTATAAAATCATATCAAACTGTTACATTGTTAGTCTGAGTGCAACCCCTTTTCTCCCCGACAAAACCTTACAGTCGTATCGCCCAGCCATAAGGGTCTTCCTTAGCCCCATACTGGATGGCCAGGATTTCATCAAAAAGCCTCTGGGACAAGACGCCGGTTTCCCCGTTGTTGATCAGGCAGTCCCGGCCCTGGTAGTGCAGGGAACCCACCGGCGAGATCACCGCCGCGGTGCCGGTGCCGAAAATTTCCTTGAGCGAGCCGTTTTCCTGGGCCGCCAGAACCTCATCGATGGAAATTCTGCGCTCCACCACCGTAAGACCCCAGCCCTTGGCCATCTGGATCACCGAGTCACGGGTAACCCCAGGCAGAATGCTGCCGCCCAACGGCGGGGTGATGATCTCGTCGCCGATCACGAAGAAGATGTTCATGGTGCCGACTTCTTCGATGTAGCGCCGCTCAACGGCATCGAGCCAGAGCACCTGGGTAAAGCCTTTCTTCTTGGCTTCCTCCGCCGCCATGATGCTGGCCGCGTAGTTGCCCGCCGCCTTGATATGGCCTACCCCTCCGGGCACGGCGCGGACATAGGCATCGGTGACATAGATCTTGACCGGGTTGAATCCTTCCGGGTAGTAGGCGCCAACCGGACTCATGATGACAAAAAACAGATATTCCTTGGCTGGCCGCACACCCAGAGCCGCCTCGGTGGAGATCATGGTGGGGCGAATGTAGAGGGTTGCGCCTTGGGCCGAGGGAATCCAGTCCTGATCGAGTCGAAGCAGTTCCTTCAAGGCGGCAAGCACCTCGTCCACCGGCAATTGCGGCATACAGAGCCGCGCCGCCGAGATGTTCATCCGCTCGATGTTCGCCGCCGGACGAAAGAGATAGATGCCGCCGTCCTTACCCCGGTAAGCCTTCATCCCCTCAAAAATGGCCTGGCCGTAATGGAAAACCATGGCCGCCGGGTCCAGGGAAAAATTCCGGTATGGCTGGATCGCAAGGTCATGCCAGCCACGGCCCTCGGTATACTCCATAACCAGCATATGATCGGTAAAATGTTTGCCAAAACCCAGGCTGTTTTGATTCGGCTTGGGCTTTGCTTCGTTTTCCGTGACTTTTTCCAGGTGAAATTCCATGCTCTCTTCCTCAGACAAAAATGCTCCATTTCGACGCGGCATCGCCGTGTTTCCCGGCTTTCCAAGCCACTGTCGGATAAAAAAACAAAATCAAGGACAACAAATATAAATGATAATCCGCTTCGCTGAAACAACTTATTGATGCCGCCACGGTAATCGGGTGCATAAAAAAGGTCACGGCGTGGATGGACAGGAGGAGTGCGGGGAAGAAGGAAGATGGTCGGGGCGAGAGGATTCGAACCTCCGGCCTCCTGCTCCCAAGGCAGGCGCGCTAACCAGACTGCGCTACGCCCCGACGGACGATAATGGAAGTTGCTTTATTAGCACTCTGCCCTTGGCTGGTCAAGAGAATTGTTTTTGGGCCGAATGGATTTTGTCTGCTAAACGGTTGTACAGAAACGCAGTCCTCAAGGCACAAGGAGCTGTAACGAAAGGGACACAGAAATAGTTATTTCGCAACAGCTCCTAAAAATGTTGACGCCCCGATACGCACTTGCTATATTGCCCGCGTTCAGTTGAAAAGCATTCCTGGGTAGCTCAGTCGGTAGAGCAGGTGACTGTTAATCACCCTGTCGGGGGTTCGAATCCCTCCCCGGGAGCCACGAAAAATTCAAGGCCGTCTCCATAATAATGGGCGGCCTTTTTTTTATGCCTTTTCCCCAGCAGCCAAGCCCGCCCCCTGGCGTAATGATACCGAGTGACAGCCAGAGAGCGATACGGTATTTTAGCCTTGTACTCGTCTTCGCTCCCCGCACAAAAAGCCGGATCATCCGCCACAAGGAGGACTCATGTTTGACTTCACCTTTCACAATCCAACCAAGATCATCTTCGGCGCAGGCAAGGAAGCCTTGATCGGCGCGGAACTAAAAACCGCCGGAATCACCAAGGTGCTCCTGGTCTATGGCCGCAACTCGGTGGTCAAAAGCGGTCTGCTGGACCGGGTTTTGACCAGCCTCAAGGCCAGCGATATCGGTTGCACCCAATTTGGCGGGGTGGACTCCAATCCGCTCCTATCGCACACCAGGGAAGGCGTGGCCCTGGCCAAATGGGACCAGGTGGAGGCGATCCTGGCGGTGGGCGGCGGTTCGGTGCTGGATGAGGCCAAGGCCATCGCGGTTGGCGCCCTGAGCGATTTGGATGTCTGGCAGTTCTTTGTCGGCACGGAGGTGGAACGCGCCCTGCCCATCTTCACCATCCTGACCCTGGCCGCCACCGGCAGCGAGATGAACGGCAACTCGGTGATCACCAATGCGGAAACCCGCCAGAAATACAATATCGGCTCAGCCCACGTCTACCCAAAGGTCTCCATCCTCAACCCGGAGCTGACCCACTCCGTGCCCCTGAATTACACGGCCTACAGCGCGGTGGATGCCATCGCCCATGTAATCGAAGGATACTTCACCAAGCAGCCCGGAACCCATCTCCAGGACCGGCTGGTGGAAGGGATCGTCAAGACGGTGATTGAAACCACCGACCTGATCATGACAGAACCCAGCCACGCCAAGGCGCGGGCCTCCTTCATGTGGACGGCCACCCTGGCCTTAAACGGCCTGACCCCGGCCGGCATCGGCCCGTACAGCTTTCCCAATCACATGATCGAGCATGCCATGAGCGCTATCTACAACATCCCGCACGGGGCCGGGCTATCCATCGTGATGCCCGCCTGGATGAAGTGGTATGTGGCTAAAAATCCCGGCCAGTTTGCGCGGTTCGCCAAGGAGATTTTCGGCCTTGATTCCGGCGAGGCGGGGATTGCTGCGTTGGAGCAGTGGTTTGTAGCGATCAAGTCACCGGTGCGGCTGGCTGAGGTGGGGATTCCCGCCGCAGACATTGAGGCCATCGCGGAAAACGCCGAGGGCCTTGCCCGGCAATGGGGGATTGTCGGGCTCTACCCAAAGGAAACCATTGCCGAGATTCTGAGGCTGGCGGTGTAGGAGCGGCTTCAGCCGCGATAAGAGATGGAACAAAGAGCACGAACTACTCCGGGCCACCAAGCCTTGCGCAAGGGGAGAGTCACTGAATCCGGCAGGATCTACCATGTGATTACCTCCACACATGACCGGTATCCTTATTTTAGCAGTTTTGCCCATGGCCGTTGCGTGGTCGGTGAGATGCGCCGGTTGACTGAAGAGGGCTACGTTGATTCGTTGGCCTGGGTTCTTATGCCTGACCACCTACATTGGTTGTTTGCCCTTACCGAAAAAAATTCGTTGGCTGAAGTAATCCGTCTTTTAAAAGGCCGTTCCGCCATTGGTCTGAACCGGATTTTACAGCGACATGGACCGGTCTGGCAAAAGTCATTTTATGATCATGCCCTGCGACGAGATGAAGATGTCAGGCTGGTAGCACACTATATAATTGCCAATCCGTTACGGCGAGGATTGGTCGAGGATGTCCTGGATTATCCTCTCTGGGACATGATCTGGTTATAGCGATTATCGCGGCTGAAGCCCGCTCCTACACCGCCAGAGCCGCCTTGCTGTAGGAGCGGGCTTCAGCCGCGATAAGAGACTGGGGTCTGCCGCTGGCTAGAGAAAAAACAACGCATGCCGTTGGCGTTGATGCCCGGCAACGTGCTCCTGTTCCGGGAGAAAGCAGACATAGCCGCCAGTGGGCACCTCGCCTCCGGTCCGGCCCTCGGCCAAGCCCACGGCCCTGAGCAGCGTCCCGGAAAACCGGGCAAAGACCCCCCGCTTGAAAAACTCGTTCCTAGTCAGCCGGGTATAATGCGGCGGCAACTCTTCCGGCAAATGGTGCCAGAGATAATCCCTGATTTTCTTGGACGACTCCGCATCCAGCAATGGCGGCAGCAGCCTCTGCCCGCTCACCAGCCAGTCAAACCGCACCAGCTCGCAAAACAGCTCCCGATCCGGCCGGGTCTGGGCCAACTCCACCAGCATTCTGGTCATGAGCTCCTGGGTTTTCGCCAAGCTGAAAAAATCCGCCTCCTGGCAGATGGTGAGCAGTTGCGCGAAAAAGGCAAAGGGCTCTTCTCCTGTTTTCCTGATGTGCTCCAAGGTGTTACGGAAAAACCGGTTGTTATAAAATGCCTCCAGGCACTCCCCCAGCCAGAACAAGCGGCGCAGGTCCGCATGGTCCAGCCAACGGGTGGCCAGCACCGAATAGGGCGGGGTGGCCGAGCTGACGAGGCCGAAGTCCGCAGCCCGACTGATCGCCGTACCGGGCAGCACCTTGAGCAGCCCCATCTGGAGGTGGTGGGGCGCCATGGCAAAGGCCTGGTTCAGCGAGGTGCGGAAGGTTGCCTCGGTTTCGCGGGGAAGCCCAAGGATCAGATCAAGATGCAGGTGGATGTTGCCAGCCACCACCAGACGACGGATGTTCTCCCCGGCCCTGACCAGATCCATCTTCCTATTTACCGCAGCCAAAGTGGCAGGGTTGGTGGATTGCAGGCCGATCTCGAATTGGAAACGGCCTTGGGGAACCTGGGCAAGAAAGGCAAACATCTCTTCGCTGAACAGATCCGGGGCGATCTCGAAATGAAAGAGGGTCTCCCCAGTCTGGGCGAGAAGCCAGCGCCAGATGGCCAGGGCGCGCTCGGGTAGGGCGTTGAAGGTCCGGTCCACGAAGCGGATGATCTTCGGGCCATGGGCCAGAATCTGGGCCAGCTCCCGCTCCACCTCGGGCAACTCCCGGTAGCGCACCCCCTGTCCCACCGAGGAAAGACAGTAGCTGCACGAAAACGGGCAGCCCCGGGACGATTCGTAGTAGATGTTGCGATTTTCCAAATGCGCCGCGAAATCGGATTCCCGATACGGCATGGCATACGAAGGGGCAGGGGCGGCAAGATACTCACCTTGCAGGGTTCCCGCAGCCAAATCGCGGAAAAAATCATCCCCCAACCCCTCCACCTCACCCCGGACCACCGTACAGCCCGGAGGCAGGCTGTCCAGCGCCATGAAGGTTGCCTCCGGCCCGCCAAGAATAATCGGCACCTCGGGCAAAGCCCGCCGCAGGTCGGCAACGAGCCGCATGGTGTATTCGGCATTCCAGATGTACACGGAAAAACAGATTACCTGGGGCTGATCGGCGGTGATCCGCACCAGGGTCTGGTAATAGGGATCGTTGATGGTGAACTGGCGCAGCACCAGGCAGCTTTCCGGCAGGGCCTGCGCCAAGGCGTTGCGCACATGGAACAACGCCGGGCAGGAATGGGAGTAGCGGGCATTGAGGGTGATCAGGCTGATTTGCATTGTCTCACCTGCCGGGAACGGTTAGAGTATGGTAACCGTCCAGCAGCACCACATCTGCTTTGTCATCGGCCTGCTCATGTGCAATAGCACACTTCGCAAGCCTCTTCCGCGCATCTGCGGCACTGCTGGACAGTTACCGGCATACTACCTTTTTTTTGCGTCTCCGTCACTTGCTCGATTTTAACCTTTAACCTTGAGCCTTTTACCTTCTAACGCCCTATGCTCCCCTACCCTGAGATCGACCCTGTCCTCCTCCACCTTGGCCCCCTCCAGGTCCGCTGGTACGGCCTCATGTATGTCCTGGGCTTTATCGCCTCCTATCAGCTGGTTCGCCATCAAATCAAGCGATACAACCTCACCGTGCTGGCCAGGCATTTTGAAAACCTCAACCTGGTGCTGATCCTCAGCCTGGTGCTGGGCGCCCGCTTGGGCTATGTCCTGTTCTACAACCCCAGCTACTATCTGGCGAACCCCCAGGATATCCTGGCCACCTGGCAAGGCGGCATGTCTTTTCACGGGGCGCTGGCCGGCATGCTGGTAGGGGGCCTCATCTTCTGCCGGATCACCGGCCTGCCCTTCTGGCAAAGCGCGGATGTCTACATCATTACCACCCCCATCGGTCTGGGTCTGGGCAGAATCGGCAATTTCATCAACGGCGAACTCTATGGCCGGATGAGCGATGCCCCTTGGGCCATGGTCTTTCCCTTGGGCGGGCCGATCCCGCGCCACCCGTCCCAACTCTACGAAGCGTTTCTTGAAGGGGTCGTGCTCTTCTCCCTGCTCTGGCTTTTGAAAAACCAATACTGGCAACGGCGCTGGCCCTCCGGTTCGCTTCTGGCCCTGTTTCTCCTGTTCTACGGAATCTTTCGCACCGTGGTCGAGTTGTTCCGCCAGCCCGACGTCCAGCTTGGCTTTTTGTTCAATGTGCTTACCATGGGCCAGCTGCTGAGCAGCCTGATGATCGCCACTGCCCTGCTCATCCTGTTTTTGCGACGAAAAAGCGCTGGCCCTGCCTGAATTCTTGACGCATAATCCGCAGACGTTTACAGTGCCCGACAATGGATGGATCGTTCACTGCGGGAGTCTTTTGCAAAAGCTCCCTCCCCCTGGCGGGGGAGGGTTGGGGAGAGGGGGGAAATAGCTATGAAATCCACAGGTTGCAACTTCACCCACCCCCCGGCCCCCTCCCGTCGAGGGCGGGGGGATTCCATCATGACCAGCACCACAACTCAGCCAGACGCGCGGCGCACAACCGGCACCAACCCCCGGTTGCACCGACTCTTTTTCTTCCTTCTTCTCCTGTGTATGACCATGACCCCCACCTATGTCGAAGCCATCGAACTCGCCCCGCACCTGCATAAAAACAAGCTCGCCAACGGCCTGACCGTTTTGGTCAAGGAGACCCCCGGCACCAAGGTGGCCACGGTCCAGATCTGGGTCAAGGCAGGAAGCATCTACGAGGAAAAGCATGAGGCGGGCATCACCCATCTCATCGAGCACATGATCTTCAAGGGCACCCCCACCCGGGCGCCTGGCGAGGTGGCCGGGGCCATCGAAGCGGTGGGCGGCCAGATCAACGCCTACACCTCCTACGAGTACACGGTCTACCACGCCACCCTTTCGTCCCGAAACTGGGCAGAGGCCCTGGAGGTGCTCACCGACGCGGTGCTGCACTCGAATTTCGACGCCGAGGAACTGACGCGGGAAAAAAAGGTGGTGCTGGAAGAGATCCGCATGCGCAAGGACCGGGCCAATATCGCCCTGTTTGAAGCGCTCATGGCCCATGCCTACACGGTGCATCCCTACCGGTTGCCCGTCAGCGGCACGGCGGAGAGCGTCACCGCCATCAGCCGCGAGGACATCCTCCGTTACATGAAAAATCATTATCACCCGGACAACTTCACCGTGGTGGTGGTGGGTGATGTCCGGGTCCAGCAGGTGTTGGACTCGGTGAACAGCCTGATGGCGGGCTTGCCCAGAAGCGAGGCCCAGCCGCCCACCATCCCCAGGGAACCGGCCCAGACGGCAAATCGTCTCTTCGCCCTGAGCGAGGATGTCAACCAGACCCAGCTGGCCCTGGCCTTTCCCGGCTCCGCCTTCAAGGGCCAGGATGCGGCCATTCTCGATGTGATGACCACCATCCTCGCCAACGGCGAGACCTCGCGCCTCTACACCAAGCTGCGCAACGACAAGGGCCTGGTCTACCGCATCGACGGCTCGGCCTTTACCCCCAAAGATCCGGGCTTGCTGGAGTTCACCGCCACCCTGGATGCGGACAAGGTCGCACCCGCGCTGGAGGAGATGCTCACCGAGATCTTTCGGATGAAACACGCCAAGGTAAGCAACGAGGAGCTTGAGCGGGCCAAGAGCAATCTGGAAAGCGACTTCATCTTCAACTTGGAACGGGCCGAGGGCCAGGCCAGGGTCCTGGGCTCCTTCGAGTTTCTGACCGGCGACCCCCGCGAGGACAAATATCTGGAGCGGGTCCGGGCGGTGAGCAAGGAGGATATCCAGCGGGTTGCCGCCTTCTATCTCAAGGGCGAGCATCTCACCGTAGGCACCATTGCCCCGTTGGGCGCGCCAAAGGCCCTGACCCAGGCGCAACTGACCCAGATCATCGCCAAGGCCGAGGCCGCAGCCAAGCTGGGCCAGCCCGCCTCCAAGGTGAACGGCGCCTTTCTCACCGGGGTGCATAGCTTTGTCTTGAAAAACGGCATCCGGCTCCTGGTGCGGGAGAATCATGACGTACCCACCGTTTCCATCCGGGCCGTCCTGCCCGGCGGGCTGCGCAGCGAAACCGAAACCACCAACGGCGCCTTTGCCTTTATCAGCGAACTCCTGCCCAAGGGCACCCAGCGGCAGAGCGCCGAAGAGCTGGCCAAGGTGGTGGCCAACATGGCCGGATCGCTTGGCGGCTTCAACGGCAAAAACACCTTCGGGGTCAAGGGCGACTTTTTGTCCCGCTACACCAGCGAGGGGTTGGGTCTGGTCCGGGATGTACTCCTCACCCCGGCCTTCGCGCCAACAGAGGCCGAGAAGATCCGGCCCGAACTGCTCTCCCAGCTCAAGAATCAGGAAGACTCCCTGCCCAGCCTGGCCTTCAAGGAGTTCAACAAACGGCTGTTCATGGGCCATCCCTATGGCCTCAACACCCAGGGCAACGAGACCGTCATCAGCAACGTCACCGTGGCCGAACTGAAACGATTGTATGAACAGCATGCCCGACCCGAGGCGTTGGTTCTCGCCGTGGCAGGCGATGTCGATGCGGAAAAGGTCCGGGATACGGTGGAGCAGCTTTTTTCCGCCTGGCAGAAGAGTCCGACGGAAAAAGAGCAAACCAGCGAAAACGCTCTGCCCCCGGACGTACCCGCCGGCCCGGATGTGATCAGCATCCCCAGGGACAAGCAGCAGGTGCATATCATCATCGGCTTTATCGGCACCACCCTGAGCAGTGAAGACCGCTACGGTCTCGAGGTCTTGGACACCGCCCTTTCCGGCCAGAGCGGCCGGTTGTTCACCGAGCTGCGCGACAAGCAGAGCCTGGCCTACAGCCTCTCCTCCTTCTCCCTGCTCGGCCTGGACACCGGCTCCTTCGGCATCTACATCGGCACCAGCCCGGACAAAAAAGACGAGGCCATCAAGGCGGTCTGGCAGCAGCTCTACCGGGTGATGGAAGAGCCGCTCAGCGAGGAGGAGCTGGCCAAGGCCAAGAACGTCCTGATCAGCAACTACGAGCTGGGTCTGCAAACCCGCGGCAATCAGGCCCTGGAAATGGCTTTGAACGAAACCTACGGCCTAGGCCAGGATTTCGGCAACCGCTATGTCCACGCCATCGAACAGGTCGATGCCGCAACCGTCTTGACCATGGCCCGCAAATACATCCGGCCTTCCAACTATGTGCAGGTCACGGTGGGCGCCGACCCCCTCCAGGCAGAAGCCCAGGAGCCGGAAAAGGCCCCGCCCGCAGAATCAGGCCCCACCATTCCTTCAGAAAAGATCGGTGAATAAGATGCTCAAAACCATGATCGCCCCCTCCATCCTCTCCGCTGATTTCGCCCGGTTGGGAGAAGAAATCACCGCCGTGGCAAAGGCCGGGGCGGATGTGATCCACATCGACGTGATGGACGGCCATTTCGTGCCCAACATCACCATCGGCCCCCTGGTGGTGAAAGCGGTGCGCAAGATCACCGATCTGCCGCTCGATGTCCATCTGATGATCGAAAACGCCGACGCCTATCTGGAGGATTTTGCCAATGCCGGGGCGGATTGGATCACGGTGCATGTGGAAACCGGCTATCACCTGCACCGGACCATCCACCGCATCAAGGAGCTGGGCAAGAAGGCAGGCGCGGTGCTCAACCCGGCCACCCCGCTGACCAGCCTTACGGAAATCCTGCCCGATCTGGACCTGGTCATGCTGATGACCGTCAATCCCGGCTTTGGCGGGCAGTCGTTCATCGAAAGCTCGCTTGCCAAGATCAGGCAGCTTAAAAAAATGATCGACGATCGGGGCTTGCAGGTGGGCATCGAGGTGGACGGCGGGGTAAGCCCGAAGACCATCGCCCCAATCGCCGCAGCCGGAGCCAATATCTTCGTGGCCGGTTCCGCCGTGTTTGGCCAAAAGGACTACAAAAAGGTGATCGCCGAACTCAAGGGTGCCTGCCGGTAACTATCCGGCAACTAAGTTCAGTTGATTTGCTTGTTAAGCGTGTACCTTGATGTACCATTTGGGTTTCATTCTACCAAAATCTGTTCTCACGTTGCTTTTGAGGGATTTTTTAGAATCAAGAACGTACTGCTTGTTATCCTCGCGGACAAAAACTGCCCAGTGCCAGAATGGCTTTCCACTTTCAAGATGCCATTTATTTGAGATTAACGCGCAATCTGGCAAAGACGCCCAATTTTTGAAAGGGATTTCTTCTTTGTCGGTCCTGAAACCTAATTCAGCCAAAAGGCTACGAACATATTGGGGGTCTGACCATAGCGATTGGTCTTCAGCATAGATCCCCATGCCATTAGCTATTTTCTTGGCTTCGTTGTACGAAATCCCAGCAATAACAGCCGAACTTGCTATACCACACCCCGTTTTTTCTTCTTGCACAACGGCTTTCATTTCTTTGTCCGTTCCAGCCAAAGCCCTTCCATCTCCTGCCGATCAAAAAGATAGGTGGTGTTGCAGTAATGGCAGCAGGTCTCCACAGGAAACGGCCCGCTGCGCAGCTCATCCAGGTCTTTTTCCGGCAGGGTGAGAAGGCGGGCGGTGATCTCTTCCTTGGAGCAGGGGCAGGCAAAGGCAACCGGCGTGGTGGTAAGGATTTCCGGCTGAAACGCGCCGAATTGTTTCGCAAGCAAGGCCTCCGGCTCGCCGCCCTCGGCAAAATACCGGCCCAGGGAAGGCAACCCCGCAAGACATTCCTCCAATTCCGCCATCAAAACAGGCTCAACTCCGGGCATGGCCTGGAGCAACAGACCGCCTGCCCCCACCGGCAACCCCTCGTTGTCGAACTGGATGCTCAGCGCAATGGCGGTGGGAGTTTGCTCCGAGGTCTGGAAATACTGGCTGAGATCCAGGGCCAGGTTGCCGTGCTCCAGCATGACGGTGCCGGTAAACGGCTGGCTGGCGCCTTCAAGATGGGTGCTCACCGAGAGAAATCCCGCCCCGAAAAAGGGGGCGAGATCAAAGGACTCCAGGGGTTTTTCCAGGGGGATCGGGTTCTGCCGCAGGTAGCCGCGCACCTCGCCTGCGGCATTGGCCTCGGCAACCAGTCCCTTGATCGGGCCGGAGCACTCGATCCGCAGAGCCAACCGGTCCTTGTCCCCCTTCAGGCTCGTGGCCAGCAGGGCCGCAGCCAGATAGGCATGCCCCAAGACCAGGGTCTCCAGCAACCCAAGCCCATGCTTGGCGCGCATCTCGTTGACCAGATCGGTGCCCCGCACCAGCACCCCGCGCACCGCTTTACCGCCCAGGAGAAACCGGGTGCGCCCGTCAGCCTGCTGTCTCACTGGCCCCCCATATACTGACCAAATTCCGCCTTGACCTCCTGAAAGGGCACGGCAAAGCCGATTCCCTGGGCGCCACGAAGCACCATGGTGTTGATGCCGATAAGGCCGCCCTGCTCGTCAATCAGCGGACCGCCGCTGTTTCCGGGGTTGATCGGAGCATCGGTCTGGATAAATTTTCGCCCATTGTGCTCGCGGTAGCCCGAGATGATCCCGCTGGTCACGGTATGCCGCAAGCCCATGGGATTGCCGACGGAATAGACCTTCTGCCCCTGGCCGAGATGTCGGTTGTCCGTCACTGGCCGGATAAAAGGCGCGTTGTAGCAATCCACCGAGAGCAGGGCCAGATCGGTGCGATCGCTCATTTTGAGGGTTTGCACGGGCAATTCGCTGCCGTCGATGAGGACAACCTTGATGTCGGCACTCCACGAAGAACGCTCGATGCGCTGCAACTGATCAACCTTCTCCTGGCGCAGAGCGCTGTATTTTTCGCGCGCCTCCTGTCCCCTCTGTAGCGATTCTTCCACCTGCCGCCGCACCCCTGGGTCCCGGATGCCGGCAAGCTGCCGTTCCAAAATCTCTCGGTTCCGCTGGTCCCGCTCCAACTCGGCGGTCATCTTGTCCACTTCGTCCTTCATGGTTTTACGCTTGGCGGCGTCGACCTCCACCACATGCCGGTTGGTGACGATGTAGCCGTTGGCCGTTACAAAAAAGCCGGAGCCGCTCCCCCAGGGGGTTTTGATAAAAACCGTGGCGTTCCGGGCTTGCTCCACTGGGCTGCCTGCCGGAAAGGCGGCGGCCAGTTTTCCGGCAAGGCCGTCCGCGCCTTGCGGCTGATCCGGCATCCTTTGCTGCGGCGTCGACTGCTGCACGCTTCTCCCCTCCTGCTCCCGCTCGGTGGAAGAAACGACGGCAGGCTGCCCGGCATCGAGCGCTGGCTGCTGCGGTTTCGGCGCAAACAGATACCAGCCCGCCAACACCCCAATCAGCACGGCAAACATCCAGCCCGTGAACCCAGATGACGCCTTCGGCGGCACAACGGGGACGGCCTCCATTTCGCCTTGGCTCGGCAGGGCCTTGTCCTCCTCCTTTTTCTGGAGACGAGCAAAGATTACCCCGCAGCGTTCGCATTCCTTGTCGCCAGCTTGCGCATGACCGCATTTTGGACAGTCCACACTCCCCCTCCCATGGTCAACCGCCGGGCAACAGAGTATTGCCCCGATAAAAATGTATACACCATTGGCCTGGGTCTTGACAAATTCTTGCCACAAAAAAAGCCCGCTTTATGCAAGCGGGCTTTTTTACTCTGGTCTTGGTGAAAAATTATTCGGAAATCCCCCACAGGGCTGTTTGCCGCTTGGAGACAGGGGTAATGCCGATCTCTTTGCTTGCCCGCTGACCGCCAGGGTCCGTGGCGGTTACCCGGATGACGATCCTGGTTTTTTGCTCCGTTCGGAAAGAAGAGGGCACCACAAAGGAAACCGCCGAACCTTCCCCGTGGAGCTTCTCCATCTGCACCGGCGGACCGGCCACTTGCTCCCAGCTATAGCGCACACCGCCGGGAGAATCATCCCTGGTGAGCCCTGCGTCAAGCACCACGCTTTCCCCCACCTTGTACGAATCGGCCACCGGCCGCAGCCCCAGCACGGGCGGCTTGTCGTTGGGCTTGACCGTGATGGTCAGCTTCGCGGCCTTGGAGTATACCCCGGCTGCCTTGAACCGGTAGCGCACCTCCTCCTTGCCGCCGAAATACCTGTCCGGCTCATAGCGATGCCGACTGCGGTCAACGCGGTGCAGGGCCCCGCGCAGGGGCGGGCCTCCGAGAATTTCCACCGACACCTTGGCGTCAAAGGGCAACTCCGTATTAGCACCAGCCCAAATCTTTTTCCAGTTGATGGTGAGCGGCGCGGTGCTCAGGGTCTTGAGCCGCACATTCTGCGCCGCCACCGCCGGTCTATCTTCCGGCACTGCGTCCTTCGGTGCTTCCGCCACCACCGGCTTAGCTTCCTCCGGCCCCATCACCCCGACCTTGGCGGGGGCGCTGGCCGCCTGCCCATCGGAAACGCGGAATTCAAAGCCGTCTTCCCCAGGAAAATCCTTATTGGGCAGATAGGTGATCTTGGGCAGCTCACCGGAGAGCCTGCCAAACTTGGGAGGGGTCACGATTTCAAATTTCAGGGGATCGTTGTTTTCATCCGTTCCGGAAAGCTCGATGGGCAGAGCCTCGTTGGGTTTTGCCATGCGCCAGCGGGACTCGTTGGCCACAGGAGCCACATTGGGGGGAGCAACGGGAGCGCCCACGACAACCGGTGGCGGCCCTTCCCCCACCGCCGTAGCAACGGCCTTTTCCTGGGCGACCGGCGGCACGGGGGCCGGCATCACGCCTTTCTTGTTTTTCATGAAGAAATACCCGCCGCCCCCCGCCAGCAGGAGAATGCAGAATACCGCGATCGCCATGCCCTTTTTCTTCCCGGCTTTAGGCGGCGGGGCAAAGGGGTGATCATCATGCCTGCCCGAAGCAGAGGGCTTGTCCCGGCTGTTATCCATAGTAGCCTCCGCAAGAAAATCCGGCATAGCGGCAGGAGAGACCGTGGCAAAAATATCTTCTTCGCCCATCCCTCCCTGCGGCGCTTTGCCACCATCCTTTGTTTCTTCATCGGGGATATCGGGCAGGTCGCCGAAATCAAACTCATCGTCATCAAACCCGCCATCATCCGGCAACCCGAAACTATCTTCTCCAGGGGCCTTTGCCCCCGCTTTTCCGCCATCATCCTGGGCCACTTCGGCAAAATTCACCGTTTCCGGTTGCGCTGCGTCCTCGCCGCCGAGATCGGAAAAAAGGCTGTCCAGATCATCCTTGCTGGGAGCGCCCATGCCCACGGTTAGGGCTGGTTCGCTTGCGCCCTTTTCCTCTCCTGCACTGGCAAAAAGACCATCAATATCCGACTGGTCCAGATCAAATTCATCACCAACCTCGGGCGCCGCCGCAACCGAAGGCCCTTCCCCGCCGCCAAGCAAGGAATCGATATCCGACTGGTCAAGCTCGGAAAACCCCTCGCCTCCTCCACCCGCAACGGAAACAGGCGCGGCAGCGCCGCCGCCTCCCAGGAGGGCGTCAATATCGGACTGGTCCAACTCCCCGCCGTCGTCCGCAGGCGCGGGGGGGCTGGCTGCCGTTCCTCCGCCCAGCAGGGAGTCGATGTCGGACTGATCAAGTTCGCCCGGAGCCTCTTGCGCCGGGGCGGGCTTGTCTTCCGCCAAATCGGTAAGCCAATCGTCTATTTCAAGGCCTGCTTTTTCTTCTGCCATACCTTCACCCGACACTCGACGGCTCCTTCAATCGCTTACTGCATATAGACATAGCTATGGAGCGCCCGATAAATGGGTTCCGACATCTCGACATTCACCACATAGGAACGACGGTCACCCCGGGTATTAGCCGCGAGAATATGGATGCGCAGATGTCCGTCCACTTCCTGGAGCACCCCGGAAACCTTCTGTTCATTCTCGCCTGCCATGGCGGGCCGCCACACGGCCAGCGATTCATTGCTGATCACCGCGGCCATTTGCTCGGCCAGGGTCGCGCCAAGCAGGGAAATCCTCTGCCGGGTGGAAAATTCACTGAGCACGATAAAGGGCTCGATGGTCACCGGCTCGGCGGCAAAAAACCCGTGCAGATGCTCCATGGCGTCAGCGCCAACCATGGCCACCAGGCTGGTGAGCGAGGAGTAGTTTTTCGGCCCGACCACGCCTTCGGTTGCCGAACCCCGGCCCTCATCCTCTTTTTCCGTGGCCCAGGCCCCGGTTGCCCACAAGGAGCAAAGCAAAACGAGCAACACAGCCTGGGTCGGAAAACCGATTCTTTTCACGATTCCGGATATCTTCATGCGCGGTGCTCCTCTTACCGGCCAACGCCTTTTACGGCAATTTTATAAGGCGCTTCAGCCGGCTGAAACAAGGCCAGCAGTTCCCGGTTGAGCGGCATCGAATAACGCCAGGAGGTCTTGACCGCCCCGTCGATGAGCCGCACCAGACGGCCTTGCACGATCAGGGTCTTGCGGGTATTGGCAAAGGTGGTCACCACGACATACTCGAGTTCCGGGGTTTTGTTGGCCAGCTCGCCGATGTTCTGGGAGAGGATGAATTCTCCGGTCTGGGGCAGGATGGTGATGTCCTTACCCAGGCGCAGCTCCGTTACCTTGAGGCCGCGGTCCGCCAGATCGGTAAGCAGGTATTCGCCCATAACCCGGCCAAACTCGGTGTCGCGCTTGAGATCGGAAAGGGGCACGGCATTGACCACCGCGATCTTGGCGGTGAAATTCTTTTCGCCCTCCTCCTGCATCTCATAGAACACCTTCCCTGCCACTTCCTTGGACATTTCCGAGAGGAGAATCTCCGTGCCCAGGGTTTTCGAGGTGTCCGGCATGTACTGATAGACATTGTATTTGGTCGGCACCCTGCGCACCACGTCTTTCGACGCATTGGCTGCGGGGCTGGCGGCAGCCTTGCCCGGAGCAATTTCTGGCGACGGCGTATAGGTGGCGTCAGCCGTCTGGCTTTCAGACTTGGCACTTACACACGCCGTACCGGCAAACAAAACCAGCCCGAGGCAACAGACTATCGCTTTGCTCCTTCCCTTTTTCATCCTGTCCTCCCTGAACCTTTGTGCTTTCTTTCCATGAAAAGCCCCATTTCCGTGCAGGCCTGCAAACATCCTATCACAATTGTTGAAATCGCAGAAAGCCGCGATTACAGCAGGAAGCGAAAGCGACCGGCGACGGTTGCCGCTTCGCTGCTGTAACCATTTAATGGTGTGCCACGGACATGTGGGTTTTTCCTTTTTTACAAGTTCATCATAATTCCAATTTTTTCAAATAAAGCGGCTCCGGTTTTGCCTCCCGGACCGAGGCGGTGTCTGCCAGCAACTGCTCGGCCAGTTGATTTCTCGGGATGATGGCCGTGGCCGAGGAGAGGAGCTTGGCGCTCCGGTTGTCGATGATCCTGGCGTTGATGACAATGCTATCCTTGCTGGGGGTGTAGGTGCCGGTGAGCATGGCCCCGGCGGCCACGTTCTGGCTGACCTCGGCGGGATTACGGGAAAGGCCGAACTCGCCGCGCTTCTCCTGGAGCAGGATGGCCTGGCTTTTCCTTATCTCCACCACCTCGTAATGGCGCCGTTGCATCTCGCTCATCAACTGCTCCGCCACATACCGCCCCAGAGACGAGGTGCGGGACAGTTTTTTGAGCTCGACAAAGGTGCAGACCAGAACGCCTTTGCCCAGATCACCGTTTTCCGGATCGGCATCCGCCAGATTGCGGAACAGCTCGTTGGCCAGGCCCTGGATCTCGGTGCGCAAGGCCGCGGCTTCACTCACCGTAAGCGCCGGCGGAGCAACGGCCTGGGGCTTATCCTGGATAAAGGGCCAGAAGGCCGTGGCCTGACCCGGAAAAACGAGCAGGAGCAAGACCACTATTTTCAGAAGGGAAGAAGGGGTCGGCCAGCCAGGGTATCGTTTCCTTGGGAATTGCATATGTCGCCGTTCTCCTTTATTATGTGACGCCGGAAAGCCGCCCCGCACGTCGTCAGACGCCTTGAGCGGAAAAGAGTTCCCGGTTTGTCTTTAATCATCGGCCGGATAACACTTTGTCTTTAACAAAAAATGCGTTGCAGATTGAGAGGATAGGAGCTTTATGCTCTCCGGATCGTGCCTGTCGGAGTCCGGTTCGCCTGCTGGCAACCACATGTGGTATGCCGATTGATACAAACAGCTATATCTTGCGGAAAATAAAAACACCCATGGTGTGAAATTTTTTTCTGCCATTCGTGTAAGGAATGCCCATGACCGAATCAGAAAATTTGCTCGCCGAAGAGCTGCTCATTGTCCGCCATTCCGGGGAGATCCCGGAAATCGCCTTCCACGGCTCCCTCTACTATCTCTGCGAAGACCCGGCAGGGCCGCAACTCACCTTGAGCCAAGAGGACCTGGCCAGCCTACGCCAACAGGTGGTGGCCCGTTATCGGGAGATTTTACTGCGGGATCTCGACCCGAAAAACCGGGACGCCCGCATCTACCGGGGATTGAAGCGCTGCATCTTCAACTGGGAGCGGCTGGGGAAATTCTGCGTTCGGCAGGCCATGACCGTTGCGGATGTGCGCCTGGAGATTGCCGAGGCCTTGCGCGGCTTCCTGCGTCAGGAGACGGACGAGGTCCGGGCAGGGCTGCGGCAGTCCTGTCTCAACTGCACCAGGGAGGAACTGGACACCTTTGCCAGGGAGATAGGGGTGGATGCGGAGGAGATGCCGGAGGGTGTTGAGCTACTGTTCTGCCCGCAGATTTGAAGGAATCGAACTCGTCACCCCGGCGAAGGCCGGGGTCCAGCTTTGTTGCAATCGAAGTCTCGCTCCGCTCGCTTACCTCCGGTCTTCGCCGGAATGACTACAGGGTACGAATTTTTTTAATAAGGGAGGTGGTGGAATAATTTTCCACCAGGGGAATGGAGAGCACTCTGCCACCCGCGGCCAGCACCTCGGTCCCACCGACGATCTTTTCCACCGGCCAATCGCCGCCCTTGACCAGCACCTCGGGCATCAGGGTGGTGATGAGCCTGTGCGGCGTTTCTTCGCTAAAGATCACCACATGGTCCACGCATCCCAAGGCGGCGAGAATTCTGGCCCGGCTCTGCTCATGGTTCACCGGCCGATCATCCCCCTTGCCCAAAGCCCGCACCGAAGCGTCGCTGTTGACCCCGACCACCAGACAATCGCCCTCCCGGCGGGCCTGCTCCAGATAGGTGACATGCCCCCGGTGCAGGATGTCGAAACAGCCGTTGGTGAACACCACCCTGCGGCCCACCGCCCGGTACCGGGCAGTCAGTTCGGCCAACTCCTCAAGCCCGACAATCTTATCCTCATCAGCAAACCGGTACGGCGCAGGCCCCACGGTGTTGAAACGCTGCCGCAACTCCTGCATCCGGGCCGGGTCGATCCCGACCCAGGCGGACTCTTCTCCGGCTCCAGCCTCGGCCAGCACCGCGCCATCCGGGGCGATGACCAGGGAATGGCCGCCGAACTCGGTTTTTCCGGTAACGCCACACCGATTGCAGGCCACCACGAAAATCTGATTCTCGATGGCCCGCGCCATGGCCAGGGTCCGCCACTGCTCCCGCCGGGCCTCGGGCCACTGGGCGCTTATCACCAGCAGCCCCGCGCCCTGCCCGGCCTGGGTCTTGGCCAACTCCGGGAAACGGAGGTCGTAGCACACCAACCCCGCCACCAACCCAAGCCCGGTTGCCATGGGCTGGGGATTGTCCCCAGGGGTGAAATGCCGATCCTCGGCCATGGGCGCAAACAACTGCTGTTTGCGGATCGACCCGCAAACCCCGCCCGGCCCGACAATGTACAAGGTATTATAGATGACGCCCCCAACCTCGGTGAGCACCTCTTCGGGCAGGGAACCGGCCAAATAAATGCCGTATTGCCCGGCCAACCGCTGCATCTCCTCCAACACCTCCACGGTCTGCAAAGCGAAATGCTGGAGCCGCTCGTAGGCAAAGCCGCAGCTCCACAACTCGGGCAGAACGATGATGCCCGGCCCCTTGGGGGCCAAACGGGCCAGGCCTGCCTGCACCGAAGCGAGATTCGCCGCAGGATCAGCCAGCTTCACGTCGAACTGCAAGAACCCGGCATGATAGCGGGCAGGATGGGGGTTGGTGATATTTTTCATGGAGTAAGAATGACCCGGTATACCGTTTTTGTCAATACGAGGTTGGCGAGGTCAGTGACCGGGCGCAAATTTATCCCCGTAGCGAATCCTAATTTTTTCAACATTGACATTCTGTTAGGCACATGAGATTGTTGCTCAAGATATTAGAGGATAGCCTTGTTTTCCGGTTTAGCGGGAAATATGTATACTGTCCCCGGATTTTTCCTCAAGGAACACTACATGAGTAATCTCAAACTCGGCCCAGATACATACGAATTAAACGTAGACGAGATACTCCGGCCTGCAATTGAACGAGGATTGACGGGAACAACCAAAATGGATGCTGAAATTGAAGCCTGCCAAATTCCCCAAAAACCCTTGTTGCTGTCTCGGTCTATTAAGTTAATAAGATGGTACCAACATCGCATTTCTCCAAAGCTTGGAAATAGGTGCGTTTTTGAGCCGAGTTGCTCACATTTTTGTGAGCTTGTTATTAGAGATTTCGGTCTATTAGAAGGGATTTATTTAACAGCAAAAAGACTAATTCGGTGCCGTCCTGGTGCCGGAGGGGTTGATTTGCCAAATTTTAAAAAAGGAGCAAGAACATGCAATACAAAATAGAATCTATTGGTGCGCTTTTTTCCGACGACGCCGTTTCTTCATTAGAGAAACGTTTTGAATCAAGAGCGTCAGAAGGCTATAAATTTCATTCAGTTTTTCAAGTGCAACAACCGGGCGGCTGCTTAGGTGGAAAGCCTACTACCACTTATCTTGCTATATATGTCAAAGAATAAAACATAACCAGTCAATAAAACTGACCGGAAATAGCCGCGTTCTTATAACGCTGCCAGTGTATCGATCGGCTGATTATTTCACAGTTACGCAATCAAAATGGAGCACGGATAAGTTGGACATAGAAGGGAGCCGAATTGCCAGTATCTTAGGGCTTATTCTCTGTATAGTGGAAATCTGGGAACCTCGGCTTTCGGTACTGCTTGAGCAGGCAATTGCATTAAAAATTTCTGAATATAATGACTTTCAAAAACTTTACCTTTCAAGATTCAGAGAGCTTGGGAGCGTTGCAAAGAACACATTCAAAGAAGTTGCTAAAGGGCCTAAATTTTACCAAACACCAGAAGAATCCAAAGCCCAAGCACTTCAGTCAATTGAAAATACAAAAGAAAACTTGAAGTTCTATTTAGCAACAATAGTTAATTTTGGTTTAATGCGCCCATTCAAATTATTACTTGTAGTTCTAAACAAGCTAGGCCGTGGCCGTGCAGTCGGAGGTCTTGGTTTGGTTCTAGCATTTCTAGGCTCGGTGTTCTAATGCAGAAAAACAAATAAGGTTTTCACTGCATTAGGTCTTGAATTGCCACACTCCACCCATCTCCTTGTTCTTCCGCAAAACCATCTCACTTTCCCCTCAAGTTTTCCCCCCTTCCTCCCGAAAAGCACACTAGTAGGTTGTGCCTTCCACCCTCCGAGCTACACAGCAAACCAACACCGGGAGCTTACCATGAACATCCCAACCAATTCCAACCAAGGACCAGCCGCCTCCACCGACTACCAATCCCTGTATTCCGCCCGCTCCGGCAAGAGCACCTTCGAGCAGACCCTTGCCCAGGTCCAGTCGACCTCTTTCTCCCTGACCACTGCGGAAGGCGATCAGGTCACACTTTCGGGCCTGAGCCAAAATTATCAATACACCCAGGCGATCGGCTGGTTCAACCCCGCATCCTCTGGGGTAAATTATACCAGCAGCTCCACCAGCGCAGAAGCCATGGGCATATCGGTGCAGGGCGACCTCAACGAGCAGGAGCTGGCCGACATCAGCAGGCTGGTGGGCGAACTGACCTCCATTGCCTCCAGCTTTTTTTCCGGCGATCAGCAAGGCGCCATGGCCAGGGCCATGGATTTCGGCGACATGTCCATGGGCTCGGTTTCCTCCCTTTCCGCCACATTCAGCAGACAAACCGTTACCCAGACCAGGCTCACCAGCCACTCGCCCCTACCGGCCATGGAAGATCTCAAGGACCTAAAACTCAAGGATATCTACGATACATTGGGGACCAACACGAGCGAAGAGCCGGATTACGCCACCGTGCTTGAAGCGCGCTGGCAGCAAATCCTCAAGGCCCTGGATGAAATGAAAGCAAAAGAAATGGATGGGCTATTCGCCCGGAGGATGGACCCCACACCGTTGTCGGTCACAGGGGTGAATGCCGAACCGGCTGCCCTGCCAGCCGTCCCGCCCGAGGAGCATGCGGCCCGACAGATGATGTCCCACCTGGAACAGCTCCTCACCGACCACCCGAAGCTGACCCCCTTTGCCAAAGCGCTGGCCACCACCGCCATGGATACCGCCGCACGCCAACCCGAACAGGGTCTGCCGGACACCGCCAAGGCGCTGGGCGATCTGAAAAACGCCTTTCTCAACCAGCTGCACCAGTGGTTTTTGCCGTCCGAACCGCCGACAACCAGCGGACTGGGCACGGCCGTGTAGCCTTATCCCCGCCCCACTCCGCAGCTTACCACTTGACCACATTCACCTGGGCCGGACCACGCTGCACGGTCCGCTGGTATTCCACCGCCGGGTCGCCAAAGGCAATGGCATAGCCAAGGGTATGATTTTCCGGAATGCCGAGCCTAGCGACCACGTCGGGGCAGACCGCCAAGGCCATCATGCAGATGCCGTCCCAGACCGTGCCTACCCCATGGGCATGGGCGATCAACTGGAAAGTGGTCAAGGCGATATGGGTATCCTGGATCGGGCAGGGGGCGTCGGCCGGGGCGCTGGTGATGAGCAGATGCGGCGCGCCCCGAAACAGGATATCCTTGCCCTCCTCCTGCCAAGCCTTGGCTGTCCAGCCGAGATACTGGCCAGCCAACCCCTCCGGCAGCCCGCCAATATCCTGTAGCTTGGCGAGGCAGTCCATCAGATGCTCCCGCAGCCTGTTCATCACGGCCCGCTCCCGAACCACGGTGAAGAGCACCGACCGGGCGTTGACCCCGGTGGGCGCGTGGCAGGAAACCTCCAACAGCTCGTCGATCAGCTCTGGAGCCAAATCCTTGTCGCGGTAGCGGCGCACCGCCCTTCTGCCCTTGATCAGGGTGGCCAGGCGCGCCGGGTCCGGCAGGTTGCCTTTCAGCTCCGTGCTCGCGTCGGGGTTCTTACCGAGGATGGAAACCGCCGCGGTGGGACAAACGGCAAGGCAGTGCTGGCACTGGTAGCACCCTGCTTCATTGATCATTTCCGGATACGCATCCATGGCGATGACGCCCGCCGGACATTCAAGCACACATTCGCCGCACTGGATGCAGCGCTCCTCATCGATGCGAAATTGCAGCATGGTGGGCCTCCTCTCGTATTCAGGATGCTTTCGGGACGGTCTTGGACAAATTCGAGAACATAACAACTTATTAGCGCATTTTCCCACGGACTGCCAAGAGAATTGCACCTGAAGTCATTCAGGCGAAGGCTTCTCCATGTCCGTCCCGTGTTTTATGCAAACTGTAAATGCCTTTGACAAATTGCATAACATTCCAATTGCCCACCACTCCACTATGTGCTATGTTATGTACATACTTTCTCGGAGGGGTTGAAATGGATGCTTTAACGTATACTTATACACGTCAAAATTTTGCCGATGTTATGCGCTTGGTAAATGACGATCATGCGCCGGTGGTGGTGACAAGCCAGCGTGGCAAGCCGGTGGTGATCATGTCCCTTGACGATTATCAAAGCCTTGAAGAAACCGCCTATCTACTGCGGAATCCGACCGGTGCGCAGCGCCTGCTCGAATCCGTTGAAGAGTTGCGCACCGGCGGCGGGGTGGTGCGGAAACTGCTACATGATGATTAAGTTTTCCACTAGGGGGTGGGAGGATTATCTGTACTGGCAGGCGACAGACCGCTCCATTCTCAAGCGCATCCACCAGTTGATCCAAGAGATTGCTCGTGAACCGTTTGCCGGAATTGGCAAGCCGGAACCCCTGAAACACCAACTGTCTGGCTTCTGGTCGCGCCGCATAGATTCACAGCACCGTCTGGTCTATTCATACCATGATGACACGCTCCTTATTGCCCAATGCCGTGACCATTATTGAGTCATCCCGCTCATCCCTTCGCGTCCCGGATAAGGATGCTTGACAAGCCCCGCCTTCCTGCTATCTTTGTGGCAATAATCTAAACTATTGCCAATATTTCCCCGGAGACCGGAGATTGATGAAAAACACAGTTACCTTCCTGCCCGACAACGTCACCATCGAGGTGGATAACGGCGAAAACCTGCTGAGCGCCGCAGCCAAGGCCGGGCTTTATATCCAGGCCTCCTGCGGCGGCGACGGGGTTTGCGGCAAGTGCAAGGTCAAGATCGAACAGGGCGAGGTGGCCGCCAACAAGGCCATGCAGCTCAAGGACGAGGAGCACGCCGAGGGCTTCCGTCTGGCCTGCCAATCCACGGTTATCCAAGATCTGGTGGTTTCCATCCCCGCCGCGACCAGCAAGGACGGCAAGGCCCTTAAGGCCAAACCCAAGACCACCCGCTCCATCTCCGCCCGCTCGCTGGACCACCTGATCGGCACCTGGCAGGTGGCCCCGCCGGTGGAGAAACGCTTTTTGACCTTGGAGCCGCCGACGCTCGAAGACAACATCCCGGATCTTCAACGGTTGATGCGGGCCATCAAGAAAAAATGCCACGACTGCGCCGAGCCCACCTACGACCA
>CAYTVV010000031.1:0-27693 GCA_964441875.1 uncultured Desulfurivibrio sp.
GGGTGGACATGGAGCAGGCCCGCCAGTTGGGCGAGTCGCTCCTCCTGCGGCTCAAGCGGGAAAATTTCGCCACTGCCCATCTCGGCATCACCACGGTGACGCCCCACGACCCCGAGGAGAGCGGCGCGCCGGAGCAACTTTTGGAACAGGCCTGGCAGGCTCTGCGCACCGCACGCCTGCGGGGGCCTTTCAGTCTTTGCGGCCATGTCACTGCCCAGGATATCGAGTCGCACCCCTTTCGCAAGACCCCGGAATCGGCGCTCAGGAAATTGCGCGCCCTGTATCGCGGCAAATCCAAATTCTCCCTGGTCTTGCTCCGCATGGATCAGGAGCCAGCCAGCAACCATTTTTCCAAGCGCCTCAGAACGCTGGTTGGCCAGGAAAAGGGGCTGGTGCTGGTTAATCAGCGGGAGGCGTTTCTTTTCTTGGATGGGCTTGACGGCAAGGCGGCCCGCGCCTGGCTCAAGGATTTCCGCGGCAAGATGGAGGCCATCGGCGGCAGCTCCTTTTCCATTGGGGTGGCCACCTTTCCGTACCATGATTTCAAAAAATCGGACCTGCCCCTGAACTGCCGCAAGGCTTTGCAGCACGCGACCTTTTTTGGCCCGGATTCGTTGGCCGTTTTTGACGCGGTCAGTCTCAATATCAGCGGGGATGTCTATTATAACGAAGGCGATCTGGTCAAGGCCCTGGGGGAATATCGGCAGGGCCTGCTCCTGGAGCCGGGCAATGTGAACATCCTCAACAGCATGGGGGTTGCCAGCATCCAGCTCAATCGGCTTAAGGCAGCCCGCGCTTGTTTTGTGAAGGCGCTTGGGGTTGATCCCAAAAATTTCATGGCCCTGTTCAATCTGGGCTTTATCTGTCTTGACGACGGTCAGGCAGCAGAGGCTCTGACGCTCTGGGAAAGGGCCTTGGCCGTGAACGGCAAGCATCCCGACCTTTTGCAGCACCTTGGCATGCTCTATTGTCGGCAGGCAAGATACGTCGAGGCCCGCGAGGTTTTGGAGCGGTGCGAGGGATTGATCAAAAAGAATCCCCAGCAGGGCGGCGAGCCCATGGTGGTGGCGCGCTGGCTTGGCCGGGCCTGCGAGGCCCTGGGAGAGAATGGCTTGGCCATTGCCGCCTACCAGCGGGCAGTCAGCGGCAACCCCAGGGATGCCGGTTCGCTGAGCAGGTTGGGCAGGCTCTATGCCCTGGAAAAACAGGGCCACGATATCGCCCTGGCCCTGTGCGGGCAGGCGGTTGAGCTGGATGGGGGCAAGGCCGCCCACTGGTATCGCTTTGGCCTGGTGCAGGATTTGATCCAGGACCAGGAGGGAGCAATGCAGTCCCTGGCAGAGTGCCTCCGTCTTGACCCGCGTCAGGGGGAAGCAGCCGTGTTGCTGGGCAGGCTCCTTGAGAAGCAGGGGCGGTCTGGTAAGGCCAGAAGGCTTTACGCAAAGGTGTTGCGGTATTCCCCGGAGTATGCCCCGGCTCAAGCGGCGTTGGCAGCTCTTTCTTGATTGTGCCTCCGAGATTTTTTGTGAGACCATTTTTACTGAACTGTGAGCGATCACAGGGTGCCACAGATGCGCGAAAGAGGGCTGCGAAGTGTGCTAGTGCACATGAGCAGGCCGATGACAAAGCAGATGTGGCACCCTGTGATCGCTAACGAGGAGATCGGATATGAGATTGACCAAGACCGGGACGGTCGTTGACGAACGGCAGCAGTATTCGCTGGATAATTTTCAGGTGGGTGATTCGTGGCGGCTGTTTCGTATCTTGAGTGAGTTTGTCGAGGGCTTTGACACCCTGGCCAACATCGGTCGGCCTGCGGTGTCGATGTTCGGTTCCGCCAGAACCGGCCAGGATGACCGCTACTACAAGCTGGCCGAGAAAATTGCCCTTGATCTGGCTATGGCCGGGTACGGGATCATCACCGGCGGCGGGCCGGGGATCATGGCCGCTGCCAACAAGGGTGCGGCCATTGCCGAGGGCCTTTCCATCGGGCTGAACATCAACCTGCCCTTTGAGCAGGAGCCCAATCCCTTTACCAACCTGCCCATGAACTTCAAGTATTTCTTCGTGCGCAAGGTGATGTTTGTCAAGTATTCCATGGCCTTTATCGGGATGCCCGGAGGCTTTGGCACCATGGACGAGCTGTTCGAGTCGCTGACCCTGATCCAGACCAAGAGGGTGAAGCGTTTTCCGGTTATTCTGGTGGGCTCTGATTTTTGGGGCGGCCTGGTGGATTGGATCAAGGACCGGATGCTGTCCGAGGGGTACATCAACGAGGACGATCTGCTCTACTTCCAGGTCATGGACGACCCGGCGGAGGTGGTGAAGTACATCAAGCGGACCGTGGTGATGTAAGGGCGTGCCTCGTGGCGCGCCCCGTGAAAAAGGCTACGGGGCGCGGAAAGGTCTACGACTGGTGGATGGCGGAGAGCCGCCAGGGATTGTTCCCCGCAGGCCGGGCGAAGGTCCAGAATTCCTCGAATTTCACCGGCTCGGTGGTGCTGCCGGAGATGTGGTCGTTAGTGTCGCTCACCGTGTAATCGAGCAGGTTGGCATGGATGCGGGCCGTGATGTAATCCTGCCCCGGCTCCTGCCACGCCTCTGTTATTTCCACCGTGCGGACCGCGATGTTTTCCAGCCGGTTGATCTGCTTGTCGCGTAGCAGACGGTCAACGTCTTCCTGAATGATTTTCCGCATCTCTTCCGTCAGAATCCCGGCGATTGGCGTCAGATCACGGTGCATCCAGGCACCCTGGATTTTGAAAAAGATATCCATTGCCTGTTCGTTGAAGCGCTTCTCGTCAAAGGCAGGGTCTGTCTGGCCGAGGGAAGCGAGGCCCGCCGCAAGATCCGTTTCGCCCGAATACCGCTGTACGCTATTGTGCTCCTGGGCATAATCCGAGGGCTGAAACCCATCCTGCTGGGGCTGTTCCTGTCTTTTTTTGTTTCTGTTCTGCAATAGGCGAAAGATCAGGTAGCCGAGCCCAGCCATCAGAAGAATGCCAAGCAGGCCGCTGCCTCCGCCGCTTCCCCATCCGCCGCCGCCAAGGGCGCTGAAGAGCATGCCGCCCAAAAGTCCGCCGGCCACCCCGCCGGCCAGGCTGCGGAAGAAGCCGCCTCCGGTAGGTGCCGGGCTGGGGGTGGTTTGCGGTGCGGCCGTTTGCTGGCGGGAAGGACTCGGAGCCGAAGCAGGACGGCTGGGCGAAGAATAGGAGCGCGAACTTCGGCTGCCGAATGATCTTCCGCCTCCGACGCGGGCCTGGCTGTCATCGGGCACAAAGGTGCTTGTCAGGAGAAGCAGCGCCATCATCGCCAGTATCGTGCAGATCTTTTTCATTTCCATCCCCGTTGTATGCTGTTTTTTTATCGCTCTTGTATACCATTTGCTCTGGTGGAATGCGAAATTTTCTTGAGCGGCCCCGCCATTCTCTTGTGCAGATATTTGCCTGATCTTGCGGTAGCGAAGGACGCAAAAAAAGGCCATGCCGGACAACATCCGACATGGCCTTTTTTGTGGTGTTAAATTAAGAAAGGAGCGTACGCCCTTCTTATTTAACGTTCAGCGATCTCTTCCGCAACCGGATGGTCTTGGGGGTCACTTCCACCAGTTCATCATCATTGATATAGGCGATGCAGTCTTCCAGGCTCATCTGTACCGGCGGGACAAGAACCACGTTTTCATCGGAGCCGGAAGCGCGCATGTTGGTGAGCTTCTTGCCCTTGGCCGGATTGACCACCATGTCCTGGTTCCGGGCATTCTCGCCGATGATCTGGCCGGCATAGATCCTGTTGCCCGGGCCGAGGAACAATCGGCCGCGATCTTGCAGATTGAAAAGGGCATAGGCCACGGTGGTGCATGTATCCATGCTGATGAGCACCCCGTTGACCCGATTGATGATGTCTCCGGCATAGGGGCCGTATTCGGCAAAAACGTAGTTCATCATGCCCAATCCCTTGGTGGCGGTCATGAATTCCGAGCGGTAGCCGAGCAACCCTCTGGTGGGGATCTTGTAGACCAGCCGGTTCATGCCGTTTGCTTGGGTCATTTCCTGCATCTGTCCTTTCAGCATCCCCAGCCGTTCGATTACCGCGCCGGCGTACTGTTCGTCCACGTCAATGGTCAGTTCTTCGTAAGGCTCGAGGGTGACGCCGCCTTCCTCTTTCATGATGACCTGGGGACGGGTGACTTGGAGCTCAAACCCTTCGCGACGCATCTTTTCAATGAGGATGGAAAGATGCAGCTCGCCCCGGCCGGCAACAATATAGCCGACGCCTTCCGTCATGGGTTCTACCCGGAGGGCCACATCGGCAAGGGTTTCTTTTCGGAGGCGGTCTTCGATATGACGGGAGGTGACGAATTTTCCATCCAATCCGGCAAACGGGGAGTCGTTGGGAATGAAATTCATTGAGATGGTCGGCGGATCGATCTCGATCAGCGGCATGGGCATGGGGTTGTCCACATCGGTGAAAGTCACGCCGACGGTAACGTCGTCCATGCCTGCAACGGCAACCAGCTCGCCAACCCCGGCGGTATCGGTGGATACCTTTTTGTCGGACTCAAAGCGGAAGATCTTGGTGAGCCGTGCCGAGTGGATGCTGCCGTCGCGCTTGACCACGGCAATGGGTTTGTTGATGCTCAAGGTGCCGTTTGTCACCTTGCCGATGCCAAGCCGTCCCAGGTAGGGGGAGTGATCCAGGGAGCTGATCTGCATCTGCAAGGGGGCATTGGAATCGCCTGATGGCGGGGGGACATGCGCGGCGATCAGCTCGGAGATCGGCACCATGTCGGTGGACTCATCGGCGAGATGATGCTTGGCGTAGCCCTGTTTGGCAGAGGCATAGACCACCGGGAAATCCAGGAGGTGGTCCGGGGCTTCAAGCTTGACAAAGAGGTCGAAGACCTGATCTACCACCCACTCGCAGCGGGCTGCGGGCTTGTCGATCTTGTTGATCACCACGATGATGCGCAACCCTGCGGCCAGCGCCTTTTTCAAAACAAAATAGGTCTGGGGCATGGGGCCTTCCTGGGCGTCCACCAAAAGGAGGCAGCCGTCCGCCATGCGCAGCACCCGTTCCACCTGGCCGCCGAAATCGGCGTGCCCGGGGGTGTCGATGATGTTGATCCAGTAATCTTTGTAGCAGTAGGAACCGTTCTTGGCGGTGATGGTGATGCCGCGTTCCTTTTCCAGATCCCCGGAGTCCATGAGGCGTTCGGCTACTTCCTGATTTTCCCGGAACATGCCGCTTTGCTGGAAGAGTTGGTCGACCAGGGTGGTTTTCCCGTGGTCAACGTGGGCAATAATGGCGACGTTTCTGATTTTACTTTGATCCATGACTTTTTGACTTCCCATGCGAAAGGGTTCGTCCCCGGTTGGGGAAAAAAAGAGGCACCTTAAATGAAAGTTGAGGGAAAGGCAAGGAAAAACCAAAAAATCAGCGAGATAAAGAGAGGGGTCGGGTCGCGGCATGGCCTTGGCGGGAGGGCTGTGTTTTTCCGGGAAAAATCTGGCTGGTGGTGAAATTTCACCCCACCTTGCCCCACAAAAAAATATTTGATTGGGCGGAATATGGGTAATCTTTCCATGTAATACTTTCTGTGGTGTTAGTCGGCTAAGTTGCACCTATATATAGTGTTTTTAAGGCTTTAATTAAGGGCGAAGAATAAGCTGTTCCGCTTGTTTTTTCCTTGACACTGATCGGTCCTTTTCACTATAAGGGTACATAAAGTGGTGTAAAGTGGGTAATCGGGGAGTAACAAGGAGCTGCGTGTGGTTGAAGGGAGTGTGAAAAATCCAGTCTGTCGTTTCCGTAGTCGCTCCGAGCATGTTCTCGATGCGAAGGGCAGACTGAATATCGCGACCCGGTTCCGCGAGTCCTTGCGCAATCAGGGCGACGAGCGGCTTATGGTCATTCCCTGGCATAACTGCATTCGGGCCTACCCGCTGCCGCAGTGGGAAGAGCTGGAGGCGGCCCTCTTGGCGCAAGGCCAGAAAAGCCCGGAAACAGTCAAGTTGATCCGGTACATGATCGGCGGCGCCGAGGAATGCGCCTTGGACAAGCAGGGGAGGATACTGCTTCCTGCAACCTTGCGGGAAGATTGCGGCATCAAGAAGGAAATCGTCGCCAACGGCATGATTACCTATTTTGAAATCTGGGATAAGGAAGTCTGGACGGCCGAGAATAAGCCGACCGCCCAGAATTTTCAGAATTTCGAGCAGGTTCTTCAGGAATTGGGGCTGTTCTGATCCGGTATGCAGCCAGCACATCTCCCGGTCATGCTCGAGGAAGTGGTCACCTGTCTGGCCCCGAAGGATGGAGGTCTGTATGTTGACGGCAATCTGGGCCTGGGAGGCCATACGGAAGGAATTCTTGAGGCCAGCAGCCCCACCGGTCAGGTTGTGGGGTTTGACTGGGATGCTGCGGCTCTGACCCTGGCGCAGGAACGGCTGGCCCGGTTTACAGGCCGTGTCCGCTTTGTGCATGAAAATTTCACCTCGATAAAGGAGACCCTGATGGAGCTTGGCATTGGCACGATTGATGGCCTGCTGCTCGATCTGGGTCTTTCTTCTTTGCAGCTCGATGCAAGTGGCCGCGGCTTCAGCTTTAAGGGCAGCGAGCCCCTTGATATGCGGATGGACCAGCGCCAGGCCACCACGGCAGCCGAACTGGTCAACGAGGCCTCCGAAGAAGAGCTGGCGGATATCTTTTTCTACTATGGCGAAGAGTACCAGGCGAGAAGGATTGCCCAGTGGATTGTCGAGGCCCGGCGGAAAGAGAAGATAATTTCCACCGATCAGCTGGTCGCCCTGGTGGATAAGGCCATTCCCAAGCGGTTCCATCCCCCCAAGATTCATGTGGCCACCAAGGTTTTTCAGGCCTTGCGCATCGCCGTGAACCGCGAACTGGACAGCCTTGAGCGGATTCTGGCCGATGGCGCCACCCTGCTTGCGCCTGGGGCCAAATTCTGTGTCATCTCCTTCCATTCCCTGGAAGATCGCCTGGTGAAGCAGGCATTCCGGGAAAACCCCCTGCTCGACGTGATCACCTCAAAGCCCCTTACCCCAGGTCGCGCTGAATGCCTGCGCAATCCCAGGGCAAGAAGCGCCAAGCTGCGGGTTGCGGCCCGAGGAAGAAGTTGAGATGCGGGATTATGCGAAAAAATACTCCGGCAAGGGCGGCAACAGGCAAAGAGTTGCCGACAAACGGGCGGGCGGGTCGGATCGGGAACGGCCTTTCCGAATTATCGGGGTGGTAACGGTTGTCGCCATGCTGCTGGGAGTCGCCGGCAGTCTCTGGTTTGGCGCTGCTTTACAGGACGGCCTCGGCAGCCTTGATAAAGGGAAAAAGGAAAAAGTCGAACTCAGCGCGGCCAATGTTGCGCTCTCCGCAGAAAAAGAAGCGTTGCTGCAACAGGAAAAAATTGAAGCTGCGGCCGGGGGGCTGGGATTGTTCCCGCCTTCAGAAAAGCAGACGAGAAGGCCATAGGGCCCGGCATGAAGAAGCGGGCAATCGAGGGAAGAGACCGACGCCCAGCCATGGTGGGTGGCGTTTTAATACTGCTGGCGGTGGTGTTCGCGGGGGTTGCCATAAAAAGTCAGTTTTTCGGGAGCAGTGGGGAGCAGGCACAGGGCGACGGGCAAAAGGAAGAACAGGTCGGCGCCGTAACAGGCGGAGGCCGGAGAAACATTTATGACCGGAACTTCATGGAGCTGGCAGTGAGCTTTCAGCGGAGTTCCTTGTATGCAAGACCCTTGGAGCTTGAGGCGCCAGAGGAAGTTTCCCGTGAGGTTGCAAAAATTCTTGAAGTGGATGAGAAAAATATTCTTTCGGCCCTGAAGGGGGAAAGAAGTTTTGCCTGGCTTGGCAGGGATCTTTCCCGCGAAAAAGCGGTAAAGATCGCGGACCTCAATCTGAAAGGGGTCTATCGCATCAACCAGGTGCAGAGGTTTTATCCGGGAAACCAGTTGGGCGCCCATGTGATCGGCTTTTTAAAGGATGAGCAGGGCCTGGCCGGAGTCGAGTTTTATTATGACAGTGTTCTGCGGGGCGGCGGGGTGTATGACCCGAGACTGGCTGCCGCCGGAGTGAGCAGGAAAATCGCCGAGGGGAGCGACAGCGCCAGCCTTATCCTGACCATTGATATCCACCTCCAAAATATTTTGGAGCAAAAACTGAAAGCCCTTGTCGGCAGCACGGGGGCCAAAGCCGGGGTGGCTGTACTCATGGCCCCGGATACAGGTGAGATTCTCGGGTTGGCTAGTCTGCCGGATTATGATCCCAATCGGTTCTGGGAATTCAGCGCTGAGGCACGGAGAAACCGGGCCGTTGAAGACATCCTTGACCTCGGCGCAATGGACCGCCTGTTCCAGACGGCGGCGGTCATGGATAACAGACTTGCCCAACAAAAAAGCGGGGTGTCGGGAAGCGAGGCAGCCCCGGAGCAGGAGACGGCGGTTCAGAGGGCTGCCTGGAATGTGGTGCAGGATGGCCGGTATATTTCCCCGGAGGGGGCTGGCTTCGGACAGACCGTAGTGGGACGCGACGAGTTCAACGCTTTTGCCGACAAGATCGGCTTGACCGTCAAGGGCGAGGTGGATTTGCCCGAGGCGTTGTTTGCCTTAAAAGACATGAATGTCGGCCCGGCGAACAAGACCGTCGTGATTCAGATGGACCCCTCCCCTGAATCGGCAAAGGCCATGGTTCCGCGCGCTGAAAAAGATTTCGCCCCGACAGCAACCCCTCTGGCGTTGTTGTCTGCATTTTGTCGGCTGTTCAACGGAGGCCAGGTGATGACCCCCCATGTGCTCCGCGCTGTTTGGCAGGATGAGCAGGTGTGGGACGTGCCGGTCCGGCAGGGAATTGGGGAGTTTGTCGTGCGGCCCGAGGTAAACGCGGGGATGCGCAGCGAGATAAAGAAGGCTGCCGGGGCTGGGAAGGGTAATTTTGTCATCGAATCGCTGCTGCAAAAAAATCTTGCTCCGCAGAACCCGGCGCAGGCGGCAAAAGAGGGTGGCGAAAAACCGGGCACGGGCCAGCCGGTAATGGAGAGTATCCTCCTGGGGATGGCCCCGTTGGAGCATCCGGAAATCGCCATGATCGTTGTGCTTGAAGGCGCTCATATCGACCCGTTGGCCAAGTCGCCGGTTCGAGATCTTGCGGAAGAGATGATGCCCCAGGCCAGAACTGCTCTCCAAAACAAGGTGAAGCCCCCCACCGCCAGGGAACTGGCGGTACGCGAAACCGGCTACTATAAAAAAATGGAAACGATCCAAGCCAAATCCACCCTGCCCATTGCTTTGGCTCAAGGGCCGCAGGGGCTTGTCATGCCAGATGTGCGGGGGCTGAGCGGGCGAAAGGCGATGCAGATTCTGCAACAGTATGGGGTGCGATTGCAGATTATCGGCTCGGGGCAGGTGGCAAGTCAGTATCCCTTGGCCGGGACAGCTTTGAGAGGCGTGGAACAGTGTGTGCTGCATCTGAAAACGATGCAGTAAGGGAAGCTCCGGGTACTGGACATGGGAAAAAACAACAGCCTTGCCGCAGCATCTTTACGGGAAATGGCTGAGGAGATGGAAATCGTGAACCTGGACAGGCTGCAAGACAGAGCGATACGCAGCATTACCGCCGACTCCCGTCAGGCTGGTCCGGGTGCGTTGTTTGTTGCGATTCCGGGGTTGACCGTGGATGGCCACGATTTTCTTGAAGCGGCCGTAAAAAAAGGCTGCGCTGCCGTACTGGTCGCCAAGGGGCGTTGCCGGGGCTGGAAGCATGCCAAGGTCGCTTGTCTGGAGGCGGTTGATACGCCAAAGGCTCTGGGACAGACGGCGGCCAGTTTCCATGGCCACCCGGCCCGGAAGATGCTCATGATCGGGATCACCGGCACCAACGGCAAGACCACGACAACCTATCTTTTGGAGTCGATCATCAGACAGGCCGGCGGCAACCCAGGCGTGATCGGCACCGTGAATTATCGGTACAACGCGGTGGAGATTCCCGCCCCGTTCACCACTCCTGATCCGGTCAGCCTGCACCGGATTCTGGCTGAGATGGCGGATAACGGCGTTACCCACGTGATCATGGAGACCTCCTCCCATGCCCTTGAGCAAAAACGGGTGGCTGGCATCCTCTTCGATACAGCTCTTTTCACCAATCTGAGCCGGGATCATCTTGATTTTCATGGGGATATGGGCAGCTACTTTGCGAGCAAGAAGAGGCTCTTCACCGAGTACCTGAAATCCGATGGCAAGGCAGTGGTCATCTGTGATGAAGGCGATGATTCCGATACCGATTGGGGCCGACGTCTGCTGGCTGAACTGCGGGCCGACAAGGCCTTGGGCTACACGGGGAAAAAGGGTCGGACCCTGGTTGACTGCGGCTTGAGCGGAACCACGGTGGCTGTGCGGGAGGCTCGGGAGAGTCTGGCCGGAACCGTGGCCAGTCTGACAACCCCGGACGGGGAATTGGAGGTCCGTTCCGATCTGGTCGGAACCTTTAATCTGAAAAACCTCCTTGGCGCGGTTGGGGTGGCAGTGGCCCTGCACATCTCCGGGGAAAAGATTGTTGCCGGGCTGGCCCAAGCCCAGGCCGCACCTGGGCGATTGGAGCGGGTTCCGGCTCCGGCCGGGGTCAGTGTGTTTGTCGATTTTGCCCACTCCCCGGATGCGTTGGCCAATGTGCTACAGACCATGCGCCGCCTCACCACCGGGCGCTTGATCGTGATCTTCGGCTGCGGCGGGGATCGCGATCGCGGCAAGCGGCCCCTGATGGGCAAGGTTGCCGGGGCAATGGCCGATGTGGTGGTGCTCACCTCGGATAATCCGCGCAGTGAACAGCCTGCCGCCATCCTGCAAGACATTGAGGCAGGGCTTTTGCAAACCGCCCTGCCGCGGTTGCGTCTTGAGGGTCTCCTGACCCAGAAGGCGATGCACGGCTACGATATTATTCCCTCTCGCCGGGAGGCGATCAGGGAAACCATCCGCCATGCCCGGCCCGGAGACGTGGTGCTGCTGTGCGGTAAGGGACATGAGACCTATCAGATAACCCCGGAGGGGAGATTTTTTTTCGATGACAGGCTTGAAGCCGCAGCCCAGGCTGCGGTGATCAACTGGTAATGGTCGGAAGAAGTAGTCAAGCTCTCTAAAAGAGGGGGAGGGGTGATGGATCTGGCAATGGTGCGGAAAACAGGTGCTTGCGGCATGAAAAACGGAAGAACGGAAAAGAATCCTGGCTCGGTCCCCATGCAGAATCCGGTCTGGACGCTGTCCCAGGTTCTTTTGGCCACTGGGGGCAGGTTTCTTTCCGGCAAGACCAAGGCGGGATTCCGGCGGGTCTGCACGGACAGCCGAGCCATCGAGCCGGGGGATCTGTTCGTCGCCTTGCGCGGGGAGAATTTTGACGGCCATGCGTATCTGGCGCAAGCCGTGGAAAAAGGGGCTGCCGGGCTGGTGGTTGATACGGCGCCCGAGAAGATGCCGCCGGTCCCGGTGGTACTGGTGGCGGACACCCTCCGCGCCCTCGGTGATCTGGCCGCCTACCGGAGATCGCTGATGCCGGATCTACAGGTGGTGGCGATGACCGGAAGCTGCGGCAAGACCACGGTCAAGGAGATGATCGCGGCGATCTTGAGCAGAGAATATAACGTGCTGAAAACACAAGGCAATTTTAACAACCTGATCGGCCTGCCGCTTTCCTTGTTGCCGGTTGAGTATCACCACGACTTCGCGGTGATGGAGATGGGCATGAATCAGCCCGGCGAGATCGCCAGGCTCACGGAAATCGCGGACCCGGACATCGCCTGCATCACCAATGTCCAGGATGCCCATCTTGCGGGCTTGAGTGACATCTCCGGGGTGGCCAGGGCCAAGGGCGAGCTCTTTGCCGGGATCAAGGCCTGGGGCAAGTTGGTGGTCAATATCGATGACAAAAGGGTGCGAGGCATAGCCCGGCGGTGCAGCCAGAAAAAAATCACCTTTGGCCGTAGCCCCAAGGCGGACATCCGCGGCATCCGCTTGCGTAGTTTGGGCGAACGCGGCATGGCCTTTACCCTCCAGATCGGCACCAACGAGGCCCGGGTGAAAGTCCGGAGCCTTGGGGCGCATAATGTGCAAAACGCCCTGGCTGCGGCGGGCATGGCCCATGCGGCAGGGGTGCAGTTTAAGGATATCGTGGCCGGGTTGGAGAGCTTTGCGCCCTTTGAAAAACGGCTTCAGGTGCAGAAACTCAGCGGCGGAATCAGGTTGATAAACGATGTGTATAACGCCAATCCCTCTTCGGTTTTGGCCGCGCTTGAGACCCTGCACCAGATGGACCGCACCCACAAGAAGGTGGTTATCTTAGGCGACATGCTTGAGCTTGGGACACAGAGTGTCGCGGCCCATCAGGCCATCGGCAGGGAGGTGGCGCGGCTTGGTTTCGACGCCCTGCTGGTTGTCGGTGACTTTGCCGAGGTACTGGTTGGTGCTGCCTGGAAGGCGGGGATGAGCAAAAAGAAGGCCATGGTTTTTACGAACAAGGAACAGGTCAGCGATTGGCTGCGCGCGAGCATTGCCGCAGGCTCCCTGAAGCCGGGGGACTGGGTGCTGGTCAAAGGCTCGCGCGGGATGCGGATGGAAACAATCACCCACGATCTGCTTGAGAAGCAGGGCTGATGGCGTCGCAAAAAGTCGCCAGCTACTGCGTTGCGCTGCATTATCTCGTCACTGCGGCGTACTTATGTACGCCTCATTCCTTGAAATTTGCGCGCCTTGTATCTGACGATTTTTGCTTAGCCATCCACTGTGAATTTTAAGGATAACTAACCACCATGCTCTACCATCTTCTCTATCCGCTCCATAGCTACTTCAGCGCGCTGAATGTTTTTCGCTATATCACCTTCCGCGCCATCGGGGCCACTCTGACCGCTTTTCTGATCCTGCTGCTGGTTGGCAACCGGTTCATCAAGATGATGCAGGAAAACCAGATCGGCCAGGTGGTGCGGGACGACGGCCCGGCCAGCCATTTCAGCAAGCGGGGGGTTCCCACCATGGGGGGCCTGCTCATTCTTTTTGCCGTAACGGTGACCACCCTGCTCTGGGTCGATTTGTCCAATTCATTTGTCTGGATCATTCTCGGGATAACCCTCTGGTTTGGGGCCATCGGCGCGTACGACGACTATCGCAAGATTAAAAAGCAGAACAGCAAGGGCTTGAGCGCCCGGGGCAAGATTTTCTGGCAGGTCCTCGGCGCCTTGGTGGCGGGGTTGCTCATCTATAACAACCCGAATTTTGACGGGCATTTAAGCTTTCCGTTTTTGAAGAACATCCAGCCCGATCTGGGCACCTATTATGTGATTTTCGCCACCCTGGTGGTGGTCGGCGCCTCTAACGCCGTGAATCTCACCGATGGCCTTGACGGCCTGGCCACCGGTCCCACGGTGGTGACGAGCAGTGTGTATCTGCTCTTCTCCTATCTGGCCGGGCATGCCGGGCTGGCGGCATATCTGCAAATCCCCTATGTGCCTGGGGCAGGTGAGGTGGCCGTTTTCTGCGGCGCTTTGGTGGGGGCCAGCCTTGGTTTTCTCTGGTTCAATGCCTACCCGGCCCAGATCTTCATGGGCGATGTGGGTTCCCTGGCCTTGGGCGCAGCCCTTGGCATGGTGGCGATCATCATCAAGCAGGAGATGCTGCTGGCCATTGTCGGCGGGGTATTTGTCATGGAGGCGCTTTCGGTCATCCTCCAGGTGGGGTTTTTTAAGATGACCGGCGGAAAGAGGATCTTTCTCATGGCCCCGTTCCATCATCATTTTGAAAAGAAGGGCTGGACAGAGCCCAAGGTCGTGGTCCGCTTCTGGATCGTCTCTATCGTGCTGGGCTTGAGTGCCCTGGCAACCTTGAAGCTGCGTTAAAGACACAGAGGGAAGATGAAAGAATGAACAGGAATCTCAAGGAAATACTCAAGCCTGGAGCCCACGTTGTCGTGGTGGGCCTTGGCAAGTCGGGTGTTTCGGCGGTGCGCTTCCTGCTCAAGCTTGGCGTGAAAATATCGGTTTCAGAGGGTGGCCGTCAGGAGAACCTTGAAGGAGACTTGGTTCGGTGGCTGAAGGAGAAAAGAGTTTTTGTAGAAACTGGCGGCCATACCTCTGAGCTTTTAACTTCGGCAGATTGTATTTTGGTAAGTCCGGGCGTACCGCTCGGCATCGCGGCGCTTGCGGCGGCCCGGCAAAAAGGCATTCCGGTGGTGGGCGAGTTGGCCCTGGCCAAGGATTTCCTTAAAGGCAGGGTGGTGGCGGTTACCGGCACCAACGGCAAAAGCACGGTGACCACCCTGATCGGCGATCTGCTCACCGGCAGCGGCAAGAAGGCCTTTGTCGGCGGGAATATCGGGATTCCCTTGGCCGAGTATCTGGCCGGACCGCAGGATTGCGAGGTGGTGGTTTTGGAGGTGAGCAGCTTCCAATTGGACAGCGCCGGGGAGTTTCGGCCCCAGGTGGGGGTGTTGCTCAACATCACCCCGGATCATCTGGATCGCTACGCATCCTATGGGGCGTATGTCGATTCCAAGATGTCGCTTTTTAAGAACCAGCAGTCCGGTGACGTGGCAGTACTCAACGGAGACGACCCCGCCATTGCCGGATGGCTGGCCAAGGCGGCAGAGCAGAAAAGCCCCTGGCCGCTGCAAGGAGAAATCCGGCAATACAGCTCCGGCGACCGGACCGGGATGACGGCCTGTCTCTGCGGAACCAAGGTGCGGATTGCCACGGCGGGTACGCCGGACAAGAATACCGAGGAGTATGAATTGGCAGGAACCCCGCTGGCCCAGGCGCCAAACACCGAAAATGCCATGGCGGCGATTCTGGCGGTCCGGGCCATGGGGTGCAGCCAGGCAGACATCCAGAAAAGTCTGGCTGGATTCACGCCTCTGCCGCACAGATTGGCCCTGGTGGCCGAGGTTGACGGGGTCTCCTACTATGACGATTCCAAGGCCACCAATGTCGGGGCTGTTTTTTCCGCCCTGGCCGGCATGAGGCAGCCGGTGGTGCTCATCGCCGGAGGCCGGGACAAGGGCGGCGGTTACGAGATGCTGCGCCCCCTGGTGCAGGAAAAGGTCCGAGCCATGGTTTTGATCGGTGAGGCAAAGGAGGCAATGGCGGAAGCCTTTGCCAAGACCACCCGCATAGCCTTTGCCGAGGAAATGGACGGGGCCGTGCGACTGGCCAGAACACTAGCGGAGAAGGGAGATGCGGTCCTTTTGTCTCCGGCCTGTGCAAGCTTTGATATGTTCAGAAGTTACAGCCACCGGGGCGAGATGTTCGTCCAGGCGGTGAGCGGTTTGGGGCGGCAGGAAGCGCGATAGCTCAACGGTCGAAAGAACCTCCAGGCTGCTGCTTTCTGAGGGGCACGGTGTGGGGCAAAAGGAGAGACTGGGTTATGCAAACAGTGTGCTGTGTGTGCCAGAAAACCAAGAGCCAAGCCGGTTGGATACAGGGACAGTCAAGCAAGGAAACAAGGGTTTCCCACGGATACTGCCCGGATTGTTTTAGCCGGACCATGGAACAGGCGCAAGGCTGGTTGCTGGCGAGAAATGCCGGGAACCGCAGCATGGTCCTCGGGCGCTAAGGAATAACAGAGGAATGTCCATGCGGATGATCGTGACCGGAGGAGGAACAGGAGGGCATCTTTTTCCCGGCATCGCCGTGGCCGAAGAGGTGCTGCGCCGGTTTCCCGAGGGCAGGATCCTCTTTGTCAGCACGGATCGCGCCATTGACAACAAAACGCTGGCTGCGCGTTCCTTTGAGAAAAAAGCCATTGCCTGCCTGCCCTTGAAGGGAAAGTCGATTTTGGGCACCCTCAAGAGTGTGGCCCAGCTCCCCATCAGCCTGTGGCAGGCGTTGCGGATTGTCCGCGCCTTTAAGCCGCAGCTGGTTTTGGGGGTGGGCGGGTATGTGACCGGACCGGTTGTGTTGGCGGCAAGACTCATGGGGGTCAAGACCTGTATTCATGAGCAAAATTCAATTCCGGGAATGGCCAACAGGATGCTTGGAAAAATCGTTGACCAGGTATATATTTCCATCCCCGGTTCCGAGGGGTTTTTCCCCAAGGGCAAGGCCGTACTCACCGGAAATCCGGTGCGGGCTGAATTGCTCGATGCGGCCGGTCAGCAGAAGGATCAGGCTGAAATTAAAACGGTGCTGGTTTTGGGGGGCAGTCAGGGCGCCCATCGGGTCAATGCCCTGATGGCGGAGGCTTTTACTCCGAAGGTGTCTGGCGATGCAATTCAGGTCCGGCACCAGACGGGAAACAGCGATGAAGCATGGGTGCGCAAGGCCTACAATGAGGCAGGGGTAACAGCCCAGGTCTCTTCCTTTATCAGCGATATGGCTGCGGCCTATGGGGACGCGGATCTTGTTGTTTCGCGGGCTGGGGCTACCACCCTGGCGGAATTGGCGGTACTGGGCAAACCGGCTATTTTGATTCCCTACCCGTATGCTGCGGATGATCACCAAACGACCAACGCGGCTTTTTTGGTGCGCGGCGGGGCAGCCCTGATGTTTCAGGAGCGGGAACTCGACGGAATGAAGCTGCGGCAGGAAATTTTGGGGCTCTTGAACGATGCCCCCCGTTTGCAAAACATGGCAGCCCGGATGAAACAATTCGCCCGGCCGGAAGCGACTGCTGTCATTGTAGAAAAGAGCATAGAGCTGTTGGCCGCTTGAGTGGACAAGTGCTGAGGATAGAAGTGCATGTATAAGAAGACACAACATATTCATTTCGTGGGCATCGGCGGCATCGGCATGAGCGGCATTGCCGAGCTGCTTCTGAACCTCGGCTATACCGTGAGCGGCTCCGACCTGCGGGAGACCGATATCACCAGGCGTCTGACCGGACTGGGCGGCAAGGTGTACAGCGGGCACCAGGGCCAGTGGATTGCCGGGGCGGACGTGGTGGTGACTTCCTCGGCGGTGCGGGAAAATAACCCCGAAGTCTTGGCGGCCCGTGCCGCGCATGTCCCGGTCATCCCCAGGGCGGAGATGCTGGCCGAGCTCATGCGTCTTAAAAAATACGGCATCGGCGTGGCCGGCAGTCATGGAAAGACCACCACCACCTCCATGGTCGGCTGGCTGATGGCCGAGGCGGGCCTGGACCCAACGGTGGTGATCGGCGGCAAGGTCAACAGCTTGGGCACCAACGCAAAATTGGGCGAGGGTGAATTCCTGGTTGCCGAGGCGGACGAGTCCGACGGATCTTTTTTGAAACTGTCACCAGTCCTTGAAATCGTAACCAATATTGATCTGGAGCATCTGGATCATTACAAGGATATCGAGGAGATCAAGACAGCCTTTCTGGAATTCATCGAGAAGCTTCCCTTTTATGGAGCGGCGGTTGTCTGTCTGGATGATGTCAATGTTGCCTCGATTCTGGCCCAGATCCGAAAGAGGGTCATCACCTACGGCCTGACCAGTCAGGCCGATGTCCATGCTCGCGCCGTGGAGGCCCAGGGCTTGACCTCGGTTTTTGAGGTCTGCCGGAACAACGAGGTGCTGGGGGAGATAACTCTCAATGTTCCTGGACAACACAATGTGTACAACGCTTTGGCTGCCATCACCGTGGCCCTGGAACTGGATATCCCCTTCAACGTCATCCAGAAGGCCCTGAAGACATTCAGCGGGGTTCAGCGGCGCCTACAGATCAAGGGAGAGGTTGATGGGGTCATGGTCATTGATGATTATGGTCACCACCCCACCGAGATTAGGGCAACCCTGGCGGCCATGCGCTCGGCCTGGCCGAGACGGCGGCTGATCGTCATGTTCCAGCCCCATCGTTACACGCGGACGGCCGGATTGTTCAAGGAATTCAGCACCGCCTTCCACGAGGCGGATGTCCTTTTGCTTACGGAGATCTACGCGGCGAGCGAGACCCCCATCAAGGGAGTAAGCGGTTCTGCGCTTTTGCAGGAGATCAAGCTGCACGGCCAGAAAAACGCCCATTTTGTTGCGGATGTCGAATCCTTGGCGCGTACGGTAAGGGCCATGGTGCAGCCGGACGATATTGTTCTGACGCTGGGTGCCGGCAATATCTACCAGGCCGGTGAGGAACTTTTGCAAAAAATGGAGCAGGGGCATGCTGCCTGCTAGGGTCTACAACCTGCAAGATCATCCCGACAGGGGTGAGGTCTTGAAATTCCGGGGGCAGAAGCCGATGGACAAAGGGGTGGATAACTGGTCGGAGCAACTGCGCAACCTCTGGTCCGGTGAGATCGAATGGGACAGCCCGATGGCCCGCTGGTGCACCCTGCAAGTGGGCGGCCCGGCCAGAGCCATCGCCACCCCGGCAAGCCGGGTGGAATTACAGAGCCTTGTCGCCGTGTTGGCGAAACTGGGCGTTTGCTGGAGGGTCATTGGCCGGGGCAGCAATCTGTTGGTTTCCGATACGGGCTACGACGGGGTTATTGTCATGCTGGGCCGCAAGTTTGCAGCCATTGAGCAGCTGGCCGGGAAAAAGGCCGGAGAGACCCTGGTGCAGGTTGAGGCCGGATGCAGCCTGATGAAGCTGGTTAACTGGTGCGCCGCCCAAGGGTTACAAGGTCTGGAGTTTGCCGCGGGCATTCCGGGCTCGGTGGGCGGCGCGGTGGTCATGAATGCCGGAGCCTGGGGCAAGGAGATGAGCGAGGCCCTGTCCTCGGTGACATTTTTAAGTGGCTCTGGGGAGTTTGTGGAAAGAAAAAAAGGAGACCTGGCCTTTTCGTATCGGCATTTGGAAACAGAGAGTATGATCGTGGTGGCTGCGGAATTTTCGTTGCAGGCAGGGGATCGGCAGGCCATTGAGAGAAAAGGCGCGCAGTTGATGCGCGACCGGAAAGAAAAGCAGCCCCAGGGCCTGGCCAACGCCGGATCGTTTTTTAAGAATCCGGCAGGCTTGCCCCCTGCCGGAAAGCTCATCCAGGACGCCGAATTAAAGGGCTTGCGTGTGGGCGGCGCCAAAGTTTCCGAGGTGCATGCCAATTTTCTGGTGAATACCGGTTCGGCCACGGCCCAGGATTTTCTGGATCTGATGCGGCTTGTGCAGGAAAAGGTTTTCGAGCGGTTCGGTGTTCGGCTGGAGCCGGAAGTTCATATCCTGTAATTGGGAAAAAAGGGGCAGCGACGGTTTTGCGAAAGGGAAAGCCCATACAGCAGCGCTACGGGAGCGGCAAGAAAAGCCGAACCCTGGATCTTAGGAAAAAACTGGCCATTATTGGCGTCGGTTTTCTCTTGCTGGTGGCAGGCTTTGCCGTGGTTGGCTTTATCGTTTATAAAGCCATGGGTCGCTCGGATTTTTTCCAGATAACCGCCACCAACATCCAGGGCTGCCGTCGGACCACCAAGAACCTCATCCTTGAAATGAGCGGGGTGGATGTGCACAGCAATCTGCTGGCGTTGGATATCAAGAAGGTGAAGGCCGGGATCTCGGCCCATGAATGGGTCGAATCGGTGGAGATTGCAAGGGATTGGCCCAACCGGTTGACCATTGTGATCAAGGAACGCCTGCCGGTGGCCATTGTCAGCCTGGAGAACGGCCTATACTATCTTGACCAGAACGGGGTTGCCTTTGCTCAGGTGTTGCCGCCCGAGGATATGGATTACCCCATCATCACCGGGCTGAAAAGGGATGAATGGCCGCGAACCCTCAAGGATTCGCAGCTGGGCGAGGCCCTACAGTTCATTAAATACGCGGGGCAGGGGAGTTCCATCCTGCCCAAACAGAATATCTCGGAACTCCATGTGGACGGGGACGAAAATATCACCCTCTACCTGGTGGACCGGCCTTTTCCCATCCATCTTGGCGCAGGCAATGTCGGCGTTAAATATTTTTGGCTGACCAAGGTGTTGTACAAGTTGTACAAGAGCAAGGAATTTGAAAAAGCCGCCTATGTCAGGATGGACTATGGGCGGAATCAGGTGTTGGTGGGTTTTGACGAGGCGGTGTAGGCGGCCGCTTCTCCCGACTGGCCCAGGTTCGTAACAAAGAAGCAAGAGCACTGTGATAACCGTCGATGGCGTATCGCGAGATCGACCAAAGGTGAACAAATGGCACATGAAGAACGTGGCGATCTGATTGTCGGGCTGGATATCGGGACCACCAAGATCTGCGTGGTGGTGGGCGAGGTCCATGATAACCGGGTTGACATCATCGGCATCGGCAGACACCCGTCGGTGGGCTTGCGTCGGGGGGTGGTGGTCAATATCGAAAGCACCGTGCACTCGATTCGGCAGGCGGTGGAAGAGGCGGAACGCATGGCCGGCTGCGAGATCGGCTCGGTGTATGTGGGCATTGCCGGGAGCCATATTAAGAGCTTTAACAGCCACGGTCTGATCGCCATCAAACATAACGAGATTAGGCAGGATGACATCGACCGGGTGGTGGATGCGGCCAGGGCCGTGCCCATCCCGCCGGACCAGGAGGTGATCCATGTGCTGCCGCAGGAGTTCATGGTGGACGGCCAGGCCGACATCCAGGACCCCCTCGGCATGACCGGGGTCCGCCTCGAGTCGGATGTGCATATTGTCACCGGCTCGGCCACCGCAGTGCATAACATCGTCAAATGCTGCAACCGGGCCGGACTCCAGGTAACGGATGTGGTGCTCGAACCTTTGGCCTCGGCAGGCGCGGTTTTGACCAGGGAAGAGATGGAGCTGGGGGTCGGGTTGCTGGACATCGGTGGCGGCACTGCGGATCTGGCGATTTTTGCCGACGGGACCATCAAGCACACCTTTGTCCTGGGCTTGGGCGGCCAGAACCTTACCAACGACCTGTCCATCGGCTTGCGCACCCCGCAGAAGGAGGCGGAAAGGCTGAAGGAGGAATACGGCAGCGCTCTGGCCTCGCTCATCGACAAGGATCAGGTCATCGAGGTTCCCAGCGTGGGGGGGAGAAAGAACCGGAAGCTTTCCCGCCGGGTCATGGGAGAGATTCTGGAGCCTCGGGTGGAGGAGATGCTCACCCTCATCAACCAGGAGTTGCTGGATTCCAAGTACAAGGAGATGATCAACGCCGGCATGGTGCTGACCGGCGGGTCGTGCCTGCTGGACAACATGGAAGAGCTGGCCGAGCAGATCTTTGACCTGCCGGTCCGCGTCGGCCGTCCGGAGAATATCGGCGGGGTGGTGGATGTGGTGGGTACGCCGCAGTGGGCTACCGGCGTTGGTCTGGTTATTTACGGCATGAAAAACGGGCCGGGGGAGAGATTCAAACGGCCCAAGGGGGGAGTGGTAGGGAGAGTCACCGGTCGGATGAAGGACTGGTTTAAAGGGATAGTATAAAAAACGCGCTCATCAAACGCCAGGCGATGTTGGGGGAGCAGGTCAATGACCTTGAACAGGGAGAGCAGGATATGACTTTTAAATTCGCGGAAGCAGAGTCACGGGCAAAGATCAAGGTTTTTGGCGTTGGCGGCGGCGGTGGTAATGCGGTCAACACCATGGTGGACAGCAATATCCTCGGGGTGGAGTTCATTGCCGGCAATACCGATATCCAGGACCTGGAGAAATCCAAGGCCGATGTCCGGTTGCAGCTGGGCAAGAACATCGCCAAGGGCCTTGGGGCCGGAGCCAACCCTGAAAGGGGCCGCGAGGCTGCGGAGGAGTCCATCGACGAAATCCGAAAACAGTTGAAAGACTGCGACATGGTTTTTGTCACCGCCGGCTTGGGGGGCGGAACCGGGACCGGGGCCGCGCCGGTTATCGCCCGGATTGCCAAGGAGTTGGGGGCGCTCACCGTGGGTGTAGTGACCAAGCCTTTTGCCTTCGAGGGCAGGGCCCGGATGAAAAATGCCGAGCTCGGCTGGAAGAATCTCAAAGAGCATGTGGACACCATCATCACCATCCCCAATGACCGCTTGATCTCCATGAGCCAGAAAGGGACCCGTTTCATCGACGGGATGAAGATGGCCGACGATGTTTTGGTGCAGGCGGTAAAAGGCATCACCGATCTGATCAACCTCCCCGGCTATATCAACCCAGACTTTGCCGACGTACGGGCGATCATGAACGAGATGGGCCAGGCCCTCATGGGCTCCGGCTACGGGGTCGGCGAAAACCGGGCGGTGGAAGCGGTGAACATGGCGATCAACAGCCCGCTCTTGCAGGATATCAGCATCGACGGCGCCAAGGGCGTATTGGTCAATATCTCGGCCAGCCGCGAGACCTTGACCATGCCGGAAGTGACCGAGGCAACCACCAAGATTTATCAGGAAGTGCATGAAGACGCCAATATTATCCTGGGCGTGATCTTTGACGAGAACTTGGGCGATGAGTTGCAGGTAACCGTTATTGCCACGGGTATCCGCGATACCGTGGAGGAGATCGAAGAGTTGTCCGACCGGGTGCAGCTCATGCCGAAAAAACGGGAGCCTGCCGCGCAGCCGCTGCCATTCAGAAAAGGCGAGCAGGGCATGGCCGCAGGCCGGGCCGTGGCCAACGGCATGCAGCGATCCTATGCCAACAATATTTTAAACGAGCAGGACTACGACCGGCCGACCTTTCTGCGCAGGAATGAGAGCTGATATGTAACAGCCCAGCCGCACCACATCTGCGTTGTCATCGGCCTGCTCATGTGCAATAGCACACTTCGCAGACCTCTTCCGCGCATCTGCGGCAGCAACGAAGCGGCGCGGCTGAACAGTTACAGTTGGAAGCTTGCGCCGTGTCTTTGCTTGGGGTAAACAACAAGCTGTTACGATGCCGTCATTTTGGAATGCCAATAAAAAGCGGTGCGCAGTGGCTGCCCGCTTTCAACCACTGCCGGGGCGTTTTGCTCTTCTCCGGCAGGTTCGAGATGGATCTCCATGCGTCAGCGCCAGCCTGCATCCGGTGATTTTCTTGCCAGCGAAAAAGGGACGCAGCGCAAAAAATGGAAGGGCCTGCTGCCGGTTGCCCTCATCTTTCCCAACCGTTACGGCCTTGGTAATTCCAACCTGGGCTTCCAGCTCGTCTATGCCCTGGTAAACAGCCTGCCCGGCTTTGTTTGCGAGCGGTTTTTTTATCAGGACAACCAGCCCCCGGTTTCTCTGGAATCGGGTCGCCCCCTCCGCGATTTCCCGATTCTGCTGTGCTCCTTGAGCTTTGAACAGGACTTTCTCAATCTGCTGGCCCTGCTTTTTGCCGGTGGCATTGAGCCTCTGGCTGAAAAGCGCAGCGCAGGCACCAGCAGATTCCGCCCCGGCCAACCCCTAATTATTGGCGGCGGCGTGGCCTCCTTTATCAACCCTGAGCCCTTGGCGTCCTTTGTTGATCTTTTTGTCGTGGGGGAAGCGGAGCCGATCCTGCCGCAACTCATGGAGCATCTTGCCGACCGCCTGACGGGCGAAGAGCCGGAGGAACTGCTCAGGGGGATCGTCCGGGAGTTCACGGGCTGTTATGTCCCGCGGCTTTATACCATGCATTACGGGGAAGGCGGTGTCCTGACCCGCATTGAGGCTGACCCGGAGGCGCCTGCCCGGGTGCGGCGGGTGGTGCTGGACAAATCCTCGGTGGCCGGACACTCGCAGCTGCTCTCTCCTGACGCAGAGTTCGCCAATCTTTTCTTGACCGAACTCGGGCGAGGCTGTAGCCGTGGATGCAGATTTTGCGCCGCCGGTTTTGTCTACCGCCCGCCCCGCCTCTGGTCGGCGGAAAGCATCCTTGCCGGTCTGGCCGAGCGGCCCGAGGATATAAAACGGGTGGGTCTCTTGGGCATGGAGATGGCGCGGAGCGAGGATCTCGCCCGGATTGCCGAGTACTTGTTGGGCGAGGGCTGCGCCTTGTCTTTTTCTTCCCTGCGGGCTGACGCCATCAGCGACGAACTCTGTGGCCTGCTTGCGCAAAGCAGATTGAAAAGTGCGGCAATCGCGCCGGACGGCGGTTCGGAAAGGCTGCGGCGGGTGATCAATAAAGGCATCAGCGAGCAGGATGTGTTGTGTGCGGCAGAGGCCTTGGCACGGGCCGGAATTCATCACCTCAAGCTCTATTTCATGATCGGTCTGCCCACGGAAACCGAGGATGATCTGGCGGAACTCCTGCTCTTGACGGACAAGGTCCGCAAGACCCTGTTGGGGGTGGGTCGGGAAACGGGGCGCATGGGCAACATCACCCTCAGCGTGAACAGCTTTGTGCCCAAGGCCTGGACCCCGTTCCAGTTTCATGGCTTTGCCCCATTGACAACGCTCAAGAATCGCATAAAATTCTTGCGCAAGGGCGTGGTGGGCATGGCAAATACCCGCTTGGTTGTTGATCAGCCAGCAAACGCTTTCTATCAGGCGGTGCTGGCCCGCGGGGACCGCAAGGTCGGTTTGGCCCTGTATGCCATGCTGCAAAGTGGGCAAAACTGGCGACAGACCTTGCAGGGATGCGGCATTGACCCGGAAGACTATGCCATGCGTCAGCGCGGCCAGGATGAGCTTTTTCCCTGGGAGATCATTGATCATGGGATCGACCGGCAATATCTGTGGACGGAGTATCAGAAGGCCTTGAAAGAAAAATCAACGATTGCCTGTGATACTGCACAGTGCAAGCGATGCGGGGTATGTCATGGTTAAAGTAAGAAAGATGGAAGATGATGCGGCCAGCCTCGCCAGTCTGAAGCCGTTTCGGCTGGTCAAGTTCTTTTCCTACAGCGGCTTGGCGGTGTTTCTCCTTTTTACCCTGGTTCTTTCCTGGATCATTTCAAACCATGCCAAGAAGGTTTTGTTGGAACGCAGTGAGGCCTATGCCTTTGTTGTGGCCGAGAACCTCAGCCATCAGGTGTTTCAGCAATTTGTTTTGCCCACCGTGGTGCGCTATGGGAAGATCGCCCTGCGCAACCCCGAGCAGTTTGCCCGTCTTGATGCCGTGGTCCGCAACGCCACGCACGGGATGCGGATTCAGGCGGTGACCATCTTCGATTCCAGGGAAAACATCATCTCCTACAGCACGGTGGCCACCCGCATTGGCCGTATCGGCGAGGGCGGCATTGAGTACCGTAAGGCCTTGGCCGGAGAAAATAATTCCGTGGTCCGCTCAACCGGCTCCCTGCTGAACCTCCTGCCCGGGGCGCGGCCCATTTCCTCGCAGCTGAGCACCTTTATCCCCTTTCGGCAGTATCAGGCGAACAACCAGAAAGGGGACGTGATCATGGGAGTTATCGAGGTGGTGCAGGATCTCTCCGAGGACGTGGTGGCGATTACAAAATTGCAGGGTTCCATCATCCTTACCTCCATGCTGATCATGTCGGCCCTTTTCGTGGTGCTCGGGTTCATCGTGGCGCGGGCGGACCGGATCATCGACGCCCGGGCAGAGGAGCGCCGACGCCTTGAGCAGCAGTTGCATCAAAATCAGAGGCTGGCAACCCTCGGCAAGATGGTGGCCTCGGTTTCCCATGAAATTAAAAATCCGTTGGGCATTGTCCGCAGCACCGCCGACATTCTAGGCAAACGCCTCAAGAGCGTGGCGCCTGGCAATGAACATCTGGCTGAGATTATCGTGGAGGAAACAGGCAGGTTGGATGGAATCGTGCGGGAGTTCTTGGATTTTGCCCGTCCCCAGGAGCTTAAGATGGTGCCGACCTCGGTGAATGATATCTTCGGCAAGATTCTGACCTTCATGGAGCCGGAGCTGGAGCGGCAGAAAATTGTCCTCAAAACCTCGCTGGCCCAGGATATGCCGCAGGTATCCCTTGATCAGGGGCTGATGCACCGAGCCTGCCTTAACATTTTGATGAACAGTGTGCAGGCCATGCCGGAAGGGGGGGCGCTTACGGTGGAAACCAAATATGAGAAAGCAGCAGGTATGGCGCTGCTCGTGGTCAGCGATACCGGAGGGGGGATGTCCCTGGAAAAACAGGGGCATATCTTTACGCCGTTTTATACCGATAAAAACCGGGGAACCGGGCTTGGGTTGGCCATCGTCAAAAACATTGTTGACAGCCATCAGGGAACAATCTCTGTGGACAGCAAGGAAGGGGAGGGCGCCACCTTTACGATTGCCCTCCCCGTCGGGTGATCAGCTTTTCTTGTCCGTCTCTTTCTGCACTTCTATCTTTTTCTTGAGCAGATCATGGTCGCGGCGCAGTGCTTCATAGGTTTCCATGGCCTGTTTTTCCACATCGCCTTGATTGTTTTTGTTCTGTTCCACCCGCGCCTTGACTTTTTCCGGTTTTATCAGCAAATCCTTGGTGCCGAAGATGGAAGCGGCCAAATATTTGCAGGAAAATTTCATGAGGGCGATATCGTCGGTTTTGATTTTCGCCAGTGTTTCCGCATCGACGTCATAGGTCTCCAGAAAGGAGCTGTTGAAAACAAAATCCCGAAATTTGTCAAGATCGGTGCTGGCCAGGAAAAACATCTTCTGGGCTGGTTCGCTCAAGGTTGCCTGTAGGCCGAAAGACTTGCGGCGCATGACAATTTCCATCCATTCCCGGTTCATTTCGTCTGACTCGTCAATCCCCTGGTCAATCCGCCACTCGCGAATGGTTTGCTCCTTCGGCTCTTCGTGCCCTTTGCAGTAGGGCTCTTTGACCAGGAAGTAGAATTCCTCCGCCGCAGTTCCTTCGTTGCCCGCCGCATGGAAATAAGACATCCCCACCGGATAATAGCGGCAGGTTGTCGGCCGGTAAGGATAGATGGTGCAGCCCTCTTCCGTGACAAATGGGCAGCGGCCATTTTCGTCGAGATGGATCTTTACTCCGGGCAAGTCCGTTTTTTCCAGGTAGACCGGGGTGGTGAAACGCAGAAGAAATTCTTCGGCGGAGAGGTTTAGGGGGCGTCTGATTCGCAGGATATCGTAAGGGGTCAAAACAATATTGATATTGCCGCAGCAATTGGTAAAGCAGGAGACGCCGGGATGGCAACGGAACTTCAGATTACTTTCCGCAGTGAGCTTGGCGGGCATGATATTGCTTGGGTTATTGTCAGCGCCGAACAAAGACTTGTTAAATGAGGGGGATTGTGGTGCCTGTTGTGACTTCTTGTCCATGGTAATGACCTTTCGAAGAATGTGTTATTGGGGAAAAAGAAGCGACCGCATTCATTCTGTCCAGATGATGAAGGACATGGCTCATAATTGCGGGAGGATGGCAAGCTTCCAATTATCTTCTTGTCGTGATTTCAATCAGTTATATCGACAATGCGTGACGAGGCATAGGGCGATTTTGGCAACACAGTAATCACGGGAACAGTCTGTGTCAAATTCATTTCTCAGAGGAAAAAAGGAGCCCCTGCAAGCATGGGAAAATGATTTTCCCCAATGTGCTCCACTATCCAGGGGCGTTTTTTTCCATTTTTCAGCGCGACAGGAAGCGATTCGCTGGCGAGGGAACGTGGGGGTAGAGCAAGGGAAAATTGAGTGATGCAGAGGCGGCGTGGGAGGGGTCTCTGGGGAGGATGTGTGCAATGTTTTTTTCTTGACTTTTATCAGGTGAGAAATTATACAGACCAATGTTCTAGAAAATGAGTCGCTCTTCAGTTTTGTGCAAAAAAGAAGAAAAATACGCAAAATTAACCGCTTGGGTGCGCGGCGGGAACAAGAAGCTGTAAGCGGGTTTTCTTCTACGGTTTTGGTAGGTTAGATGGTCAACGGGGTGAAGGTCTGCTTCTGGGGCGGTTGCTCCGAGCGTTCCTGGACCTGGGCGGCTGTCCTTGATAAGGTAAACGCGAATTTCGTAAGATCGGAGTTCGAAAATTCAATCCAAGTGAGGAGGTTAGTGAATGCCAAGTTACGTAGATCCTTCT
>CAYTVV010000032.1:0-27649 GCA_964441875.1 uncultured Desulfurivibrio sp.
AAATCGTCAGATACAAGGCGCGCAAATTTCGAGGAATGAGGCGTACTCAGGTACGCCGCAATGACGAGATAATGCAGCGCAACGCAGTAGCTGGCGTTTTTTGCGACGCCATCATTTTTCTAAGGAAAACTGCCGGATAAACCTGGCCAGGGTCACAACCTGCTCCGGGACAAGATCGCCAAAGGCCATGCCCCTGCGCCTGACCTCACCCGCGCTTCCAGCCTTTTCATCCATGACAATATCGCAGACATTGGTGAGGGGGATATTGTCAAAAAAGAGTTCCTCCCCGCCAAAGATAATGCCGAACTCCGCAGGCTCGGTGGTCATGTCGTCATAGGCCGTGTACCGAAAAGACAATCCGCCGAAGCTCATGTCGATAATTTCGCCGTACACGGAATTAAGGGCGATCACCCCGTCCTTCACCGGAAATCTCCGGCACCGCCTGCTCTCCCGCTGGTTATCCATACTCATTCCCCCCCCATTTTTTTTCAGGACACCCCCTGCCCTGTACTGAAGTGCAGCCAAACAATCACATCATCCGTATCCTGCCGCAATCCGGGCAAACCCAGGTCGGGCCATTGCTGATGGTCCACATATTTTCCTTGAAACAGTCATCGCAGATCTGAAAGCCACATGGGCAGTTCCAACAAAAGGGCAATTTCCGCCGACAACAATGGCATTGGAACTCCTTGGGATTTCGGCGACGACCCGCCTTTTTCGGCTGCTCCTCGGCCATATTCAGGCAGGCTCCTTGACTTCGGCACCCAGCCAAGCCAGATATTGCTTGCTCCCGGCAATTATCGGCATGGCGATGATCTCCGCAACCTCATAGGGATGGATCGACTTGATCGCCGCCTCAATCTCAGGATAAAGCGTAGCGCGGCTTTTGGCAAGGCAGAGATATTCCCCTGCCGTTTCGATTTTCCCCTGCCAGCGGTAATGGCTGGTCATGGGGCCGATCACCTGGACACAGGCGGCCAGCCGCTGCTCAACCAGCAATCCGGCAATGGCCGTGGCCTCCTTTTCGGTGGCGACCGTGGTGGCAACCTGGATATATTCGTTCATTGGGCAGACTCCTTACGATACCGACAATTCACTCATCATTCTTGTTCCCCGCCAGGCATCTGTCAACCCTTCTTGCCAAACAAAGTTTTTCACCGAAGCGACCAAGAGCATGGACAGCCTGGCCCGATCTCTGGTACATTTAGGCAATTCGTAACAGCTTTCCTCACCATAACCAGGGAGTCGCCCATGCTGCTGGCGGTTGATATCGGCAATACCCACATGGTGATCGGGGTTTACACCGGCCCAAAACTTCGCTGCCACTGGCGGGTGAAAACCGACAAGGGCAGTACGGTTGATGAGCTGGCCGCCATCTTCCATGGCCTTTTTACCATGGAAGGCCTCCGCTTCAACGATATCTCCGACACCATCATTTCCAGCGTGGTGCCGACGATGCAGGCCGCCTGGGCCGCCTTTGCCACCCGCTACCTGAATACCGTTCCGCTGATGGTAGGCTCGGATACAGTGCAGACCGGCATGCCGGTTCTCATCGACAACCCCGCGGAGATCGGCGCCGACCGGCTGGTCAATGCCGTGGCGGCCTATGCCAAATTCAAGTGTGCCCTCATTGTCGTTGATTTCGGTACGGCCATCACCTGGGACTGCGTCTCCGCCTCCGGCGAATACTTGGGCGGCGCCATCGCCCCCGGAATGTCCATTGCCATGGAGGCCTTGGGCAGCCGCACGGCCAAGCTGCCCCAGGTTGATATCTCCACTCCGCCTACCGCCGCCATCGGCACCAATACCGTGGCGGCGATCAAGTCGGGCATCCTTTTCGGCTACGGCGGCATGGTGGACGGCCTTATCCGCCGCCTGCGGGAGCAGATGGCCCCGGAGCTGCCGCAAGCGGTGGCGACCGGCGGCATGGCCGCCCTCATCGCCCCGTACACCACCAGCATCGATCACGTTGACGCAATGCTCACCCTCAACGGACTGCAACTGCTCCATGAACGCAATACCTAAGCCCATACTCCCTGCCCCCCTGAAAAAAGGGGATACCATCGGCATTATCGCCCCGGCCAGCCCGGTGCGCAACGAAGGCGATTTCAGCGCCGGGCTGAAGATTCTCACCGAGCTGGGATTTAAAACCAGATACCGAAAGGACATCCTCCGGCACAACGACTTTCTGGCCGGGACCGATCAAGAACGCCTGGCCGAGCTGCATGAACTCTGGCGCGACCCGGAGGTAAAGGCCATCCTGGCTGTACGCGGCGGATACGGCTGCCTGCGGCTCCTGCCGGACCTGGATTTCAGCCTTATCCGTGAACAGCCGAAGATGCTCATCGGTTTTTCCGACCTCACGGTCCTGCTCTCCGCCATCCAGCAAAAAACCGGGCTCATCACCTTCCACGGCCCCATGCTCACCACCCTGGCCCGGAGCGACCGCGATTCGCAGGAGGCCTTTTTCGACCTGCTCACCGGTAGTCCGAGGCCGGAGAGTAAAATAAAGGGATTGGAAATCCTCAAAGGCGGCCAGGCCAGCGGCAGGCTTCTGCCCGGCAACCTGACCAGCCTGGTCCACCTGCTGGGCACTCGCTTTGAGCCGGACTGGCGGGATACCATTCTGGTGCTGGAGGACATCGGCGAGGCGCCCTACCGCATCGACCGGCTGCTCACCCATCTCTGGGCTGCGGGTCGGCTGGAGCAGATCGCCGGGCTGATCCTGGGGGATTTTGACCAGTGCGGAGAGCGTGAAGCCATCTGGCAGCGGGTGCTTGACCTGCTGGCCCACCGGCCCATCCCCATCTGGGCCAACTTCCCCTGCGGCCATGGCAGCAGAAATCTGATCCTACCCGTAGGCGCCGAGGTACAGCTCGATTCCTCCGCCGGCCGCCTTGTTTTCCCGCAGCCCATGCTGAGTCAATAGCCGGGGCGACAAACCGAACAGCCTGCCGCCTCTGCTCAGGGACTGGCCATCAATTCCGCCACCTTGCCCTGCAACCGCTCGGCCAATTCCTGCTTCTGTTTGACGGTGTACTCGCTGGTGGCAATGGGCGCACCCACCCGGATCTCCACCCGGCCTGGCCTGACCAGCAGCCTGCCCTTGGGCAAAACCTGGTGGGTGCCGACAATGGCCACCGGCACCACCGGCACCCCGGCCTTGATCGCCAAAACGATGGCCCCGGCCTTGAACTGGCCCAGCTTGCCGTCCGGACTTCTGGTGCCCTCGGGAAAGATAGCGACCGAGGTGCCTCCGGCAATACGCCGGGCCGCCTCGTCCAGACTTTTCAGCGCCTTGCGGCCATGCGCCCGGTCCACCGGAATATATCCGGCCAGATGCATGGCCGTACCGAACACAGGAATCTTGAACAGCTCCAGCTTGAGCAGCCAGCGAAAATCACAGCCCAGATAGCCCTGGAGCGCAAAGATGTCAAACTGACTCTGGTGGTTGGCGGCAAAGATATAGGGCTGCCCCGGCTCAAGAAGTTCAGCCCCGGTCATACGGACCGAAACCCCGCTGAGCCAGGCAACAATCCTGCCCAGGGTGCGGGGAAGAATCTGAACCTCCGCCGCCGACCGCCGGAAGATGAAAACCATGATGATCGCCCCGATGCTGACCAATCCGGTGAGCACGGGGGCAAGCAGCAGAACCAGAACACCTCGTAAGAAAGTAAACACTTTGAACTCCCCGGTATAGTTATGGTATCGTGTCAAAAAAATGGTCTACTGTTTTGTAATTATCCATTTTTTTGCTGCTGGAACTGGACAAAGACGTAACTGTTCCGCAGTGCCACAGATGCAAGGAAGAGGCCTGCGAAGTGTGCTATTGCACATGAGCAGGCCGATGACAAAGCAGATGTGGTGCTGCGGAACAGTTACGCGGTTTTTTCTTTTGTTTTCCCGCAGGCTTGGTATCTTAGCATTCCTTCGTGCTCCTGCCAAGCACTGACCTCAGACCCCGGACAAGCGCCCGTCGGATTGAATGATGATACGCATTACCGATACGCCAAAACCGAAAGACAGATTCGGCTCCATCCCCATCCGAACTGGCAAGCCGACGAACAGCTTCTCGCCTGGGCCGCATCCGCCCCGGCGGCAAAAGCCATTTTCCCTCTGGGCCTGGCTCAGAAAAATCGTAGGCCTACTGCTCGTATTGGCGCTCCTTCTTGGGCTTGGCAGTTTTCTCCTGGTTCCCTACCTGACCACCACCCATCTGCCCAAACAGCTGGCCGCCGCCATGAACCGTTCGGTGACCATTGCCAGGGCCGAATTCAACCCACTGACCTGCACCCTGACCCTGCACCATCTCATTGTCGGGCCAAAACTTTCCACCCCCGATGATCCCGTAGACCCGCTGCTCTCCGCAGGCAGAATATCCATCAACCTTTTACCGGAACGCCTGCTCAACGGAGAGCTCGCCTGCAACCTGGGCACGGAACACTTCTTTCTGCACCTGGTTCGCCAGAAGGACGGCGGTTACAACCTCGGCCAGACCCTGGACGAACTCCTGCCCACCATGCCTGTACTCCCTCTGCGGTTTTCCTGGAACACCATTAGCGCCAGCAACAGCCGCCTTGTTTTTGACGATGCCCAAACCGGTAAAAACCATCTGGCCGAGGAGATCAGCCTGGCCATCTCCCCCGACCAAACCCGCTCTTTACGCTTGCAGGCCAAGGTCAACGGCATTTCTATAGCCCTGCCCAACACCGCCAGCCCAACCCAGGCGTCCACACCACCTCCTGCCAAGCCTGAGTCCGCAGAGCCCGAAGGAGCGGCCAGCATCCCAGCCACGCCGGATGACTTCACCATAAAAACAGCCGAGGCCATCGCCCTTGTCCAGGAACTTAGCCAGGCCGCCAGGCAGTACCGGCAAAACCCCGTCACCCCGCCAGCCGAGGGTCGGACAAAAAAACCCCTTACCCCCTGACCCGGATTTCGCCCATGCTCCGCCCACCCTATACCCGATACAGCCGCCTCTACACCTACCATCTCGACCTCAAGGATCTCCCGGCCATCGACGACCCGGATCTCATCGGCACCTGGATCGAGGACGAGACCGCCATTCTCTTTTTCCACCGACCCAAGGAACGGCTGGTCAAAAGTATCTGCGAGGCCTCGGGAGCCAAACTTATCTATGAGGCTGATCTGGATTATACGGATTGGGAGGCAGGCAGGGAGATCGGGCCGTTCACGGTGGACGGCTTTACCATGGCGCCGGTTTGGGAACAGACAACAGCGGATATCGTGCTGGACCCAAGCGTCATCTTCGGCAGCGGCTTCCACCCCTCCACCCGCCTCTGCCTGGAAGGGCTGCTCAAGTACACGGCAAGCCCCGAGATCACCATCAATACCGCTCTCGATCTGGGCTGCGGCACCGGGCTGCTGGCCATTGCCGCGGCCAAACAGGGGGTGGGCCGGATTACCGCCTGCGATAACAACCGGCTGGCCTGTGAGGTGGCCCGCGCCAACTGCCTGGCCAATGGGGTGCAGGACCGGGTTACGGTGCTGGAAGCAGATCTTCGCCGACAATGCCCGGATACCAGGGTGGATCTGGTGATGGCCAATCTGTATAAGGGGTTGATGCTGGAACTCTTCGAGAATCCTGATTTTTGGCAGGCAAGGCTCTACCTGCTCTCCGGTTTTATCTCAGGCATGGAGGAAGATTTGTTGGCAGCCCTGCCGCAAGAGGGAATCACCTTTCTGGAACGAAAGCGAAACGACCGCTGGTGCAGCTGGGTTCTGTTACGGCAATGAACATCGGGCTTGGCCTCAGCTTTCAGCGAGGCTCTCTGCTCCGTTGCAGATACACCGGACATTGCCTGCGTTTTTCCCCTGTGCAATCGGCAACCTCCCAGCAGGGGGCATAGTGCAGTAGCTTGCCGATGGAGGCGATGGTGATGCCGCCGCCATGGATCATGCTGAACAGACACCTGATCCAGGCGATATCATCGACGCTGTAATACCGCCATTTGCCCTTGCGACTCGGGATGACAAGCCCCGCTTTTTCATAATTCCGCAAGGTGCGCGGGTGCAGGTCCAGCATCTCGGCTGCGGCGGAAATCCGGTAGATTGAGGGGTGGGTTTCGCATTGCATGGCAATCCTTTTCCTGCTCGCTAATGAACCTTCAGCAAAACTCCAAAAAACACCCTTCGACAGGCTCAGGGCGAACGGTAGTCATCTTGAAATCATTTGGCTCCTTCCGTTCATGCTGAGCCCGTCGAAGCACGATAAGGCTTTTTGCAAAAGACTATAATGGTTGGAAAAACCGCGCTCAATCGCCCTTCAAGGGGAAACTCAACGCTATCTTGGTATATTTTCCTTCATCCCCGCTGATCAATAAAAAGCCGCCATGGTCTTCGACAATCCGGCGGCAGACAGCAAGCACCCGCCCCCAGCCCTGGGCTGCGCCGTCCTTGCCGGCTCCCGACTCAGGCAGGCGGTCGAGCGGGATCACCGCCCCGTGCTCCACAATACTGAGCTCAAATACCCGGCCCTGGCCATTCTCCACCAGAGTCTGGGTGGCGATAACGATTTTTTTCCGCAGGTCCCTGCCGATAAACCTCTCACCAAGAGCAGTTCGGATACTGCCCAGGATGCTCAAAAAAACCTGCTGCATGTGCTGGGCCTGCACCGGCACCACTGGCGGCGCAGCCTCCAGATCGGTCTCCAGCCCGATGCCCTCGCTTTTCAAATGATAGCCGATGAGCAGCAGAGCATCTTCCAGCACGGTGGCCACGGGCAGGAATTCTCCCGCCGTCTGCCCCTCTTCCCGGCCATAGAGGATGAACTTGCGGACTATCTCGGCAATGCGTTCGCCAGCCTCGATAATCTTGACCACCAGCTCGTTTTCCGGCTGGCCCGGTCTTTTGAGCTGCTCCTCATCGGCCAGCACCTGGGCATAGTTGATCAGACCATTGCTGAGATCGCTCACCTCGTGCGAGACTCCACTGGCCAAGGCCGCGATCATTTCCAGCCGCAGGCTCCCCTCTTGCTCCCCTGCCTCTTCCTGGCGGGAAAGAGGATACCCCACCAGGATCAGACGTTCAGGCTCCCCCTCCATCTCCCGATCCGGAACAACCCGGCACAGGAAGCGTCTCGATGGCATGACCCCGGAGAACACTAGGGGGACTCCCTCTTCCGAGCGCATTTTTTCCAGCAGAGCAGGAGCGTCGCTGTCCAGGCCCGGCTGGAGCGGCTCCAAAAAATCACGCCAGACGCGGCCATCCTGCTCGGCGACAACGCCTGCCAGATCGGCAAAAACCGGATTCACGCCCAGGATACCCCCGGACGGCGACAGGGTCAGCTTGATCACCCGCAGGGCTTCAAAAAGCCGGGCATGCAAATTCTCCCTGCTGGCCAGATGTTGCTGGCCTTCAATGGTATGTAGGGCCAGGCCGAGATCGCCTGCCAATCCTTCGAGCAACTCCATTTCCTTGCCGTCAAAATCCGTGGGAGAAAGGGCGTAGATGGAAAGCACGCCGTAGACGGTATTCTGCCAGATAATGGGCAGGGCAGCGCAGGCCGCTTGCCCATCGATCAGGGGTGTTCCCTTGAGCAGGCCCCTGGGAATCCCGGCCAGAATATCCATCCGCACCACCGGCGCCTTGGCGCGCAGGGCCAGGGCCGCCGGATTTTGCTCCAGCCCCTTTTCCTCGGCCTCGGTAAGGAGCACGGCCATGCAGGCTTCGCATTCCTTGTTGCTCATGGAGGTTGCACCGTCGGCAGTCACCGGCATGATCTCCCCGGTCTCGTCGGCCTGACCAATCCAGACCAGGCAATACTCGTGGTTCGCAAGCAGAGCCCGGCAAACCTCCTTGAACAGGGAATCCCTGGTTTTCGCCCTGGCGATGGCCAGTTGCGCCCCTTTCACCGCCGAGGCCACCCGCTGAAACTTTGCCAGCCCCTGGGAGGTGATGTCGCGGGCCATCAAGAGGTCGTGGAAGGAATAGGCCAGCTCGGAAATCTCCCCGCTTCTCCCGACGATGGAAAGCCCGGGCCGGGAGCCTGCGGCCACCTCCTTTACCTGCTGGACAAGATCCAACAACGGGGCGATCAAGCGCCGTTGAAAAAAGAGGAGCAGGACAATGATCAGGCTGACCACCATGGCCAGGGCGCCGATCACCACATTCTGAAAGCTGATCAGCTCGCGCTTGCCATGCTCGACCAGCACCCGGTCGAAGAGCATGAGCCGCTCGCCCAGGGTGCGGATCTCGGTATTGAGTTGCCGCAGATTTTCCGGCCGGGCTGGCCCGGCGCTGATCTTCCGCACCAATAGAACAAGACCGGGCAGATCGATGGCGTTGGCCAGGGTAAGTTTGTAATGATCGTCTATGAACCGATTGCCGATAACAGAGACCAGATTGCGATTGAGTTCCTCCAGCTCCGCGCCCACCGAGGCCAAACCTGCATACTGCCCTTCCAGCAGGTTTTCGGTCACATGCTCGCGGATGATGGAGAACTGGAAGATGAGCCTTTCGGTCTGTTGGCTGACCTCGACATGGTTGCGGTACAGTTGGTACTGCCTGATTCCCAGGCACAACAAGGCCACAAGAATCAAAGCGACCGAGACTGCGGTGGCATGGATTGTTTTTTTCAACGGAAATGCCATTTCAGTCAGCCCGGAGTTGCAAGTTGCGGCAAGGCCGGAAGATCCGGCCCTGCCCTTTTTCATCACGGATGCAGTGTTACTTTTTTTCCTTCCAGGTGTAGAGGATCGGCATCCTGGCCAAAACCGCCCGATAGACCACAATGTAGGTGGCATAGACGGTGAAGACGATCACCAATTCACGCCAGTGGGGGATTTCCCGATACAGTTGCCAGTTGAAGGCAATGAGCGCCGTATTCAACCGGTTCAAGGCAATACCAAATACCGCCAGGATCGCAGCGAACCGGGCCAGAGAGGCATTGCTGTTCCGCACCGCCATGGTGTAGAAAATCAGCGGCAGGATGACGCCCACCACCATCTCAAACATAAACCAGGCTCCCCAACCGGTAAGCAGATACGCCCAGTTATTGTCATGGGCAATCCCGATGATCTTGATGACCAGATAGGTGATCAAGGCCATGGAAGCGCCCTTGGCCAAGCCCAGGGTCAGCTTGCTGAGGTTGCTCAGATAGTTTTCATCACACCGCCAGCGCATGAACCACTTGGTGAGCGTGCTGACCACAATGAGCATGGACAAGCCGGCAAAGACCGCGGAAACGAAAAAATGGAGCCATTGAAACGGAGAGGAATACCAGAGCGGATGCACCTTGCCCGGAGCATAGGTGAACAACGCACCCAGCGCCCCCTGATGCAGGGTGGAAAGAATGATCCCGGCAATGGTCAAGCCAAGCACGATGCTCTTGATAAACTTCTTGGCCTTGGGAAAACCCATCCACTCGGAGAATGCCGGAACCAGCTCCGCCACCTGGCAGGTAAGATAGGTGGCCACATGCCAGGCCACGAGAAACAGCACCGCCGCCGGTCCCAGGGATACGAACATGGGGTAGATCAGGCGCCAGGGTTGGCCCAGATCCACCTGCAAAAACATCACCGCAAACAGATAGCCCAGAAGCCCGTTCAGCAGGCCAAGCCGCTCGATGGACTTGAAATCCTTGCGACCAAAAAGCTCCACCGTGGTTCCCATCATGAAGCCGGAAGCGGAAAGCGGCACCATGGTGAACAACCCCCAGCCTAGAAACAGCCCCCAGGGGTAGTCATAGGAAGAATGCGTTACCCAGCCCAGGCCAAAAATAAACCGGCCCACCAGAATCGGCAGTCCGATGGCATAGATGGCCCAGAGCACCCAGTTAAACGGGTTGCGGAGCTGAACCGCCCAATACTCTTTGGGGGAAAGCCCCAGCATGATCTTCTCTTTTACGGTCCACTCACTCCCATCCTTCTTGAGATCGGAGACAACAGGGGCGAACCCTTGTGATTTTAAGCTATTCATCGTCTTCCACCTCTCCTCAGCTTTTATTATCGTCGTTTTTCAGGGCGTCTTTCCGGTTGCTCAGCAAATGGAAGCCGGTAAAGAGCGCAGGCCAGATGGTAAGAACCATCGGCACCATCCCAAGGAACTCCTTGACATAACTGATGATCGGCTGGGTTCCCAGATGGGTGTCATAGCCGATCTTGTCAAAGGGCACGTCGGAGAGATACATCCAGGCGGTGCCGCCGACCTCGTTTTCGCCATACACATGATCCACATAGGCATCAGGCTTATCGCTGATCCGCTGATGGGCCAGCTTGAGGAGATCCTTGCGCTTGCCAAAGGTCATGACTTCCTGGGGGCAAGCCTCGACACAGGCTGGCGGCCGGCCAAACTTGAGGCGGGTGTCGTAGCACATGATGCATTTTTTTATTACCGGATTGGTGGGGCTGGAATAGCTGTAGGCCGGGATATAGAAAGGACAGGCGACCATGCAGGTCCGGCAGCCGACACACACGGTTTTGTCGTAGATCACCGCGCCTTCCGGCGTCTTCTTGTAGGCATTGACAAAACAGGAGGTCAGACAGGCTGGTTCGTTGCAATGATTGCACTGCACCTTGCGAAACAGCGGATGTTCGCGGCCCGGCACATCATACTTCTGCACCACGGTGTAGGCTTTTTCCGAGGTCCTGCGCGGCAGCCCGCCTTCACGCTTCTCCTCAAATACGGAGAGATCGTCGAATGGTTTGTCCGGCGTCGGCAACCCCTGCTCTTTGTTGCATGCGGCTTCGCAAGTCCGACAGCCGACACATTTGGTGAGATCAACAAGCACGCCCATGCTGTCCGGGTAACCGCCAAAATTATGCGTTCCGGCCACGGCCTGTTTGCTTGCTCCGACGGCGGCGATGGCAGCGCCACCGGCCAATCCGCCTTTCAAGAAACTTCTGCGGTTCAACTTTTTCATAGTGTATTCCTCTGATATCTTTTCAGCGTAAGTAACTGTTCAACAGCACCACATCTGCTTTGTCATCGGCCTGCTCATGTGCAACAGCACACTTCGCAGACCTCTTCCGCGCATCTGCGGCGTTGTTGAACAGTTACACTCTGTGTGTTCTCTCTCAATGCCCGCCTTCATGCCCAGCGGAAGCGGATGGAGCCGGGGCATATTTGCCTGAATTAAAAAAGGCATCTCCCTTGTCGTTGCGGGTATGACAATCCTGGCAGCCGGTTGGTCCGCCCATGGTGGTGTGGCAGCCAAGGCATTTCTGATGATAGGCTCCTTTCAGGCCAAGCTTCCCCTTGTGGTGCAACTGTGAATTCCCCTCGATTTTCGCCAGGTCTTCCGCGGAAAAACGCTTGTCGGAATGGCAGCTCTTGCAGGCCACCGATTTCGCTTTTGCGCCCGCTTCATGGCAGCGGGCGCAGTTCGGATCAATGGGCGCGAGCCCGGTTGTGTGGTGATGGCACTCAGCGCAGCTTGGCGCCACACCGGTATGCATGGCATGATCAAAGGTCACTGCGGAATAATAATTTGCCAGGCTGCCAAGTTCCACCGTGCCGGGGCCTTCTGCGGCCCAGCTCTGCGCGGCCAGGGGTGCGGTCAGGAGCATAAGCGCCGCCATCCCCAAGAGTGTTTTCTTTCTTCCTCCCATGTTGCTCTCCTTCTGAAAAAGTAATCTCATAAAAAAAACAAACTCCGGTTTGCATTATCAGTGCGGCAGGGGAATTCTCTCCGCCAAGACCTGGGCTTCAAACTCCATTCCGGCGGGATTCCGAGTATTCCAGCATCTGCTTAAGCACATCCTGTGCCAAGCCTTGTCTCAAAGTGCATGAACACTGACGCCACACTCCGAGACAGAAAGCGCAAGGGCTGCGAAAAAAGGGACTACCGATTAAAAACAACTGGGTTGGATAATTGCAGGCTGAGAGAGGGTGTCATGCGAGGGGCAAAAAAAATCATCACCCACTATTTTTCCGTTGCGACGGCAAGGTGCGATGCAGGCAAGAAGTGTCGCATGCAACACATGTGGCGCTACAGAAGTGTTGCATGCGACAGGTGGCGCAGCAAATGGAACAAACCTATCGGGAGAACCCGGTTTGCTCTTTATTTTCTTCGGTCAATTTGGGACAGGTCACTATGATATCAACCTCTTCCGCATCAATGGTCTCGTTGAGGAGCAGGACCTCGGCCAGCTTATGCAGAAAGGTTATCCGCCCTTCCAGGACAATGATCGCCTCCTGATAGCACTCCGCGATGATCCTGGTGACCTCCTCATCAATGGCCCTGGCGATCTCTTCGCTGTAGGGGCGCTGCCGCGAACCGAGGCCGAGATAGCCCTGATCCGGGGTGACAAAGGCCCGTGGCCCGAGCCGTTCGCTCATCCCAAATTCGCAGACCATCCGGGTGGCGATATCCGTGGCCACCTGCAAATCGTTACTGGCCCCGGTGGAAAATTCATTGAAGATGATTTCCTCCGATGTCCTGCCGCCAAGCAGGATGGTGATCCGGTTGGTCAGATACTCCTTGGAATAGGCATGGCGATCGTCAATGGGCATCTGTTGCATCACGCCCATGGCCTGCCCCCTGGGGATGATGGTGATCTTGTGCACCGGATCGGTGTTGGGCAGAACCTTGGCGATGATCGCGTGGCCTGCTTCATGATAAGCCGTGACCTTGCGCTGCTGCTCGCTGATGACCAGCCCCGTTCGTTCGGCGCCCATGAGGATCTTGTCCTTGGCATCCTCGATATCGCTGAGTTGGATGCCCGCCTTGCCCTTGCGCGCCGCCATCAGGGCGGACTCATTGATGAGGTTGGCAAGTTCAGCGCCGGTGAAGCCCGGCGTGGACTGAGCCACCACCTGTAGGTCAACGTCCGGGTCCATCATCACGTTGCGGGAATGCACCTCCAAAATCTTGCGCCGCCCTTTGACGTCCGGGGGCATGATGGTGACCTGGCGGTCGAACCGCCCCGGCCGCATCAAGGCCGGGTCCAGCACATCCGGCCGGTTGGTCGCCGCAACGATGATGACGGTTTGTTCGCTCTGAAACCCGTCCATCTCCACGAGCAGAGCGTTGAGGGTCTGCTCCCGCTCATCCTGGCCGCCCATGGCCCCGGCAGCCCCGCGACTGCGGCCCACCGCGTCTATTTCATCGATAAAGACAATGCAGGGCGCGCTTTTCTTGGCCTGGGCGAAAAGATCCCGCACCCGGGAGGCGCCGACCCCGACAAACATCTCGACAAAGTCAGAGCCGCTGATGCTATAGAAAGGAACACCCGCTTCCCCGGCAATGGCCTTGGCCAGCAGGGTTTTCCCGGTTCCCGGTGGGCCTTGCAGCAACACCCCCTTGGGGATCTTGCCGCCGAGGCGGGTGATCTTTTTTGAATCCTTCAGGAAATCAACGATCTCGACCAGTTCTTCCTTTGCCTCTGGAATCCCTGCCACATCGTCAAAAGTCACCCGGCTGGCCTTGTCCGGGTCCATGGCGATCTTTTTCTTGCCAAAGCCGCTGCTGCCGCCACCTTTCTGGCTGCGGAGCATGAAGAACATCCAACCGCCCATGAGCAGGAGAACCGGAAAGGTGGAAGTCCAGAAAGGCGAAGCCCCTTGGGGCGCTCTGGCGGAGATGCGGACATTCTTTTTCTCAAGCCTGGGCAAAAGCAGCTGCACATCCGGGGCATAGGTCGAGAAAGATTGGCCGTAGCTGTCCGTACCGGTGATCTCCTGACCCCGGATCAGCGCCTCCTGGATCTCGTTCTTTTCCAGCTTGGCAAGAAAGCCTGAGTATTCAAGCATGGGCGGACGGTTTTCCACGAGCCAGATGTTGTACACGACAACGGCCAAGGTTGCCGCCAGCATGAGCAGCAGATAATTTCGCACGTATTTGGCCACGATCTCCCTCCTGGAAAGGATGAATGGAATTTAGAGTGAGTGCCTTGTTGCAACTGAACACATTATGTTGCAACAACCGGACCATGCCCATCACCAACCCTGTCGTTCCACACTGGCAGATAACGGTTCAGCAGCGCCGCTTCGCTGCTGCCACAGATGCGCGAAAGAGGCCGGCGAAGTGTGCTATTGCACACGAGCTGGCCGATGACAGCTAAGCGAGCGTAGCGAGACTGCGAAGCAGATGGGGTGCTGCTGGACCGTTAAAAAAAAAGCCCGGACGAATCCGGGCTCAAAGGGAGGTACTACGAGGTACTACAAGGTTAGCCGCTAAACGGCATCAGGGGCCGTGCGGATGCTTCAAAGAACAAAGCATCCGCACGGCTCCTAATCAGCGTTGGCCGGGAACCGTAACCTTCGGGGTGTTGACATACTTGAAGAATACCGGGAATGCGGCGAAGAAGGCGAGACAGACCAGGTACTCAACGCCTTTGATGTGGGTGTAAAAATCCACCATGGTGGCCTGCTCACTGATTAGGCCGATGGCCACCATGTACTGTCGCGCCACTTCGCTCAAACCCACCTTGGAGAGGCTGAAACTCAGGGCAGCAAGCGCCCACAACCCGACGGCCGCGCCGATCCCGCCCATTATTGCCATGAAGATTCCTGCGCCCTTCTTTTCTGCTGTTGCCTGTGCCATGATGCTTCTCCTTGTGAACTTTGGTTTTTCTCTATGATCCTAAATGATCGTTACCTTAGTTTTTTAAACCTGTTTACATCCCCGTTACTGCGGTGAGCCAGCCGCGGCCCAGCTCCATGATTCCGCCCATGGTGCTCATCCCGCCGATCAGGCAGGCAAGGCCCCATGCGCCGATCAAGGTCGCCAGGGCCAGGATGACGCCCACACCTGCCTGGGAGATTCCCTCACCGATTGCTGCCTGATCAAGTTCGCCAAGACCGAGTCCTTGTTTCTGCAATGTGTTCTTCATGGTGAGCCTCCTATGGTTTTGTTTTTTCGTTCTTATCACGATGTTGATCTCGTTTGATTAGGAGACATTGCACGGGGCATGCCAACACCACCCCGGAAACAGGGGGGTATTTTCCAAGACACGACTGTAACTTGCTGATTAAACAGGAAATAAAAAAGAGATCCCCTTACAGGCAAGAAGGGGCAACGGAGTCGGCCAGAAGACAAATAAATCTTTTAATACCGGGATGTTACATGAATATTACAGGGATGACCGAGAGAAATCCACAACCGGGAGATGGCAGAGAGGGAAGAAATAAAAAAGTGTGGCGCCGCGGATTGTGGCGCCACACTTTTGCTGTGGCATGTGTGGCAGAGTGTTGCACGTGCGACACTCTGCTCTATTCCAGGCCGTGGGCCTTCATCTTTCGATACAGGGTACTGCGGTCAATACCGAGCAGCCGGGCAGCCTTGGCCTTGTTGCCGTCGGTCTGGGCGATGATGTCGAGGATGTGCGCTTTCTCGCTCTCCTGCGAGACCGGGGCTGCTCCGGAGGCCTCTGCGGCAGACACGGTCTCAGCCCCGGCACCCCCTGGTGTTGCAGCAGCGCTACGGCCTCCACTGCGCACCTCTTCCGGAAGATTGGTGGTGGTGATGGTGTCGTCCGCGCACAGCACACAGGCCCGCTCCACCACATGCTCCAGCTCCCGAACGTTTCCCGGCCAGCGGTAGGCGGCCAGCAACTGCAAGGCCTGATCGGAAATCCCGGTGATGTTCTTGTTGAGACGTTTGCTGAAACGGGCCAGGAACAGCTCCGCCAGAATGGGCAGATCCCCCTGTCGATCTCTGAGCGGCGGCAAGGTGATGTCAATCACCCGCAGCCGGTAGTAGAGATCCTCCCGAAACTCTCCCCGCTGGACCTTCTGCTTCAGGTCGGCGTTGGTAGCCGCCACCACCCGGACATCCACGGTAACGGGCTTGTCCTCGCCCACGGGATAAAAGGTGCGTTCCTGGAGAAAACGCAGCAAACGCAGCTGCATGAGCGGCGAGATATCGCCTATCTCATCGAGGAACAGGGTGCCGCCGTCCGCCTGGAGAATCCGCCCCTCCCGGTTGCGATCCGCCCCGGTGAAGGAGCCCTTCTTGTGACCGAACAGCTCGGATTCCATGAGATTTTCCGGGATGGAGGTGCAGTCGAATTTCACCAGGGGCATGTCCCGGCGCGGACTTTCCGCATGCAGGGCCTCGGCCACCAGCTCCTTGCCGGTCCCCGATTCTCCGGTAATCAGCACCGAGGTATCCACCTGGCCGACGTTTTCTATGAGGGTATACACCGTCTGCATGGCCCGGCTCACCCCAGCCAGCCGATGAAGGTAAGTGCGCTTGCCCCTTTTTTCCAGATCCTCCATCCGACTCACATCGCGAAACACCAACACCGCTCCAAGAAAGTCCTTTCCCTGCTGACTTTCCAGGGGCGCAGCGCAGAGCCGAAAAACAACATGGCCGCCGATTTCCGGATTGACCTCGATGCGATGCTCAATCACAGGTTCTCGGCATTCCAACACCTTTTGGGCGTCCGTGACAAACACGGTGAAGGAATCGACCACCTCCTCCAGATTAGCACCGATGGCAAGTCGGGGTATGTGCATCGACGCCCAATTTTTGGCCTGATCGTTCATCTGCACCACCCGCATATCATGGTCAACGGTAATGATCATGTCCCGGACGCTGCGGAAAATCGTTTCCAGATACTGCTGGGAGCGCTCCTTTTCCCTGGTAAGCCGCTCCTTCTCCTTCCAGAGGGAATACTGCTGCAAGGCCATGCGCGCGGTGCGCAGGAGATCGGCCTTTTTCACCGGCTTAGCCAGATAGTCGAAGGCCCCCAAACGCACGGCCTCGGAAGCGGTGTTAATGTTGGGATAGCCGGTGACCATGACCACCGGGCACTCCAACCCCAGCTCCCGGACCCGCCGCAACAGATCGATGCCGGAGGCCCCCTCCATGACGATGTCGCTGATGATCAGGTCAAAGGTCTGCTGCTCGATGAGCCCCAGGGCCTCTTCAAAGGTGGAGGCGGTCAGCACCGGCCCGTATCCCTCGCGACCGAGAAACATCTGAAAGGTCAGCCGCAGGCTTTCCTCGTCATCCACCACCAGTATCCTGGTCTCTGATTTGTCTAAATCAATCATTATTGCTGCTCCCCAGGCAAGCCAATGCCCAACACATTACACGGTTTATTCTTCGTATGCAGGCAGATCAACGATCATGGTGGTGTGCTCGCCCAATACGCTCTCCACCCGGAGCTCCCCCTGAAAATCCTTGACCAGCCCGGCACTGATGGACAGACCCAGACCAGTCCCCTCCCCCGGTTTCTTGGAGGAGAAAAACGGCTCAAAGATCTGGGTAAGCAACTCCGGCGGGATTCCGGCGCCATAATCGGTGATCTCCGTTCTCAGCACGGCATGGCCCTGGCTCTGCACGGCCCGGCAGCGGATCTCCACCTTCTTGCCGGGGTCCCGCCCAGGATAGCGTTGATTGAGGGCGTATCGAGCATTACTGAGCAGGTTGAGAAAAACCTGCTGCAACTGCTGCGGATGCACCTTGATACTCGGCAGGTCCTCCGCGATATCGGTGTGGATGATCACCCCGTCTTTCTGGAGCTGATGCTTGATCAAGGACAGGGAATCGTGGATGATCGCCTCGATTGCGACCACCTCCGCCTCCTCCTCCCGCTGACGGGCAAAGAAGAGAAGATTGCGTACGATGTAGGCGATCCGCTCCCCTTCCTTAATGATGCGGTCGAGCATCTCCCGCTGGACCGGATAGCCAGCCTCGCCCTCAAGCGATACCTGGCTTGAATCGTCGAGCAGTACCTGGGCGTAATTGATGATGCCGTTGATGGGGTTATTGATCTCATGGGCCACCCCGGCAGCCAGTTCGCCGATGGAGGCGAGCTGCCCGGCCCGCATGGTTTCGGCCCGGTACATCTTTTCCTCGGTGACGTCCCGTAGGAGAATCAGGGCCTTGGTCTGGCCATCGACATCGGCAAAGGGCACATAGCTCTGCTCATAATGGCGGCGATCGGACATGATCTCCTCGGTGCGCTGGATATCGTTGCGCTCAATGGCGGCATGCATCCGGCACACCTCGCAGGGCTTGTCACGCTGCTTGTAAACCTCGTAGCATTTTTCGCCGATCTTATCGCCAAAGATCCGGCGCAGGATCTCGTTTTGGTATTCAATCACATAATCCCGGTTGACGATGTGCATGCCCTGATCAAGGGCAGAGAGAATCCCCCGGAACTTGTCCCGCTCGGTGCGCAGCTGTCTATCCACATCCTGCTGCACCGTAATGTCCTCAAAGCTTTCCACGGCGCCGATGACCATGCCGTCCGCATCCCGCAACAGATCGGCATTTTTACTGATACTCCGGATCCGGCCGTCCTTGGTCCTGATCTCGCAAATCCGGTTGACAATAGGCTTCCTGACCTTTTCCGAATACACCCCGCACCCTTTTTTCGTGCAGGGATGCAGGGCAAAGATGCTGCACGGCTTGCCGAGGACCTCTTCTTCCTTATATCCCGTGACGCTTTCGGCCTTCTTATTCCAACTGGTGATGTTCCGATTCAGGTCGACGGTGAAAATGGCGCTTGGAATAACGCTGTAAACAAGCTCTGCCTGTTCCAGGGACTGAATGAGCTGGTCCTCTGCCCAACGCCGCTCTTCGATCTCAAGGCGCAGGGAATTATTGGCCTTTTGCAGCTCCAGGGTCCGCTCCTCAACCCGACGCTCAAGCTCGTCATGGCTCTTTTTCAAGACCTCGGCGGCAAGATTACGCTCGGTGACGTCGCGCAAAATCTCGATGATGCCGAGGAGCTCATCTTTTCCGCCCCAGAGGGGAGAGGCAAACACCTCGTAATGCCGAAGCTCGCCGCTCTTCAAGGTAATGCTCTGGGAAACCAAGACCGCTTTCCCGGTTTCAAGAACCTCCATGAGCGGACACTCTCGCCCGACCTGACCACAGGCTTGCTCCCGGCCGAACAACACCTGGTAGCAATGGGAGTTCTCGGCGAACTTCCCGCTCTTTCGCCGGGCGACAGGGAACTCGCGGGCGGCCTGGTTAATGAGTTTCACCCGCATATCCGTCCCAATCACCAGGACAGGATCGGTCACCCCGTTGATCACCGATTGCAAAAAACGGAGGTGATCCAGCAACATGCGGCCAATGGCCCGCCTGTCGTCTTTTGCAACCCTGCGGTCATGCACACTCCAACTCATCAGCGCTCCTGCTTGCCAGCCAAGGCTCTCGGATTTTGACTCAACACCGTATCCATTTCCTCGGCCAAATAGGAAAGATGCATTTTTTCTTCATCAGCCAAACGCAAAAACAATGCCCTGGCCTCTTCTTTTTCACTCTTTTGCGCCATGCGGCTGTACAGATCAAAGGCCTGGGTTTCAAGGGCCATGGCCTGCTCCAGGATGTCCCGTTTGGTGTGCAGATGAGACTCGGCCTGGGCGAGAAAATCATCCACCTTGGTGCCGCCCTCCATGATTCCGGCCACCGCCTTGCCCGGCATGGCCTCCGGTCCGTGCGCTTGTCGGTACTCGACAAGGAGCCGACCCTTGTGCATATCCTCAAAGCCCATCAGCCGGAGGTAGAGCTGCCGCGCCTCATCATCTTGCGCCCGGTCGGCCATGAGCCGGTAAAACTCCTGCAACCCATCCTCCATGGCATAGGCCAGACTCACCCCGTCCTCATAGTCTTCCTGACCGGTGAAAAACTCCAACCCAGCCTCTTCCGGCCCCTTGGCCTGATGTCCTTGCCAGGCCTTGATGCCTCCGGCCATATTGTAGACGCTTGCAAAATCCTTGCCAGCGAGGAGCTGGGCCGCTGCTTTACTTCTGCCGCCGACAGCGCAATAGACGATGACCGGCTTTTCCTTTTCAAGCTCAGCCAACCGCCCGGGCAACTCCTTGAGCGGGATGAGCTTGGCTCCGGCCAGATGCCCCTCCTCGTACTCCTTGGGCTGGCGGACATCCAGCAGCTGATACGCATCCGCCCCGTGCTTCTCCATGTATTCCTTGGCCTGGGTCACGCTGAAATCCTCTCCCGGCACAAACAGATTCTTCCAGTTCATCGCTCACTCCATGGTTTTATATTTTTCGTCGCGATCATCCTGCCTTCACGGGGTGTTGCGCGTGAAGGGCAGCGCCAACAGCCGCCAGAACCCCAATTGCTCGATCTCCCGATGCGAACCGATGCCGATGACGATTTGCTCCTGCGCCACCTCGGTGGTCAGGGTACCCAGCATCCGGTCCCAGATGGAAAAGATCACCCCGTAATTGGTATCCCGCTCCTTGATCCGCACCGAATGGTGGATGCGGTGCAAAAAAGGCGGGACAAAAAGAAGCACCCATACCCGCTCAAACCAGGAGGGCACCCGGATGCTGCTGTGGTGGAACTGCACGGAGAGATTCACCAGAATCTCAAACAAGATGTAGGCGGTCAGCCCGATGCCGAAGGTATAGATCACCGCCAGCCTGATCAGGCCGGTGAAAAGAAACTCGCCCAGATGGAACCGGTTGGCCGTGGTCACGTCCATGTTCAGGTCGCTGTGGTGGACCCGGTGAAACCGCCAGAGGAAGGGCAGCGCATGGGTGAGCAGATGCCAGAGATAGATAAAAAAATCCAGAATCAGGATGCCTGCGGCAATCTTGAGCCACTCGGGCATGGGCCAAACATTGAGCAGGCCGAGATTTTCCTTCTGGGCGGCAAGGATCAGGGCGACGATGGCGCTGGTGTAGAGCAGATGGTAGATCGTGCCGTTCATAATGGACAGCGGCAGATTGGCGAGCCAGCGCTTGGGGCGGGGAACGGTGGGCGCCCGGTAGGAAAAAACATGCTCGCAGAGCAGAAAAAAGACAACCCCGGCCCAGTAGAGGTAGGGCTTAATTGCATACAGTTCCATGGCGTCCTCCGTTCAGACACAATATCTATCGATGCGGTACATGCTTCTCCCGAAAAATTACCACGCTTTCCGCCAAAACCGGAAAAAAATCCGATCCCATCACGGCCAATTGCTACATGGATCGATATTTCAGCGAGAAGAACAGAGGGATCACTTGGAAGAAAGGGTGCAAGACCGCACCAGGAACCGGACTAGGCCAGCACCTTGCGGATTTTAATGGCCAGCTCGCCCGGAGAAAGCGGCTTGCTGATAAAATTGGCGTGCGTCCGGGAAACGCCGCGTTCTTCGAGCATGGAATCGGTGTAACCCGACATGAACAACACCCGTATCCGAGGGTCAGCCGCCTGCACCTTGGCAGCCAGGCCGTGCCCGCTCATCCCCGGCATGACAACATCGGTGAGCATGAGGTCAATCTTTTTCCCACCCGCCTCCACAAGGCGCAAAGCCTCCCCGACGGATGGTGTCGCAAGCACGGTATAGCCCATGGATTCGAGGGAATGGCGGATAACGGCAAGGATTTCCGGCTCATCGTCAACCACGAGAATGGTCTCGCTGCCCTGCAATACCTCAAGAGCGGTCGCAGTCACCGCTGCATCCACCGGCGCCTCCACCCTGGGGAAATACAGGCGGAAGGTGGTTCCCTTGTCAGGCTCGCTCTGCACCACGATATAGCCGCTATGCTGCTTAACGATGCCGTAGGCCGTGGCCAGACCAAGGCCTGTTCCCTTACCCTGGGGTTTGGTGGTGAAAAACGGCTCGAAGATATGCTCCTGCACCTCATGGCTCATGCCTTCCCCGGTGTCGCTCACCACCAGAACCACATACCGCCCAGGGGCGATATCGCCGAAGTTGGCAAATTCGCTCTGCTCCAGGGTCTCCTCGACGCAGGAAATGGTCAAGACACCTCCGTCCACCATGGCATCCCGCGCGTTGATGGCCAGATTCAGCAATACCTGCTCGATCTGATGCTGGTCGGCAAGAATCCGACCCTGTCCTCCGGGCGCAGCCTCGATGATGAGCTGAATGCCGGGCGAAATGAGCCGGCGGATCATGGTGCTTAAAACAGAGACAACGACATTGAGGTCGATAACCCGCACGTCAACAACCTGATGTCGACTAAAGGTGAGCAACTGGCGGGTCAGGGCCGCACCCCGGATGCCGGCGTCGCGGATGGCTCGCAGGGCGTCTGCCAGAGGGTCGCTGGCCGGCAGGCGTCGCAGATACAACTCGCTGTAGCTTAAGATCGTGGTGAGCAGGTTGTTGAAATCGTGGGCCACGCCGCTGGTCAGCCGGCCGATAGCCTCCAACTTCTGGGACTGGAGCAATTGGGCCTGCAATTTTTTTTCCTCGGTGACGTTGCGGAAGATGCAGCGGGTCACCTGGGGCTTGCCGTTTTCGTAATGGCAGTTGGCTGCGCCCTGAATCATGATCTTGTCGCCATTTTTCGCGACAAAGGTCGTGTCGATCCTGTCGACACGTCCCTCTTCCAAAACCCGCTGAAAGGTTTCCATGCAATGGCTTGTGCAGTCCGGGTCAATGAGATCAAAGATGCTGAGCTGCTCGACCTCTTGGGACGAATAGCCAAAGGTGGCCCGCCAGGCTGGATTGACCATGAGAAAACGACCATCCGGCCGGACGAACTGAATGAGATCGCTGGCGCTTTCAAAAAGATCGCGGTATTGCTCCCCGCTTTCCCGCAGGGCTGTTTCCATGCGCTTGCGTTCGCTGATATCGCGGACAAAGGCACAGATATATTCGGTTGCGCCAAAGGTGACGCAGACCGCATTGACTTCTTTCTGGACCACCTGCCCGCTCTTTGTCCGATGGGTGGTTTCAAGATGCAGATCACCCTGCTTTTTCCACTCGGGCCAGAGCTGCCTGACCCTGGGACCGACCTCCGGATCGATGTCGGCAAGGCTTAAAGCGAGAAGCTCTGCCTCGGAATAGCCAAGATTTCTCACTGCGGCCTGGTTCACATAAGCAAACCTCCCCTCGGCGTTGATCAGATAAAACTCCACGTTTGCCGTATCGACAACCCGCTTGAATAATATATATAATTCCTGATTATCCACGCTGCGTTCGACCTTCTTGTTCCATTGATGTTGCCCTGACAAAAAGCCGCCTATCTTTTTATTCTACCCCGCACCTTGTCTTTTGGCGAGAATTTGAAAACCACCGCGTTTCTTTTGCTTTTGACTTTTGTCCGGTTTCCAGATTACAAGACAAGATATTCGGTCCGGGGCCCATCCTCAACCGGAATCACGACCCAGCAACTACTTTCCCTCAGCGAGGCACAACATGGACCTTTCCGCCCACACCCTCTGGCTTTGGCTCACCGACTTTTCCCTTAAGCTTGTTGCCGCGATCCTCATCCTGTTGGTCGGGAAATGGCTGGCCCATCGGGGAACCGATCTCTTTGCCGCGGTGCTGGAAAGAAACAAAACCGAGGCCACCCTGGTCAGCTTTTTGAAAAACATCACCTATTACGCCCTGCTGGCCGCAGTGATCATCGCCGCCCTGAGCCAGTTGGGGATCAATACCGCCTCGTTTCTCACCGTGATCGGCGCGGCGGGGCTGGCCATCGGCTTGGCTCTGAAAGACTCCCTCGGCCATTTCTCCGCCGGGGTCATGCTCATCCTCTTTCGCCCCTTTAAGGTGGGCGACCAGGTAACGGCCGGAGGGGTGAGCGGCACGGTAAAGGCAATCTCCGTCTTCAACACCGAGCTGGCCACCGCAGACAACCAGCAGGTCCTGATTCCCAACAGCTCCATCATGAGCAACATCATCACCAACATCACCGCCAACCCCACCCGCCGCATCGATCTGCTGGTCAACATCGGCTACGGGGACGACATTGCCAAGGCCAGGGAAACCCTTACTCGCCTGCTCAAGGAAGACAGCCGTATCCTGATGGAACCGGCCCCGGCCATCGCCGTGCTCGAACTGGGCGCCACCAGCATCAACCTGGCGGTGCGGCCCTGGGTGAATACCCCGGATTACTGGGACGTGCGTTTTGAGCTTACGGAGAAAATCAAGAACGAGTTTGACAAGGAGGGGATCAGCTTTCCCTTTCCCCAGCAGGATGTGCATCTTTTCGTGAAGCAGCCGGCATAACCGGGCCGAGTGGGCAAACCGTTTTTTCAGTCCTTGGCCCGGATGAGCGACTCAAGCTCCTGCCAGTCCACGGAGCTTTGCCGACAGTTGCAGTCCGCAAGCAGGCACACCTGAGGAATCACCTTGAGCCCATGCCCACCCAGGGAGCCCTCGGGCGAGACATTGGCGGAACGCAGGTACTTCTCCCGCAAGTCACGGGTACACAGGCAGCCCAACACCGCACGCGGCTGAAGCTGCCCGATCTGACGCACCAAGAAATCCCGGCTGCGCAGCACCCCGTCTTTCTTGTGCAGTTTGCCGCTCACCACCACGCAAACATCCCGGTAGCCCAAGGTCAAAGCAATCTCCCGCATCTCCCGCAGACGGCAGGGCACCAGGCAATCGGCCTGACACAACAGGCCTTTTTCCTGGTCGATAACCGTGGCGCAGCCTTCGGCCCGCAGACAGTATGGCAGAAAAAGCATCCTTTCGGCATAGGACGTTTGGACAAACCTCCGACGGAAAAAACGGTTCCCCGCCGCCACGACCTTACGGACGTACGCATCCTTGTCCATCTTCGGAAAAAACCGAGTCAGGGGTCGGTAGAGAAAAACGAGAATGGGAAGGGTCAGCCAGGCGGGAAGGAATCGTGTCATGGTCTCGATGGGTCTAATATTTTTTTCTTGTGTGCGGATGAGGGCAATTTTCAACAGGCTTGCATGCTTAGCGGAACTCAACTTACCATAATATCCCATCTCTGGCAGGCTGTTTTCAAGGATTTGGCTCCGCCCGGCCCTGATTCCCGCCGACAGGCGTAATCCCCTGCCACGCCTTCAGCAGCCCGACCAGCCATTTTTCGGCCATCCGCAGGGATTCCTGGGAATTTTCGCTGTTGGCCAAACTCAATTGGGCCAGGATCATCTGGTAGCTGTCGTGCAAGGATTGCGCGATTTCCGGCTCGGCGGCATCAAGGGCGTTGTCCAGATAAAAAAGAATATCCATGGCCTTGCGCAGGCTTTCCGCCTTGAGGGCAATATCCCCGGCGGCAAGACTTTCTCGCGCAGTTGTCAAGTGAAACAGGCATCTCTCGTACAGCGCGATGATGTTTCGCACCGGACTTGCGGTCTCAACCATGGTTTTCAGATACTGCGGACCGGGCTGTTTCATACCCCTCGTTTCCCCTGTCTCTGCCTGGAAATCTTCCCCGTACCCTCCCCATTTACTTTTATCCTCGCATATCAGGCCGGGTTTCCATAGCGCCTTTTTGAAAAAAATCGCCCCTGTTTTAAAAATCCACAAGAATGTTCTCCCTCTGTAAACAATCGATTTCACGGAAGACAAACGAATATGGTATCCTGTTCCGGCAAACAGCGGGCTTGCCTTTACACAGCCCGCCCCCGAGAAATCATCCTCTATTGGCAGGAACAGACATGCTGAAGCTTGTTAAAACCACCTCGCGGAAAGCCGGGCTTTCTCCGGGCAGCCCCGTGTTCATCGGCGAAAAAGTAACGGAAAAATTCGGCCTGGACATGATCGATTACGATGCCGAGAACTTTTCCGTCAGCACCCCGGTCCGGCTTGACGAGTTCCCTTTGCTGAAAGAAACCCCGAGCAACACCTGGATCAGAATCAACGGCCTGCATGATGCCCAGGCCGTTAACAGCTTCTGCCTTAGTTTCGGCCTGCACCCCCTGACCATCGAGGATATTCTCCATACCGGCCAACGCCCAAAGATTGACCACTATGACGACTATCTGTTCCTGGTCCTCAACCTGATCAAGTATGACGACGCCACCAGGGAGATGAGCATGGAACAGATCAGTTTCGTGCTTGGCTCCCACTACCTGCTCACCTTTCACGAAAAAAACGACGACATTTTTGACGATGTGCTGGCCCGTCTCCATAACAACAAGGGCCGCACCCGAAAATTGGGGGTCGATTACCTGTTGTATGCCCTGCTCGACAGGGTGGTGGACAATTTCTTTTCGGTGCTCGAAAAAATCGGCGAGGAGGTCGAGGATCTGGAAGAGGAGCTGATTGCCGAGCCTTCCCCGGAAACCCTACAGTCCATCCATTTCCTGAAACGGGAAATGATCCTGTTGCGCAAATCCGTCTGGCCGTTGCGGGAAGTCATCAACGGGCTGCAACGGGACGAGACCGCGTTCATGGGGGAATCAATCCGGGTCTACCTCAAGGATCTTTACGACCATACCATCCAGGTGCTTGACACGGTGGAAACCTTCCGGGACATCATCTCGGGCATGATCGACATCTACCTTTCCTCGGTGAGCAACCGGATGAATGAAGTCATGAAGGTGCTGACCATCTTCGCGGTGATCTTCATCCCCCTCACCTTCATCGCCGGGCTGTACGGCATGAATTTCAACACCAGCCAAAGCCCGCTTAACATGCCGGAACTCAACTGGTATTTCGGCTACCCCTTCGCCCTTTTGCTGATGGCGGGGACAGCCGGCTCCATGCTGATCTACTTCAAAAAGAAAAAATGGTTTTAAAAAACCAGCAAACCAAAGCAACCCGAGGGTTTTCCGGGAAAATATCCCCTTGCTTCCTGGCCATTCCTCCATGGTATAATATTTTGAAATTTCCCGTGCGATCGTATGCAGGTGAAAAAATCTGTGGCGAACAGTTCAGTTTATAATTATATAATTAAATACTGAACACTATCGAGGCTCTCAGCGCAACACAAAGGGCTTTCACACAGAGACAATGACCATGACTCGCCAAACCACACACACCGAAAACACCAATCGCCCACTCGTCTCCCTGCGAAGGGTCGGTCTCCTCTGCGTCGGCTTCCTGCTGCTGACCAGCTTTTCCCGTGCCGCCGAAAGCACTGTCTTGGCAACCCCCGATGCTTGGACGGTCCGCAATGCGGTGCGTTTTGCCCTCAAGAACAATCCGGACAGCCGGATGGGGAAAAATCGAATCGAAGCGGCCCAGGCTGCCATCACCATGGAGCGATCCTCGTTTTTCCCCAGGCTTGACCTGAACTCCCGCTACGATCAGACCAACAACCCCATGTACTCCTTCGGCAATATCCTGAACCAGGGGGCCTTCAACAACGCCATCGATTTCAACCATCCCGGTCGCACCGATTCCCTGAACGCGGGGGTCCGGCTTGGCTACAGGTTTTTCAACGGCGGCCGCGATCTGGCCGGGCTGAAGGCCGCCGAGGCCCAGGCGGTTTCCTCGCGCATGGAGCTCGGTGCGGTGCAGGCCCAGCTCGCCTTTGAGGTGATCCGATCCTTTCAGCTCATCATCCAGGCGGAGGAACTGCTCAAGGCCCAACAATCAGCGGTGGCAGCGATCACCGCCTCCCTGGCCGTGGCGCAGGCCCGGTATCAGGAAGGAGTTCTGCTCAAGGCCGACCTCCTCGATCTGGAGGTGCAACAGTCCAAGGCGCAGGAAGGTTTGAGCCAGACCAAACACACCCTTGAGGTGAGCCGCAGGATATTTCTCAGCCTGCTGGGGCTTGATGACGGCCCGGTGGTCCTCGATTCCGCCCAGGGCTCTGCCCTGGAAACTCCCCAAACCGCCAGCCATGACCAGCGGGCTGAGCTGAAAAGCATGGAGGCCCTGATCCTGGCTGCCAAGGCCCGGGTCCGGCAGGCCCAGGGCGGCTACTACCCATCTCTTGAAGGATATGCCGGATACGATGGGGACAAAGGCTATGTCACCGACGGCTCCGGCGACTCGTGGCAGGCCGGAGTCAAGTTGCAGTTCAATCTTTCCGAAGGTGGCCGCACCGCCGCAGAGGTTGCCAGGGCCTCGGCCCTGCTTGCCGAGGCGCAGGA
>CAYTVV010000033.1:0-27354 GCA_964441875.1 uncultured Desulfurivibrio sp.
ATGTCCTTGAGGGCATCGTAGGCGATGTTGGAAAACTTCTCGTAGCGGCTGATCCGCTCCTGCAAATAGGGCACATACTGCGGATGGCTGAGGATGGCCGGGATCGCCCGTTGCGGCAGGGTGGTGGAGCAGACTTCCACCATCTTGGCGTTGAGGATTGAGGTAACATACTTGGCGAACATGGGATCACGGTCACCGTTGTAGACTTCGATCCAGCCGCAGCGGGAACCGGGCCAGGGCATTTCCTTGGAGATGCCCCGCATGCAGATGGCAGGCACATCCCCGATCACCTCGGCCAGGGGCAGGGTTTTCTGGCCGTTGTAGATGATGGCCTGGTACACCTCGTCGCAGATCACGAACAGGTCGTATTTTCGGGCCAGCGCCACCATGCCCCGGAGAATCTCCTCGGGATAGACCGCGCCGGTCGGGTTGTCCGGGTTGATGATCAGGATGCCGGCCACGGCCGGGTTGTACTTGATCCGTTTTTCCAGATCATCGAGATCCGGATACCAGTAGTTGTTGGGGTTCAGCCAGTAGGTTACCGGCCGGTCTCCGGCGTGGGCAGCTTCCGCCGAGGAATGGGTGGTGTAGCTGGGCGAGGGCACCACCACTCGGGCGGTTGGCCGCAAAAAGCCGAAAACCTTGCTGATCGCGTCGCCCAGGCCGTTAAAAAAGATGATGTCATCGGGGCCGATCTGCGCCCCGCCGCGCTTGTTGGTCCTGGCGGCAAGGAATTCCCTGGTGGCCAGCATCCCCCTGGTCGGACAATAGCCGTAGGTGGCGTCCTCCATGACCAGATCGGAAACAACCTGCTTCATCCACTGGGGAATCTTTTCGCCCTTGGCAACGGGGTCGCCGATATTCTCCCAGTAGACCTTGGTCCCCAGCTTCTGCAACTTCTCGCCGACAATGACGATATTGCGGATCTCGTAGGTCAGTTCCCCGGCGCCGCTATGCAGGATATCAGTACGCATGCACGCAATCTCCCTTAAAAAATCGTGACTGTATTTTCTTTGCGCTAGCGAGATTTGCAATCAAATCAGAAGAGTAGAATCGATGGTGTGGCAACACACCTCGCCCAGGCGCAAGGATAAAGGGTATTTATTAACACCAGCCATTATCAGAAGTCAATAAGTCCTTTACCAAGGCCGCAACATTGCCGATAGAGAAGGTAACAGGGGGAGGACCAGCCCATACAGGCAGGAGGTATCGGAATGGCAATCATTCGGTTTTCGATTCTCGGCGAGGTGGTTTATTTCGGCGCCAAGCAGCGGCAGAAGATCACGAGCAAAGGGTGCAACGAACCCTACAAAAGCCGCTACTGGTGCCCGCGAAAAAAATGGTTCAACACGGAGCCCTGCCCATTTCTTTGCCAGCGGGAGTGCGAAAACTATCAGTGCATGTGCGGAGTGATTTAAAAACGAGCCCTGTAGAAATCAGACAGCGATATGGATCGATGAGGCTTGCCGCGTAAATCCGGCCACGGTGGCGGCTGCGGCCTTTTGCGTATTCGTTGGAGATTTTTGCTGGAAGGGTCCTTCCTGTGTTTGATCCTCCGGCACGGAAATCTCTTTCCCCTGCTCCGGCGAAGCCTTGCCGCCCGACTCGGCTTGGACCTGAGCGGTCTGCTTGCCCTCCCCCTTTCCCTTGCTCTGCTCCAGACGGGTCATCTGTAGTTCCTGGCTGACCTCGCTGATTACCAAGGAAGCTCTGGCTGCGACCTTCTGGTCCTGGGGAGAGGGGTCAGCCGGCGCCAGGGCTGCGGCCCGCACCGTCTGCATTTTGCTGATGGTTGCCTCGGGACTGGATTCCTTTCCGGTATCAATGCCAACCTCACCGCCAACGGCATACTGCTTGCCATCCGGCCCCTTGGCATACTGGAAACTGGCCCCTCCGGTGGCATAAGACCCGGCTGCGGCCAAATGGGCCAACTCGTGGGCCCTGACCTTGGTGTCAATCACCTCAAGCTCAGCAACCTGAAGCTGTTGCGCCTGAGTGAGCGCCTCACCGTCCGGGCCTTTTGGCCCGGTTGCGCCTCGCGTTTTTTCCTTTACAGGCTCGGCATTCTCCTGCCCATCGTCCTGCTGCCCCTTTGAAACGACGGCTGTACCCTGCCCGGTTACGCCTGAGGCCTCACCGCTCTTTTCTTCTTTTTCCACCGCAACCACGGCGGGCATGGAGATATCCTCCTGCCCGCCTGCCTGCTTCGCATAGGCCTGCACCGCAAAGGCAGGATACGTTTTGCCTCCAGCGAACTTGTCACCCGCTACGCCTGCGCCGCTGCCGGTGGCAAGATTCTTCCAGGGTTGCCCTTGCTCAAAAACGTCAACAGGAACACTCTCTTGCCTGACTCGACTCTCAGCCTCCCCGGCAACAGGAGGAAAAGGTCTTTCGCCAACCCTGAGAGCAACAGGACTAAACCCTGAAAGAAGAGCATTGATCTGCATAATCTCCCTCTTCACCGCTGTATCGATTCAACAAAAAAATTCCCTGATTCTTTATCGACATCCCGCGCGCAAAACTTGAGCCTTTTCTGATTTTTATTTTTTTGAGTTTTGAATGCCTGCAACCCCTGGTCATTGCACAAAAAAAACGGGTTGACCACCTGCGATCAACCCGTTTTTCTATTTTTCGTGATGCCGATTATCTTGTCTATTCTCTTTCCGCAAGGGGCACAAAGGGCCGCCGTTTGGGTCCGACATAAACCTGCCTGGGCCGGCTGATCCGCCAGTCTGGGTCATCCCACATCTCCTTCCAGTGGGCGATCCAGCCGGGCAGACGGCCAAGGGCGAACATCACCGTGAACATGTTGGTGGGAATGCCGATGGCCCGGTAGATGATGCCGCTGTAAAAATCCACGTTGGGGTAGAGGTTGCGCTCCACGAAATACTCGTCCCGCAGGGCCACCTCTTCCAGTTCCTTGGCGATATCCAGCAGCGGGTCGGAAATATTCAAGGCCGCCAGCACATCGTCGCAGGCCTTCTTGATGATGCGCGAACGCGGGTCGTGGGTCTTGTAAACCCGGTGCCCGAAGCCGACCAACCGGAACGGGTCAGCCGGGTCCTTGGCCTTGGCGATATACTTTTTATAGTCCCCGCCTTCCGCATGGATCTGGGAGAGCATCTCCATCACTGCCTGGTTGGCCCCGCCGTGCAACGGTCCCCACAGGGCGTTGATTCCCGCGGAGATCGAGGCGTAGAGGTTCACCCGGGCACTGCCTGCCACCCGCACCGTGGCGGTGGAGCAGTTCTGCTCATGGTCGCCGTGCAATATCAGCAGCTTGTTCAAGGCCCGAACCACCGTATCGTTGATCTCGTAGGGCTTGACCGGCGAATCGAACATCATGTTCAAAAAATTCGCGCAGTAGCTCAAATCATGCCGGGGATAGACCAGGGGCTGGCCCATGGATTTCTTGTAGGAAAAGGCGGCGATGGTCCGCACCTTGGAAAGCAACCGGGCCGCCATCTTGTCCACATTCTCCAGGGGATTGTCCAGCATGTCCGGGTAAAAGCTGCACAGGGAATTGACCATGGAGGAAAGAATGGCCATGGGCGGGCTGTTGGGCGGATAGCCGTCGAAGAAGCGGATCATGTCCTCGTGGACCATGGCGTACTTGCCGAGCAGATGGCTGAACTTGCTCAGCTCCGTCTGGGTGGGCAGGCTGCCGTGATCCAGGAGATAGGCGACCTCGACAAAGGTGCAATGCTCGGCGAGATCCTCGATGGCATAGCCGCGATAGCTGAGAATTCCCTGCTCCCCGTCGAGAAAGGTGATGCTGCTGCAACAGGAGCCGGTATTCATGAAGCCGCTGTCCAGGGTGATGTAGCCGGACTGGGCGCGCAAGGCCCGGATGTCGATGGCCTTTTCCCCCTCGCTGCCGACAATGATCGGCAGCTGGTAGACCTTACCGTCGAGCTTCAACTCCGCTGTTTCTTGACCAACAATCACATTTCCCATAAGTGCCCTTCGCCGTTGCCCCGCGCCTGTAAAGGCGGCTCACCTGTGTTTTCATAAAAACCGTAATGAAAGATTCTTTCAAATCGCTTAATATACTTGGATACCTTTTTTTTTCAAGTAAGAACCTGGGGTTCGCCGCCCGCAAGGAGAGCCGTGGCAATGCACGAGAAAACCGATTTGTACCGGCAACGGCTCAAAAAATTCATCGAGGAAGTGACCCTGTACCCGGTCTCCTGCGAACGGCTGGCCAAGGGTCGCGACGACCTTGCCTGGCTGGACGGAGTGCTGGCCGGAGGGGCGAAGATCGTCCAGTTGCGGGACAAGGATTCCGACGGCCTGCGCCTCTTGGAAAAGGCCAGAATCTTCCGCCAAAAAACCCTGGAGGCCGGAGCCCTGTTCATCGTCAATGACCGGGTGGATATCGCCCTTGTCAGCGGCGCCGACGGGGTTCACCTGGGCAACAGCGACCTCCCGGCAGCAGAGGTCCGCGCCCTGGCCCCGGAGCTCATCATCGGCGTGTCCTGCAACACCGAAGAACAGGCCGCCACCGCCGAAAGGCGCGGAGCCACCTACTTCAACATCGGCCCGCTCTACGCCACCCAGACCAAGGCTGGCCTCTCCACCTTCCTCGGGCCTGCGGCCATACCAAGATTCAGCGCCTTAAGCCCCCTGCCCTTTACAGTCATGGGCGGCATCAAAAAAGAACATATCCCGGAGCTGACCGCCATGGGGGCCAGACGATTGGCCGTGGTCACGGCTTTGACCTGTGCCGACGACATCGCTGCGGAAACCAGGGCTTGGCTGACCGCAATCCAGCACCAAACAACGCTTGCCTGAGGCAAGGATACAGCAAAGGAAAAACCGTGCCCACTCTTGACCAACGACTCGCCGACATCAAGCTGCTCATGCAATATGCCGTGCCCCCGGCTGATCTTACCAAGGCCACGGCCCTGGTGGAAAAACACGGCACGGACCACGTGGGCCTGAACATCTTCCACGCCTTTTACAGCTATCTGCCCGAAGGGTTGGAAGACGCCATCACCGTACTCCGTCTGCTGGACCGCAGACAGGGAACCTTCCTGATCTGCGCCAGCACCGGGCAAACCGACTATCTCTACCTGGCCACCACCGAACAGGCCGAATTCCTGGGTCCCCTTGCCGAGGGCATCTGGGAAGAGGAGGTGCTGGCCTTTTTCAGCCTTGAAGGCCGCGAGGCCTTTCTCAAAAAGTATGCGGATCTGAGCGAATTTCCGGTCTATGTCCCGGCCCATCTCCACCACGATCTCTGTCCATTCTGCCATGTGGCGGACGGCGAGTTCCACACCCTGGGATGCCCGGTGGAGATCTGCCCATGGTGCGGCGGACAGCTGACCTCCTGCTCTTGCCGCTTCACCCTGCTGGGCAAATCGGACCTGAAAAGCGAAACCCAGCTTGAAGAGCTGCTGGTGCTGCTCAACAAAAAGGGCCGACTCCCCTTCTCTGCCGAGGAACACCGGCCCGCCTACCCCATTACTCCGCTCGACCTGGAATAATCGTCTACTTGAGGGTTTTCAGATACCGATAAAACGGCGAGTCCGGGGAAATCACCAGCCGGGTGTTTTGCCCCATGGTGAGCCGGTAAGCATCCATGCTCTTGGAAAAGGCGTAGAACTCGGGGTCCTGATTGTAGGCCTCTGCATAAATCTTGGAGGCCTCGCCGTCTGCCTTGCCTTTGATCTTCTGGGTCTCGCGGACAGCCAGGGAGCTGACCTCTCGCAATTCCCGCTCAAGCTTGCCGAGAATCTCCGATTTCAGCCCCTCCCCGGTGGAGCGCTTTTCCGCCGCGATCCGTTTCCGCTCCGAAATCATCCGCTCATACACGCGCTGCTGGACCGTGTCGATATAGTTGACCCGTTTGAACATCACATCCACCAGCTCGATACCATACTTGGGCGTGACCTTGGAGGCGTTGGCATGGATCAGGGCCGTAATCTTATCCCGACCATAGTGGATCTGATCATCCTTGCCCGCAGGCCCAAAGCCCATGCCTTCGGGGTCCCAATCCGAACTGCGGATAATCTCAACCAGGTCGTTCTTGTTAACCAAATCCCGGACAGTCCCATCGATAATATCATCGAGGATGGTCTGGGCCCGTTGCTCGTTGTTGACCGCCTGCAAGAAAACCAGGGCGTCGGAAATGCGCCAGCGGGCGGTGACATCCAGATAGACAAAGGTCTTGTCGTTGGTTGGAACCTGATTGGGGTCCCCGTCCCAGATGAGAATCCTCTTATCGAAAAAAGTCACATCCTGGATAAAGGGGACCTTAAATTGCAAACCAGCCTCGGTGATGGGCTTGCCCACCGGACGACCGAACTGGGTGATCACCACCTGCTGGCCCTCGGGCAGAATAAAAAACGCATTGAACAGCGCCACTCCCGCCGCAATCACCACCGCTATCCCAACACCACGCAGTATCTTATTCACTGGCTTCCCCTATCTTTTTTCTTGGCCTGTGCTGCTTCGGCCCGTAGTGATTCCTGAAGAAAATACCCGGTGTTTACTAGGGCGCCTTTGGAGTGCCCTTGGACTCGCCCCTCACATCGAGAAACGGCAGGAGCCCCCCCTTGCTTCCGTCAACCACATAGATCTCGGTGACCTTGGGCAGCACCTCCTGCATGGTTTCCAGATACATCCGCCTGCGGGTGACCTCCGGTCCGCCCTTGTACTCCTTGAGGATAGCCAGAAAACGGGAGGCCTCGCCCTGGGCCAGATTCACCCGCTCCACCGCGTAGCCTTGCGCCTCTTCCAGCATCTTTTTCGCATCGCCCCGTGCCTTGGGCACCTCCCGGTTATAGGATTCCTCGGCCTCGTTCACCAGCCGCTTCATATCCTGATCCGCCTCGTTGACCTCATTGAAGGCAGGCTTCACCTTTTCCGGGGGATTCACATCCTGTAGCTGGACGGTAACGATCTTGATCCCGGCCTGGTACCGGTCCAGAGAGGTCTGGACCTCTCGCTGGGTGGCTGCTGCCAGCATTTCCCGGTTGCTGAGCACGTAATCAAAAGTCATGTTGCCGACGATGCGGCGCAGGGCAACCTCGGAACTATCCCGAACCGCCTGCTTGACATCCTTGACCTTGAAGGCAAAGGAGATGGGATCGTGCACCTTGTACTGAATAATCCACTCCAGATCGATGACATTGCGGTCGCTGGTGAGCATGAGCGACTCGGCGTCAAAGCCGGTCTTCTGATACTCGGTGCGCTGCCCCGGGACCTTCGTTCGGAAGCCGAACTCTTCCTTGCGGACGTTTTCCACATCAACCTTGATGACCTCGTCCATGAGCGGCAGCTTAAAATTCAGGCCGGAAGAGGTGGTTTTTACATATCTGCCAAAACGCAGCACCACGCCCTTTTCCCCTGGAGCGATGGTATAAAAGGCGGAATAGACGATATTGAGCAAGAAAAGAATGCCGATGATCAGGCCGAATCTGCCGAGGCCTCCCAAGAGCCCCGGACCGGAGCCACCCGGAGTTGGACTGTCACCGGTGCCGGCGCCACCCTGCTTCCCACCGCCGTTTCCGCCGTCAAAAAACTCCTTGAGCTTGTTGAGCACGAGAGCAATAAGCTCTTCCGGGGTTTGCGGCCCTTTCTTCTTGCCCCAAGGTGATTGCTGATCGTCAAAGGCCATGGGCTCGACTCCTTTTTTGAAAAAAAATTCGTACCATATTTTCGTGCAGCATGGGCAACATCCGCCCCATGCCTGCCCTGAGCGCATCACCTTACCCCATGCCTGAGCTTGGCGCTTTACTTTACCAGCCTTCCCACGGATACAGGGCGTACAGCCAGCATCCAAACACCATCGCCATACTGCCGGTAAAGAGCAGCCATTGCCCGACGAAAGCAAGAACCCGTTTCCCGGCAAGGCCAAGCGCGGCAAGAATCATCCCGACCAGCAGGCCGACGCCCACCCCCCAGAAATGCGCGCCCAGATCGGTCCTCTCACCGGAAGAACCCATGAGCGCCAGCAGGCTGGCCGCGCTGCCCAAGGCAAGCACCATCTCCTGCCAACCGCCGATCCGACGCAGACGCATACCGCTCAAGATACCGACCATGCCGAAAACCGCGGTGGAAAAGCCAATGGAATGATAGAGATCGTCATGGAAGAACACGTTGACGGCATTGGCGAGAACACCGGTGAGCAGCACCGAGAACCAGGCAATGCCGCTGCCAAGATGCCGACAGAGGGAATAGACCAGCAGGCCGCCGAAGAAAACATTACCCAGAAGGTGGGCGCTGTCCGCATGCAGGGTCAGGGCGGTAATCAACCGCCACCACTGCCCGTTTCCTATCACGCTTACCCGGTCGAGCGCCCCGCTGGCAAACCAGTGGCTGTGACCCTCCCAGCCGCCGGTAATGGCATAAAAAACAACCAAGGCGCCGATAACCGGCAGCACGGGCGGGGAGTTCTCGACAATGGCCTCCCGACCGGATCGCGCCGCCCGTTCCGGCGGCCAGTTATGGTTTTCTTCGCTGAAAAGCCGCAGCTCTTCCGTGGCGCGGGAGATATCTTCCTCTGAAACCAGCAGCTGCCAGCCCGCTTCGCCATGCCGCAAGTGATGATCGATATCCGCAGCGTGCAAGACCAAGGACCAGAGATGGGCCAGATCAGTCTCCGGGGTCACCCCGACAGGCACCTCCCCGGACTTAGCGCCCATCGGCTATTCCCCGCCGAATTTCAGCGCCTCACCCTGGGCTCCCTTCTTGGAAAGCATGACAATATCAACCCGCCGATTGAGCTTCCGGCCTTCGTCGGTGGCGTTGTCCGCAATGGGCCGATACTCGCCATACCCGGTCACGGACAGCTTGGCGCCCTTGAAACCGTGCTTCTCGATGAGATAGTGGACAATGCTGTTGGCGCGGGCCGTGGAGAGTTCCCAGTTCGAGGGAAAGGCCGGGGAGTTGATCGCCACATTATCCGTATGCCCCTCGATGCGCAGGGTATTGTCATAGCGGGAAATGGAGCTGGCGATCTTGTCCAACAAAGGCAACGCTCCCGGCTGCACCTGGGCCGAGCCGGAGGGGAAAAACCCCGCCTCTTTCAGACTGATCACCAGGCCGCGTTCGTTGATGGTCAACTGGACCTCGTTTTTGGCGCCGTATCCTTGAAGATTATCCTGGACCTCTTTCTTGATCTCGCTGAATTCCTGGGCTTCGGCAGCGGCAGCGGCCTCATCCTGGGCCTGAGACGGCACCGGCTGCTCCACCGCTTCGGGGATCAGGCCAAAATCCTTGTTGCCGATAACCTTGAGAGCCGGAGTTAAAGTCTGCGGTCCGGAGAAAGAGGATTGGATGGAGGCCTGCACCTCCTCCATCTTTTTCTGATCCACGATGGACATGGCATAGAGCATGACAAAGACGGCAAAAAGCAGGGTAATGAAATCCGCATAAGAAACAAGCCACCGCTCGAGATTCGGTTCCTTCTCGTGGGTTTTTTTTCTTTTTGGTCTGCTCATGGCAATCGTTCCCCAAGGGTGCTAAAACTTCGGTAGCCACTAGATAGTAACCGCTCAGCAGTGCTACAGATGCGCGAAAGAGGCCTGTCCGCTATACACATGGTATGCGAACCAGGCCGATGACAAAGCAGATGCGGTGCTGCTGAGCGGTTACTGCCCATCAACCACCTCCACCTCGACTGTAGATCAGGACCCCGCTGGTCAGGGTGAAGCCCCGCAACCGTTTTTCGATCATCCGGGGATTCTCGCCTTTTTGGATGGCAAGAAGGCCCTCGATCACGATTTCCCGCTGGAGAATCTGTTCCTTCAATCGTTTCTTGAGCTTGGTGCTGATGGGGATACAAACGATATTGGCGGTCATCAGGCCATAGATCGTGGCCACGAAGGCCACGGCGATTCCCGCGCCAAGCTTGGAGGTGTCGGAGAGATTGTTCATTACATGAATCAAGCCAAGAACCGCGCCGATGATGCCGATGGTCGGAGCAAAGCCGCCAGCCGCCTCAAACACCTCGGCGCTGACCTTGTGACGCTCCTCGAAATTGGTGAGTTCGATCTGTAGGACCGCCATGACCTCATCGGGGTCCATTCCGTCCACCACCATCTCAAGACCCTGCCCCAGAAAGCGGTCCTTAACCCGCTGTGCGTCCTGCTCCAGGGTGATCAGGCCGTTCTTCCTGGCGGTGCTAGCAAAACCGACCAGTTTGCCGATCAGATCCTCCGGGTCTTCCTCCTGGGGGAAAAAGGCCGTGGCCGCACTGCCGAAGGCGCGCAGAAGATCCTGGATGGGAAAGGAGACGAAGGTTGCGCCAAACGTTCCCCCCAAAACAATAAGGGCTGCGGTGGGCTGGATTAGGGCGTCGATATGACCGCCTTCAAGAAGCTGGCCGCCGATCACGGCACCGAAGCCCATAAACAGGCCGATAAGGGTAGCTATATCCATATGCTGTGCGACTCCGTTGAGTTATCCCAGGGGAAATGCCAGTATTATAGCACGGTTCCCCCATCCAAGGTCAACAAAAAGAGAGGCGGACGCCGCAGAGACCAAAACGCCCCGCGATATTGCCATCCAAGCGTGCCAAACCGCTGCGCATGGCAAAAAAAAAGGCCATGCCGAAGCATGACCAGATTTTTCACCGCAAAACATTTTCAAGATGGTGCCGAAGAGAAGACTCGAACTTCCACGAGGAAACCCCCACTAGGCCCTGAACCTAGCGCGTCTACCAATTCCGCCACTTCGGCACATCAGTGAGAGGCGATATTAATTTTTTCGGGTGGTGTTTGTCAAGACAAATTACCCGCGCCCAAAAAAAATCCATCTCGGCGGCGGCTTGACCTTTTCAAGGTTGTCGCCTATTGTGTGGGCACACACAACCAGGACGCCTATTACACCATGGATATATACACAAACATCAGCGACATCCCAGGGCCGTTCCCCAAGGCCGCAGTCACCATCGGCAATTTTGACGGCGTCCATCTGGGCCATCAGATTCTGTTCTCCGAGGTGGTGGGCCGCGCCTATCGGAACCAAGGTGCCAGCGTGGCCGTCACCTTTGAGCCGCATCCGCTCAAGGTAGTCCGCCCAGACATCGGCCTCAAGCTCATCTCCACCCTCGAACAAAAGAAGGAACTCATCGCCCTGGCCAATATCGACGCGCTGATCATCCTGCCCTTTACCAAAGAATTCGCCAACACCCCGGCCGAGACCTTTGTGGATGAGGTTTTGCGCAAGACCATCGGCGTTCAGGATCTGGTGGTTGGGTACGACTATGCCTTTGGCAAGAGCCGCCAGGGCGACATCCCTTTTCTCCAAGAGCAAGGCAAGGCCAAAGGCTTCTCGGTCTCGGTGGTGGAACCGTATTATGTAGGGGATATGCTGGCCAGCAGCACTAAAATACGAGAGCTGGTGGGCTTAGGCAAGATGAGCGATGTCAAAAAACTGCTGGGGCGCTACTACCAAATTCGGGGCGAGGTCAAAATGGGCCAACAGCGCGGCGGACCGCTCCTTGGCTTTCCCACCGCCAACCTGACCATTGCCGAGGAGGATCTCTGCCCGCGTCTGGGAGTGTATGTCACCCAGGTGATCTACGGCGGCAAATGCTACGGCGGGGTGCTCAACATCGGCTACAACCCGACCTTTGCCGGAAGCCGGCTTTCCGCGGAAACCCATATCTTTGATTTCAACCAGGACATCTACGGCAAGCCGATCAAGATCAACCTGCTCCGCTTCCTGCGCGGAGAAAAAAAGTTTTCCGGGCCGGAAGAACTGGCCAGCCAGATCAGCCAGGACGTGGCCGACGCCAAGAAGGTTCTCGCGGATGCCCAAAAGGAAATCCGACTATCCTGCGAAGAAAAATACAACCGCTAAGACAAAAGAAGGCCGGAAGCAGATGCTCCCGGCCTTCTTTGTGCTCAGTCCTTTTGTTGCTAACCTCTTGCAAAAATCCTACATAGCAGCATCTGCCATGGACCCCGGCTTTCGTCGGGGTGACGACTTTTACAAGAGCCTCTTTCAGCTAAAAATCCTCGAACGCATCCTCATCAAAGGGAATAACATCCTTACCTGTTTTCTTCCCTGAGGCAGGGGCGCCAATGGCCTTGGGCTTTTTTGCTATAGCCTTTGCCGCGGGAGGTGCGGTCAGGGCAGGGGTGGATTTCCTGCTCGTCGGCCGCCCCTTTTTCGCCGTTGCCCCGGATTTCTCCGCGCCAGCGCCGGAGGTCCCACCGCCACTGACCAGATGGTCCAGATCATCCACATACTTCTTCATGTACTCGGCCTGGGCGCTCAACTCTTCCGAGGCGCTGGCCGCTTCTTCCGAGCTGGCTGCGGTTTGCTGGGTGACGCGGTCGATCTCGCGTATCGCCGTGTTGACCTGATCAAGCCCCTTGGTCTGCTCATTGGAAGCAACGGCGATTTCATCAACCAGGCTGCCAACCTTGGCCGCCACCTCGGCGACCTCGCAGAAATCGTCGTTGGTCCTGACCAGCAGGTCCTCGCCCTCTTTCACCTTTTTCACAGTGCCTTCGATAAGATCCGCAGTGCTGCGAGCCGCTTCCGCCGCCCGCATGGCCAGATTGCGAACCTCATCGGCGACCACGGCAAACCCGGCCCCGGCCTCACCGGCCCGGGCTGCTTCAACCGCAGCGTTTAAGGCCAGCAGATTGGTCTGGAAGGCAATCTCGTCAATGGTTTTGATGATCTTCGAAGTCTGCTCGCTGGCCTTGGAAATTTCCCCCATGGCCACGGTTTGCGCGGCCATGGACTGATTGGCCTTGCCCATCACCGCATTCACCTCGCGCATGAGCGTATTGCACTCGGCGGCGTTGTCGGCATTACGCCGGGCCATGGTCGAGACCTCTTCCAGGGAGGCGGAGGTCTCCTCCAGGGAAGCCGCCTCCTCGGAGGCGCCTTCCGCCAAGCTCTGCGCTGCGCCGGAAAGCTGCCCCGAGGCCGAGGTCACTTGGCCCGCACACTCCTCCAGCCCGTTGATGATCCGACCAACCGGGGTGATGACAAAACGAGACAAACTCCAGTATACGGCAAAACAGAGGGCCACCACCACCCCGCCGATGGCGAAAATGATAACGATCCCCAGCCGCCAGGAAGATGCCGTCAATTCTTCCTGGGTGGTCTGCACCATCTCCTCGATACGGCGGGAGACTTCAGCAGAGTTTTTCTCAACCCCGGCAAAGCTTAAGCCCACCTCGACAGATCCGATGGTCTTGCCATCGAACAGAATTTCCTTGCGCAAGGTTTCCTTGGCTTCCTCCTGATCCTTAGCCTGGGCAACCACGTTCTTGTCCTTGCCGTAAAACACCACGGAGACAATGTCTTCGTCATCCTTGGCGTTGGCGGCAAGCCTGGTCATGGAATCAAAATCATATCCCACGATCAGGGCCGAGCCTGTCTGGGCCAGGAGGGCGGCGATGGACTCTCCCTTCTGCCGCAACTTCCCGGCCAGCAGCTTTTCCTGCTCCGCCTGCTCAGACTTCAAGCGGCTGACAAACCCATCCGCCTGCTTGCTCTGGGAATGGCTGGCGGTGTAAATAGCCACCACCGCCAGCATGGCCATCAAACCCTGCGCCAGGATTGAGACGATGAGAATAAACCTGGCGGCAATCCCTCTGTTTTTCGAAGCCATTTACAATCCCCTTATTATGGATATACGCCTTGCGTCTTTCGAATTATTTGGAAATCTTGACATCAACCTTTTTGATAATGCCAAACAGACTGACATAATCGCTCGGCTTGGTAATGGCAAAACCGGTATAATCTTTCTGGATGGAAGTATACACCGTCGGATCTTTCACGTTAACCAAGGCAGCCTGAATCTTTTTCATGGTGACGGCGTCAACTTTTGGACCAACGCCAATGACATGTTCGTACACGGGGGCGCTCTCGGCGATCACCTTAAGCCCCTGCCCCATGAATTTCTCGGCAACATCCGGCTTGAGACCGCCCGCATCATGCCTGCCTTGCAGCACGGAATAGGCCACATTTTCGTGCTTGCCGGTGAAATCATACCTGATGGAATCAAAAACCCCCGCATCCATCAGCATTGCCGCCGGGATATAACAGGAGAGCGCGGAATCGCGGTCGCCAAAGGCGAATTTCTTGCCCTTGAGATCGGCCAGAGAATTGATGGGGCCATCTTTCTTGGCCACAATCACCCCTTTGAAGGTCGGCTTGCCCTTATTGAGAGCCGTGGCCACCAGGCGCACCTTGCCCGGATGCAGGCCCGAGAGTTCGGCGTAGGGCGAAGGGCCCATGAAAAAGATATCTATCTCCCCCTTAAGGATCGCCTGATTGAACGACTCGTAATCCTTGGCGCTCCGAAAGGAGATTTTTGCCCCGGTCTCTGCCTCAAGCAAAGAAATCATGGGCTTGAAGATGATTGCCAGCTCTGCGGGATTTTTATAGGGATGCACCCCAAAAACATAGGTTTCTGCGGCAAACAAGGGGGCTGCGAGACAGGCAACAAGCAGGACCGTGGCAAAAATAATCTTAATCCGCAAGGTATCCGCCTCTTTTTTTTGCACTGAGCAGTCTGTTCTTGAGGCAGGCAAGCCCGAAGAACACAACAATGGTCAGGAAAAATTCCCCGGCTGACTGCGCTTGGTTTTGCTGACTGGCGGTGCGAACCCCCCAGCCAGCAAAACCAACACCGAGTTTAACACCCCAAACAGATCAGTTGGCAAAGGCCCCATACTTAAGCGCCTTCAGGCATTCCCGCACGCTTTTGAAATCAGCGGGCGGCGCCCAACCGAGGATGCTGGCTTTTTTGGCCGCATCGGAATCAGGTTTCACCGCCATAAGAGCCTCGCCGAGTTTTTTGGCCTTGTCGGCATCAACATGCTTTGCCGCGGCCATGGGCCACTCGGGATACAGCTCGGTGCTATGCACAAATGGGAAGCCGTCTTTGATCTGGTTGATGATTTTGAAATCGGACATGGCGATCTTGCCTTCTTTTTCCATGGCCTCCAGGGTATCGGAGCGCACGGTGCCGGCGTCCATGGCCCCGTTCTTCACGGCCAGAACCACGTTGTCATGCTTGCCGCCTTCCTTGAATTCGGCGAAATCCTTCCTATAATCGATGCCGTTCTGGAGCAGAAGCCGCATGGCCATCTGGCCGCCGCCAAAAGAAGAAGCTTTCACCACCATAAATTTCTTGCCCTTAAGGTCAGCAAGATTATTGATGGGGCTGTCCTTGCGGGCAAAAATCACCCCACCGAACTCCTTGACCGGCTTGCCGCCAGCCGAATTGATCTGCATGGCCACGGGCTTAGCGCCGTAGAGTTTTTCCAGCTCCACAAAAAAAGCGGAGTTTGCCAGCACGAAATCGACCTTGCCGTCCTTGATCATGGGCTCGATGGCGGCAAACTCCAGGGGCATGATGGTAACCGGCTCGCCCATCTTACCGGTGAGATACTCGCCGGTGGCGGCCCACTCCTCCATAACCTTGGGCGCACCCCGCAGAGCCAGGATACCGATCTTGATTTCCGCCTGCGCCGCCGCGACAAACATGGCGCTGACCAGCAGGGCCAGGCCCATCATCCCGATTTTCTTGCTGCTTCCCATAACACTTCTCCTTGCTGTATTGTTTCATGCTTTTCCCGGATAATCCGGAACCCCATACAGGCACGACAAGGAACCTTCCAGCGCAGACTTAAGGGTCGCGCCGGAAGCACAATGAATAGGTAGTAACACCCACACAGTATTTATTGTATAATTTTCAGGAAGATAGTGTCAAAGATAATTATCCTTTTTGGGAAAATTATCCCGGCATGATCACTGGGCCAGACAGAGACCGTCCCGGACCAGGATGGTTCGATCGGCATGATGGCAGGCGTCCGGGTTGTGGGTCACCATGATGATGGTCAACCCTTCCTTGTTCAACTGGCGGAGCAGGGCCATGACCCCTTCGGCGGTCTCGCTGTCCAGGCTGCCGGTGGGCTCGTCGGCCAACAGGATGGGTGGCCGGTTGACAATGGCCCTGGCAATGGCGACCCGTTCCTGCTCGCCGCCGGAAAGCTGATCCGGCAAGCGCTCGGCTTTGGCCCCAAGCCCCACTTTCCCGAGAACCGAGCGGGCCATTTCGTCCTGTTCTTTAGCGGAGATGCCGGTGATGGCCATGGGCAGCTTGATGTTTTCCAATACCGTCAGGTAGGGGATGAGCTGGAAGGACTGGAAGATAATGCCGATGTACTCGCTGCGAAAATCGGCCCGCTGTTCGCTGCTCAGGCCATAGATATCCAGGGAATCCACCAAAACCTGCCCCCGGCTCGGATGATTGAGTCCGCCCAACACGGCCAGCAGGGTGCTTTTCCCGGAGCCGGATTGGCCCATGATGCTGATGAACTCGCCGTCGTCCACGTGAAAGTTCATATGCCTGATAGCGCTCACCGTGTTCGCTTCGGTTTGGTAATCCTTGCCGATATCCCTGATTTCTATAAGATGCCGCACTGCGTTTTCTCTTGTTTGCATGGCTTCTCCTTACAGGGCTCGCAACGCTTCGCTGGGGTCAAGCCTGCTGCCCTTCCTGGCCGGATAGAGGCTGGCCAGCAGGCTGAGGGAAATAGAAAGCAGGATAGCCAGGACGCCGAGGGAGAGATTCACCCCGGCAAAGGTTCCGTTGGGGATAACAAGAGGCAGCACCGCCCAGGCGATGAGATTGCCGCTGACAAAACCCAGGAAACCGCCGAGAAACCCAACCACTATGGCCTCCAGGAGAATGATCTGCATCACATGGCCCCGCCTGAAACCGATGGCCCGAAAGATGCCGATCTCGCGGGTCCGTTCGTTCACCGCCCCCATCATGGTGACAAAAACCAGAAGCGAGCCGATGAAGATCACCAGCCCGGCAATGCCGTAGCTAAAGGCCCTGAACAACTCGACGGACTGCATCTTGGCCATCACCGCCTGCTTGAGCGCCGTGACCTTGGCGCCGGGAAATTTTTCAGCGATCTGCAAGACCATCTCGGTGATCGGACAATCCCGGCAGAAAGCGGCGATCTCCACCAGGGAAATAATGCCTTTCTTGCCCAGCACCTCCTGCACGGCATGGAGATCGCCGATGATCATGCCGTCTTCCGCAGCCCCGGTGGCTTCGAGGATAGCAGCCACCTTGAAGGTCCGGCGACCAAGCGGCACGGTATTGCCGACGGCAAGATCCAGGGTCGTGGCGGCCTCGGCCCCAACGATGAGATCATCTGCGACCGCTGGCTTAGCGCCATCAAGATGCCACCAGGTTTTCAGCGGGAGTTCTACTGCAAAATCAACCCCCATCAGGAGCACCTGCTGACCCATGACCTGGGCCGCGCCAAGAACCTTGGGGGCCACGGCCCCGAGATTCTCACGGTTTTCAATCTCCCGAATCCCGGCGATATCCTTTTCGGCAAACTCCTTCACCGCATAGTTCACGCCGCCCACGGTGATGCCGCCATAGCTCAGGGCAAGATTCTCGCTTTTGGGCACCATGACGATGTTGGCGCCAAACCGGTCCAGCCGGTCTTCGATATCGCGGGTCATGCTTTCCGTGATGGACAGCAGGGTAACGATGGTGGCGATCCCGAGCATCAGACCAAGCACGAGAAAGATTACCTTGCCCTTGCGGCGCATGAGGTTGTTACAAGAAATATGATAGAGCTTCATCTGTTTTTTCCCGCGCAGTCCGGTCGGCCTACTGGCCTCCGGTCGCCGCAGCCTCCTTTTTCATGGTATGCATCCGCTGGCTGTGGCCCACTTCATTGAGAAGCACCGCCTGCGCGCCCTGTTTCAGGAGAAAGGCGGAAATCCTTGCCGTATCAAGCACTCCCTTGTTGTAGGTAACGACAACCCGCGAGCCATGGGCGTCCACCACCACATCGCGCACTCCCTCCTGCTTTTTGAGTTCCGCCAGCGCCAGCTCCGAGCCGGACCGTTCCCCGGACAATTTGTAAATGGCGTCCTCAAGCTGGCGGTTTTGCAGAAAAGCAATGGATCGGGGGATAACAACCAGCCCCAGGCCAAGGAGAATGGCGATGGCGACAAGCCCCACCACGCGGCCGAATCCCAGGCCCCGCTTCTTCACCCCCAAAACCCGCTCCCGTTTTTCCCGGTATTTTTCAAGATCGTAAACCATCCGCGCCATGCCTCTCACTTTGTTTTCAACTCAAAAATGTAACCCAAAAACAGTAACTGTTCAGCAGTGCCGCAGATGCGCGGAAGAGGCCGGCGAAGTGTGCTGGCGCACATGAGCCAGTCGATGACAAAGCAGATGCGGTGCTGCTGGATAGTTACTACTTTTTGAATTTGCAATACCAACTGTTCTGGTCGATGTCGGCCATGGCGATCACCAGCTTATCGCCTTCAATCACTCTGGTCAAAGGCGCCGGGTTGCAGCCGCCTTGCACCTCGTTGATCTTGGCCGAGGGAAACCGCATGCCGCAATTTTGACAGACCATCTCATCGCCGCTCTGCTCATAGCCCTTGCCCGCCCGATAGCAGACATCGCAGGCGTCCATGGCCGAGCGGATGACGCCGTCACTGCTTTTAATTACAAAGAACGTTACCATGATGCCATCCTTGGCCTGCACCTTGAAATGATGGGCCTTGCCGTCACTGACGGAAGCCACCGGGATTTCCAGTCGGCCCTTTATCGGGGTAAGAGTGGGCACCTTGTCCCCCCAGAAACCGGCCATGGCCGTACCGACCAGCACCACTGACATCACCACCGCCGCAACTACTACAGATGTTTTTTTCACCACGATTCTCCTTGTTTATTTTTCAGGGGCATTACTGCCAAACATTTTTATAAAAAGTTCCCGCCAAGATGCCGTTGTTGCCGGGCAAACATTTTGCTCGCAACGCAGGCAGGCCAATGCCGTTGGATCTCCGACAAAGGAAGGGCCCTTATTGAAACCCCACACAATCAATGTCAGAATACCAATCAATCCCAATGATCCCCAAATGTATCGCATCATGTTTCCGTTTTTTGCATCCTTTTTTGTGCCCCGCCCGCCTTATGCTCCATCAAGCAAACGCCATGCCACCCGGACACAAATGGCTGCAACTCCTTTCATGACAACATTTGCAAGGCGGAGACGAAAATGAATACAACGAAAACAACTGGATTATGGAGAATATTCGCTAAGACGCCTAGAGAATATTCTCCACCGGATGAAGGAACCAAGGAACTGTTCGGCAGTGCCGCAGATGCGCGGAAGAGGCCGACGAAGTGTGCTATTGCACACGAGTAGGCCGATGACAAAGCAGATGCGGTGCTGCCGGGCAGTTCCTTAGATTTTGAATTTTTCTAGGCGATAGACCAGGACATGACGCGGAATCTTGAGCAGGCGGGCAGCCTCGGAGCGGTTGCCATTGGCCTTGGCCAGGGCCTTTTTAATCAGACCCTGCTCCACTGCCTCCAAAGACAGGCCTTCATCCGGGATTTCCGGAAGCCCGTTTGCCGTTGCAGGCTGAGCCACCGAAGCAAGCTGGAGTTCCTCCGCCTCGATGAGCAGCCCCTTGCGCAGGATAACCGCACGCTCGACAATATTTTGCAGCTCGCGGATATTGCCGGGCCAGGGATGGGCCTTAAGCCGGGCCAAGGCCCCGGCGGAAAAACGCACCCCGGCGGGAGCGCCCAGTTTAATAAGAAAATGGGCAACCAGACCTGGGATATCCTCCCGCCGTTCCCGCAGGGGCGGAAGATGCAGGGGGATAACCCCCAGCCGATAGTAGAGATCCTCCCGAAAGGTTCCCTGGCCGATGGCTGCATAGAGATCCCGGTTGGAAGCGGCAATCAGGCGTACATCCACCGCCTCCGGCTGATCCGCGCCAACCGGCGCCACCACCCGCTCCTGAATGGCGCGGAGCAGCTTGGCCTGCAAATCCAGGCGCAGCTCGCCGATCTCATCCAAAAACAGGGTGCCGCCGACCGCGGATTGAAACCGCCCCTTACGACTGCTCACCGCCCCGGTAAAGGCGCCTTTGACATGGCCGAAGAGTTCGCTTTCCAGGAGGTTTTCCGGGATGGCGGCACAGTTCACCGCCACCATGGGCCCCTGCGCCCTGGGGCTGTGCTGGTGGATGAGCCTTGCCAGCACCTCCTTGCCGGTGCCCGATTCTCCGGCAATCAGCACGGTGGCCTCGCTGTTGGCCGCCCGCCTTGCCGTATCGAGCAGCTCAGCCATGGCCGAATTGGCGGTTTCCATGCCCTCGGTGCCGGTGAGCCGGTTGACCTCGCCGCTCAGCTGCTGCTTCTGCTCGTGCAGCTCCCGCATCTCCAGGGCTTTGCGGCAGGAAAGCCGCAGGGCCTCGCGGTCGAATGGCTTGGCCAGAAAAGTGAAGGCCCCTTCCTGCATGGCCTTGACCGCCAGCTCGATGGAGCCGAAGGCCGTGATCACCAGCACCGGGGTAATGGGCGATTCTTTTTTCACCGCAGCCAGAACCTGCAAGCCGTCCAGATCGCCAAGCTGCACATCGGTGATCACCAGATCCGGGCTGTGCTTGCGAAATAGCGCCAGACCTTCCCGGCCCGAGGCCGCGCCCATCACGCTGAAACCAGCGCTGCTCAGGTTGTACTCCGTAACCCGGCGCAGGCTTGCGTCATCATCTATCAACAGTATCCTGGGTTTCATGCGATCATCCTTACCCTGTCTGACCAAGGCCTGTGCCGTTTTTGGCGGGCAGGAGAATCTCGAAACAGGCCCCGCCCCCAGGACGATCCGCAGCCCGGAGGCTGCCGCCGTAGCTCTCCACAATCTTCCGGCTGATCAGCAGGCCAAGGCCGGTGCCATCGGCCTTGCCGGAATAAAACGGTTCGAATATCCGTTCCTTTTCCGCCTCCGGCACACCCGGCCCATCGTCGCAGACAGCGATCCGCCAGCCCCCATCCGCAGCACTCTCGACCATGAGCCAGATCCGGCCGCCGGGCCGGACCGCGTCCAGGGCGTTGAGACCAAGGTTCAACAGCACCTGGGAGAACTTGGCGCTTTCCACCAGCAGATGCTGGGCCTCGCCATTTTCCGGCAGGATAAAGCGCACCTGTTTTTCCCGCAACTGCCTCTCCAGCAGCGCCCCAACATGCCGGGCCACCGCAGCCAGCGGCTCCGTGGCCTCTTCCCGTTCCTGGGGCCGCCCCTTGGAGTAATGGAGGATTTCCTCCACCGTGTCGTGCAGCCTGCCAGTTTCTTTAAAAAGGATATCCACGAACTCCCGCTTGGGATGATCCCTGGGAAATTCATCGCGGAGGATCTCTGCCGTGCCCTTGATGGAGGCGAGAGGATTTTTTATCTCATGGGCCAGGGAAGCGGACAGCTTGCCCAGAGCGGAAAATTTCTGCGCCGCTGCCAGCCGGGTTTCCGCCTCAATGAGCTGCGCGGTTTCATCATGGAGCCGGACATAGGAGGCTTGCAGTTTCTCGGACAACTGCTGGTAGCGTTCCCGCAAGCGGGTCTGCCGCCCGGAGATCACCCCGACCAGCAGCCCGGCCGCGAGGTAGAGGACGATCTCCATCAGCTCACTGAGGTATGCTTGTGGTCCGTGCCCGACATAGAGGAGAACGTGGGGGATAAAGGCGATGGAGGAAAGCACCGCGATGCCCAGCCCTCCGGCCACGCCGAACCAGAGGCCGCCCAAAACGATGGGGAAATAACTGAGCCGCCGGTAGATGTTGTGATAAAAAATGAAATCGCCGGAGGTAAAGAGATGGAGCAGGCCGATGGCTACGACAGCGAGGAGCAAGGCTAAAAAAAGGATCTTACGCATGCCGCCTCCGTCGATAAAATCGTAACTGATTCAGGGGCAACGAGGGCAAGAAAAGGCTGTCGCCCTATGATCGGTAATCCGCGTTGATTTTCACGTAATCCAGGGAAAAATCGCAGGTATAGATATCCTTGCTATTCTCGCCTGCATGCAGGTCGATGCTGACCACGAACTCCGGTTTCTTGAGTACCGCAGTGGCGCGGACCTCCACCTCGGCGCCCTGGCCCAGGCCATTGTGCACCATGAGCACGCCGTCAAAGGCGATGTCCACCTTGTGCTGGTCAAACTGGGCGCCGGAGCGGCCCAGGGCGGCGATGATTCGGCCCCAGTTGGCATCCTCGCCGAAGAAGGCGGTCTTGACCAGATTGGAATTGGCCACGGTCCGGGCCGCCTGATCGGCTTGCGCCTCGGAGGCCGCGCCCTGAACCCGTATGGTCACCAGCTTGGTCGCGCCCTCCCCGTCTTTAATAATCATCAGGGCCAGTTCCTTGCACAGGTCTTCCAGGGCGGCGGCAAAGGCCGCGAGCGCCTCGGGCCGATCCTCGGCAATGGGCGGATGCTCCGCCAGGCCATTGGCCATGAGCAGCACCGTGTCGTTGGTGCTGGTGTCGCCGTCCACGGTTATGGCGTTGAAGGTTTTTGCCGCGGCCTTTCGCAATATACTCTGGAGCAGATCGTGCTCGATTTTGGCATCGGTGAGGATAAAACCAAGCATGGTGGCCATGTTGGGCATGATCATGCCCGCGCCCTTGGCCATGCCGAGAAGCTTGACCGGCTTGCCGTCGATAAGGGCGGTACGCACCGCAATCTTCCGCACGGTGTCGGTGGTCATGATGGCCTGGGCCACATCGACCAAGCCATCGGCAGAAAGGCTCTGGGCTACCTTGGGAACCCCCCGCTGAAAACAGGCCAGCTCCAGCTGTTGCCCGATGACGCCGGTGGAGCAGACCTGCACCAGCTCCGGGGCGATATTCAAGGCATCGGCCGCCATGGCCGTGGTCATCCGGGCCAGGCGCATGCCTTCCTCGCCGGTGCAGGCATTGGCGATGCCGGAGTTGACCAAGATGGCCTGGGCCTTGCCGGTCCGGCACCGCTCCATATCCAGAAGCACCGGCGCCGCCTTGACCAGGCTGGCGGTGAACACCCCGGCCACCACAGCCGGCTTGTCGCTGACGATCAGGGCAAGATCGAGCCGGTCCTTGCCCCGGATGCCGGAGTTTACCGCCGCAGCCCTAAAACCCTGTACGGAAAAATTTTCTGGCCCCATCTCACTTCTTCCCGCTGCTCTTGCCGCAGCATCGTTTGTATTTTTGCCCGCTGCCGCAAGGGCAATCAGCATTACGTCCGACCTTGTCTCCCTCGCGGGAAAACGGCTTGTGCTCATCCTCCCCTTCGGCGCCGCGACTCAGTTGCATGGGCTGGCGCTGCTGACGCTGCTCGCGCTCCAGCTCTGCCACCTCCTCGTCGCGCACCAGTTGGAGGCGAAACAGGGTGCTGACGGTCTGGTTCTTCATGGTGGAGATCATCTCGCCGAACATGTTGAAGCCTTCCTTCTTGTACTCATCCAGAGGGTTCTTCTGACCATAGCCGCGCAGGCCGATGCCCTCCTTGAGATGATCCATGTTGAGCAGGTGCTCTTTCCAGTGGTGGTCCACGATTTGGAGCAGGACAACCCGCTCCAGATGACGCATGTTGGCGGCGCCGACCTCCTCCTCCCGCTGGGCATAGCGATTTTCCAGGGCAGCGAGGATCAGCTCGGCAAAGCCGCCAAGATCAAGATCCTTCTTTTCCTCCTCGCTCCACTCCCCGGAAAAACCAAACAGGGCAAACATCCTTTCGGCAACCCCGGCCCAATCCCATTCCTCCGAAGCGATCCTCGTCTCGGCGAACTCGTGCGCCACCATCTCGGCCAATTCCGGGAACATATCGGTCACGACCTCATGCACATCATCCGAGCCCAACACCTCGCGGCGTTGGCGGTAGATAACCTCGCGCTGCTTGTTCATCACGTCGTCGTACTCAAGCAGGTGCTTGCGGATATCGAAGTTATGCCCCTCCACCTTGCGCTGGGCATTTTCGATGGCTCGGCTGATCATGGTGTGCTCAATGGGCTCGTCCTCTTCCATGCCCAGCTTGTCCATGATCCCCGAGATACGGTCGGAGCCGAAGATCCGCAGCAGATCATCCTCCAGGGAAAGATAAAACCGGGAAGAGCCGGGATCGCCCTGACGGCCGGAGCGGCCGCGCAACTGGTTGTCGATCCGGCGGCTCTCGTGACGGCTGGTGCCCAAGATATGCAGGCCGCCCAGCTCAACCACGCCTTCGCCCAGCTTGATGTCGGTGCCGCGACCCGCCATGTTGGTGGCGATGGTCACCTTGCCCTTCTGTCCGGCATCGGCGACAATCTCAGCTTCCTTGTCATGCTGCTTGGCGTTGAGCACCGCATGGGGCACCCCCACTTTTTTCAGCATGGCGGAAATCTTCTCGGACACGTCGATGCTGATGGTGCCCACCAGCACGGGCTGGCCCTTTTTGTGCAGCTCCTGGATCTCCCGGATGATGGCGCGATCCTTGGCCTTGGCATTTTTGTAGATCACATCGGCGTAATCCATACGGATCATGTTGTTGTGGGTGGGAATGACCACCACGTCGAGGTTGTAGATCTTCTTGAACTCCGCCGCCTCGGTGTCCGCGGTGCCGGTCATGCCGCCGAGTTTTTCATACATCCGAAAATAATTCTGGAAGGTGATGGAGGCCAGGGTCTGATTCTCCCGCTCCACCTTAACCCGCTCCTTGGCTTCCAGGGCCTGGTGCAGGCCATCGCTGAAACGACGGCCCTCCATGGCCCGGCCCGTGAACTCGTCCACGATCACCACCTGGCCGTTGCGCACCAGATAATCGACATCCAGCTTGAAGAGCACGTTGGCCTTCAAGGCCTGGTTCAGATGATGCAGCCACTCGATATTCCGGGGGTCGTAGAGATTCTCCACCCCAACGAGCTTCTCGCCCAGAGCCACCCCTTCCTCGGTAAGAGAGACCGACTTGGCCTTTTCATCCAGGGTGTAATGCTCGTCGACCTTGAAGTTGGGGATGATCCGGTCCGCCTTCTCATACAGCTCGGTGGACATCTCCGCAGGCCCGGAGATGATCAGGGGGGTTCGGGCCTCGTCGATCAGGATGGAGTCCACCTCATCGACAATGGCGAAATTAAAATCGCGCTGGCAGAACTCGGCAACCTCGAATTTCATGTTGTCGCGCAGATAATCAAAGCCGAACTCGTTGTTGGTTCCGTAGGTAATATCGGCGGCGTAGGCCTCCCGGCGGGCCGCATCATCCATCTCATGCAGGATGGAGCCAACGGAAAGTCCGAGAAAGCTATAGAGCTTACCCATCCATTCGGCATCGCGCCGGGCCAGATAATCGTTGACCGTGACCACATGCACGCCGCGGCCGGTAAGGGCGTTGAGATAGACGGCCAGGGTGGCGGCCAGGGTTTTCCCCTCGCCGGTTTTCATCTCGGCGATCTTGCCCTGATGGAGGATCATGCCGCCGATGAGCTGCACGTCGAAATGACGCATTTCCAGAACCCGCCAGCTTGCCTCCCGACAAACGGCAAAGGCCTCGGGCAACAGGCTGTCCAGGGTTGCTCCGGCAGCGAGCCGCGCCTTAAAAATCTCGGTCTTCGCCACCAGCGAAGCGTCATCGAGCTTCTGAATCTCGGGTTCCAGCTGGTTGATCGCCGCCACCAGCGGCTGAATGCTTTTAAGAACCCGTTCGTTCTTGCTGCCAAAAATCTTTTTCAAAACAGAACCGACCATATTTCCACTCCAGGAGGTCAACACCATGAGTATGCCGCAAGGCATACCCCGGCGCGATCAGCATTTTTTTAGGAGCCGTTTTGGCTATATCCCGTTGACAGTATTATTTTGTTACAGCAGCGCCAGCGGCGACGGCGCATTTTTCCCAGACCAAGGCTTCTTCGTTGCAATCGGGGAATTTCGGACATTGAATACAATCGCTCCACACCTTGTGGGGGAGTTCGTTCTTATCGATGGGCCTGAACGTAAGCCGCTCAAAAAAAGCAGGCTGATAGGTCAGGGTAAAGACCTTGCTGATGCCGAAATGATCGGCCTCGGCCAGACAGGCCTCGACCAGCTGCCGACCCAACCCCTGACCTTGGGCTTCTTCCACCACCGCCAGGGAACGGATCTCGGCCAGGTTTTCCCAGCAGACATGCAGGGCACAGATCCCGAGAATCTGCCCGGAGGCGGAATCGTCACCATCCTTGACAAAGACCTTGAAATCCCGCAACTGGTCGTACAGGGAACTTAAGGAACGGCCAAGGAGCAAGCCCTTGTTGGCAAAATGCTGCAACAGGGCATACATCACCTTCACATCGTCCATTCTGGCATCACGAATCATGACAGCCTCGTAAAATGGGGAAAAAACCCACATGTCCGTAACACGGAATCAAATGGTTACAGTAGCGCAGCGGGAACCGTTGTAATCGCTTTTTTTTTTTGCGATTACAACAATCATGATACGGTCTCACACATTTTTCGGCCCGCCCGGCTGGACGGAACCCGTTCGTTCTACCATAACTACCCGCAAAGAAAAAGATTTCCCAAAAAAAATCAGGGGGCCTGGAGCCGGGAAGCAGGCAGCAGGGCGATATAGGCCTTGACCTTTTCCTCTTTTTCCAGCTTGGCGATGAGCTGATTGGCCTCGGCCAGCTTATCAAACTTGCCCACATAGACCCGGAAAAACGGATCATCCTTGTCCTCGGGCGGCACGGAAAAGGCCTCATAGCCTCGTCCCCGCCACTGGGCCACATCCTGTTGCGCCCGCTCCTGATCCTTAACCGCGGAAACCTGTAGGGCGAAAAAAGATGGCTCGGCCTCGGCCCATTCCGTTTCCGAACCGGCGGCAGGGGCTGATTCCGGCTGTGCTCCAGATTCCGGCGCCATATTTTTCTTTTGCTCGGAATTGGCTGGGGGTTCGACAGCTGAATTTCCAGGGTGTAGCGCCCCGGCAAGCTTTGCCAGCGGGGATTTCTCCTCGCCCGGAGTCGGCTGGAGGATAGTCTGCCCGGCCCAGATGCCGATAATGAACATCCAGAAAAAGATGCAGCCGGTGACCAGGGTCAGGCTGATCATCCCCAATAACCCCAGCTCAAAACGGACAACAAATCCAAATTTGGCTTTCTGCTTCGGTGCGGTCATATCCAGATTATCCGTTGCCAAGAAACACCGGGCAACGCCTCCTCATGCTGATCGTTACAGGACATGCCCCAGGCCTACATGGATTCCGGAGCGCTCACCCCAATCAGGGCAAGACCATTTCGCAAGACAACCCTTATACCCATGGCCAGCCAAAGACGGGCCCGGCTCAGTTCCGCATCCTCGGAAACAATCCGGTGCTTATTATAGTAACTGTGAAACTGCCCGGCAACATCCTGAAGGAAAAAAACCAGCCGATGCGGAGCCAGATCAAGGGCCGCGCCCTCCACCAAAGCAGGAAAAGCGGCCATGGCCTTGAGCAAATGGGTCTCGTCATCCAGGGTGAGTCTCCCGAGCGGCGCATCCTGCAAGCTCCCCAGGGTAATGCCCTTGGCCTCGGCCTGCCTGCGGATGCTGTGCAACCGGGCATGGGCGTACTGGA